>JAFTLK010000154.1 GCA_017455975.1 Clostridia bacterium | reverse complement strand
GGGTGTCACCGTAGTTGCCAATGCGGGATAGGTTTCATCCAAAAGTTCCTGATGCAGACGGTTGTGGAAGGTCGGCATATCAAAGTAGAGCTTTATGAGCTGGAGATCATCGGATTCTGTAACAATACGCTGGATAGCAGCTGCACCTTCGATAAGGGCATTTTCCCGGTCAGAATTGCGGCAGGCATTGACATAGGTGGTGTCGGCAACCAGCGCATTACCAACGGACAATTTATACTGCTCAAACAGTTCCTTTACAGTTGGCTGTTGCTGATCGGCGGCGGGGTCATGGAATACTCTTGTACCGTCTGCGCCAAACTCCGCTTCATGGGCGTCGATTGCCCGCTCAGCTTCATGGTCAACAGAGAGCAAGGTATAGATGTTCCTTTCGCCGCTGTTACGGTCAAGCGCGGCAACGGTTACATCGTGTTCATCCCGCAGCCGTTCCACATACTGTTCCAGTCGGTGCGCCGGGATACCACACATTTCCACACGACCAAGACCACCGGGCAGCGGACGAGTGGTTAATGTCAGTTCTAATGCTTCTGCGACATTGATTGCATCCTCGCCGTACATTTCAAAGAAATCGCCCATCTGATACAGCACAATATCGTCGGGATGATCGTGCTTGATGTCGTTGTAGTCCCAAATTGCTTCGGTTTTTTCTGCAACAGGCATTTTCGGTTTAGGAAAACCCATTCTTGCCACAGGCATCGGAACGCCACCCAACCCTGCGTATTCACGCTCAATTTCGGTATATTGTGCTTTTTCGCTTTCTGTAAGGTAACTGCCCTCTGTGATTAAGGTGCGAAGCCGCTTTTCAACTGCGTTCCATTTGAGCGTTTTCTCGTATGCCGGTTCATAATGATCGAGTTTCATCCCATTGGGAGAATAATTGATGAAACCGGACGAACCATCCATAAAGGTATGGCTATGTCCGTACCAGTTGTATTCGTCCTTTAGAAACGCAATCGCAGTTTTGGTGTCGGGCTGATGCTGATACATGGCATATATCCGCAGCTTACCGCCGCCATATCCGCTGCCACAACGCAATTCATCATCAATATCTGCCTGTGAAAATGACAAAGCGGAGGGCGCTTCTTTCACGCTCTCCGCTTCCCGGATGATCTGTATTTGTTCTGCTTCCGTGGGGAAGATACTGAGCTGTTCGCCCTGTGTAGGGGCATCAAAGATACTTAGCTGAACACCAGCTCCGCGAGGATGATTTCCTCCGCCTGTGCTTTGCAGTTGTTCATCAGTCCCACCCACTGCATCGGGTCGGTTGCTTTCAGTTCCTCCGTTACGCCCGCCGCTTTCATCAGCTCCGGCATCATCCGCTCCAGTCGGCTCGTCGCCGTCTCGTCGATCTCCCTCAGATGGGGATACAGGCTCTCCGACAGCAGCAGGCTGTTCCACAGCACCGGTCGATGCTCTTTCAGGTAATTCTTCCGCATCCTCCCGTACTTGCCCAGCGGCTTCTCGCTCGTCTCGGACAGGCTCAGATTGGGAATCAGATAGTCCCCGTTCTTCGTGAAGGTCATTTCGCTCATAGCTTTCGCTCCTTTCCGCGATTTTCTCGCGCTCATAATTTTTAATCGTAACTTCGATCTGCCGCAGTACCGTTTCGCTGGACTGGCTGATAGCACTACCCAGGGCGGCAACCGTCCGGGGTGTGTTGAAATCAAAGACGTTCAGAAAATCCTCGTGGACAAAATACTCACCCGGCTCCAATCCGCATCGGGACATCAAAACATAGGTGGTACTTACCACCGCCGCATTGCGAAAGGCAACACCGACGTTGAAATCATCATACTCCTCAAGGAAAGAATCTGCAATGATGTCGAATATGTCGCGCTGGTGATTGTTCCAGTATTCATCCACCAGTTGTGCAGAGATAACCTCCAACTGTTCGGCAAATCCCTTTTCACCGGAGACCTCAAAGCGACGTTCCAGTGCCGCTGTTACAACCGCTTCATGTTCCTGTCGGTATTCCCAAAGAAAAGGGCGGCGAGAGTTCTCGCCGCCACCGGTGTCGGATACATCGAATACATATTTCAGTTTTGGACTGTCGCCGTCCGTGTCGATCAATGCGATACCCTTGGAGCCGCGCCGGACATATCGGTTCAGCGGCTTGCTGTTCCAGAGGTCATAAGGAGCGCAGGCGGTCGCATCAGGACGCTGGGCGAAGATCATAAGCTGCTCATGGTAGGGGTACTTATACAGCCGTGCGGCGGTATCCAGAAAAGCCGTCCACTCCCGATAGGAGCCGGTGATCTGTCCTGCCGTGTGGTCTGCCATCTGCGCGTATAGCTGTAATTTAGTCGGCATCCGTGTCCTCCTGTTCAAAGTCCGGGAACAGCTCCAGCGCATCATACTCCGCATCGGTCATGGCGCGGAGTTTCGCAATGGCGCTGTCAGTCAGCTCCATCAGTTCCGTTTCATCCGCATCCAGATAGCCGCGCATTTCGGTCAGCGATGCAATCAGCCCCTCACGGGTGCCGGTGCTGTTATACAGGCTCATAAGCTGCTGTTCTTCAAAAGTGATGGTATTCTTCATGGTTAAATCTCCCTTTCTGTACTCCGTTTCGGAGTAGATTTGTGTGTATGTTCCTGCGGGGACTGGCTTTTGAGCTGTTCCAGCACGGAGGGCTTTTTCGCCTTATTCTCCCGTTTTACCGCTTCGGCAAGGTCGAGAAGTGAAATAGACTGTCCTGCCTTAACCTGTGCTTCCAGATCGGCAACGCTGGGGGCTTTGCCGTTGTTAATAACGCCGTCGATCATGCCGTAATCATCTTCCATTGACATTTCAGCCGCTTTCAGATAGTTTTCCGGTCGCTGGAACGTGGGCAGTTCCTTAAAGCCGAAGCTGTCGCAGTAATGATATGATACCTTGCCATCCTGTTTCAGAGCAATGATGTCGCTGACAGACAGACTGTGACCAACAAAGTCGCCGGGGCGTTCCTCGTTGAAAATATAGTAGAAGTTTTCAAGAATCCGGCTGGTGTTTTCATCGGGGTAAACCTCACGGGTATAGACCGCTTCATAATTGGCAGGATCGGGGGCAGCTTTCAAGCTGTCAAGCCCTGTGAACCGCAGTTCTACCGGAGCATCGCGCCGGAGCTGATAGATCGCCATGGAATCGGTGGGACTGTTCAAGAAACGCTGTTCTACATCCCGCAGGGGAATGTCTGCTTTGACGGCATCCCAATCCTCACGGGTAATTCCAAACATCCCATCATGCTTCAGAATGTCCTCAGTCTCAAAAACCATGGCTTCGGTGTTGTCATCGTATAGAACATACACGGTAATATCCCGTTCCATCAGCTCCACAGCACGGTCTTTGGACAGTGGGAGCATATCGTGATCGGTATAGCCGTAATGCTCCATCATGGAAACGGTGAGCGTAGGATCGGGTAAAGGTTCGTCCATTGTCTGTTCCGGTGTTTCGGGGAGCATGGTTTCTGCTGCCACTTCCGTCTGAGCCGCCTGCAGCTGCTCCAGCAAAGCAAGATCTTCGGCAGTCACTTTGGTCGGTGTCATACCCTGTACGGCAAACACTTCGGTACGGACAGCACCCAGCAGAGAGCTGACCGGGGATGCTTCGATGTCGGCAATGTCGATCATACCGCCGTCCGTGAGCTTCATACTTGCTTTGTCATAGAGGCTGTAATCATAGCCGCCATCGGTAGGCTGCACATGGAGATAAACGGTATCATCCACAAGATATAAGGCTTCTTCACGGTTGAAAGCCGGGGTATCAGATGAGACTGTTTCGGGCAGCGTGGGTTCCTTACGGACGTATTCCTTTTTGCCCATCTCCTGCAAACGGGCGGTTAGGTTGTCATACTTCGCGTAGAACGCTTCGCTGAACATATCGGGTTCATCATCGCTCTCAGCAGTGGTATCGGGAAACGCATATCGGACAGCAGAAAACTTATGGTTTTCCAGCTTTTCCATAGTCCATGCTACGATGCCGTCTGCACTATCGGCAGGCAGAGCGATAAATGGATACTCATTATGTGCGTCCATCATAAAGTCAGCAAAATCGTGAGAAAATGCTGCAATCGTTTCGGGGATAGCATGGGGATATACAGTTTCATATTCAACGATTTCCGATTCGCGGCTAATACCGCGTTCCTTGCAGATGGCGTCAAAGTGTCGGTCTATTTCGGTAATCAGATCGGAGGACGTTCTGTTGATAGTCTCCAAACTCTCGCGCAGAACTTTCAAATCCTTGCCTTTCGACCAATTTGCCACATAACCGAAGCTGTTTTCGGAGGTCTCGATACCGTAATACTGGCAGACAGTGTAGGAAATGCTTTCAGCTTCCACTTCCTCGGTCTGACGGTCTTTTTTCTGTTCCTCCCGGAACTGATAAGCGGTGATCTCGCCGCCTACAAAATTAAGTCCGTCATCTTCGGTGAACATGAGCCGACCTTCTTCGGGTAGGGACAGCGGTTTGGCTGTCAGAATAGCACCGGCGTGATTGACCAGCACATTTTCCTCAACGGCAATCGGCATACCGGGGTCATCGTCGGAGCCGCGCAGATCGTAGCGGAACAGCCCTTCGGGAATGTCCGCAGACGGAATGCGTCCGTTGGAGAACAGGGCAGGAATGTCGAAGATCTCCACTTCCTGATATACGGGTGCATTTTCGGGAATGGGCGTGCCGGTGTTATGGAGTTTGGCGTGGGCAATTTCGTGAATGGCGGCACATACGGTTTGTACTTCACTCATACCTTCCCGGATGGTGATGGTCTGATTGGTTAAACTCAAAAAGCCGTCCGTATCCGGTGTAATGGGTTTGAACTCAATGGGAACGGGAGATGTGCGGCGCAGAGCTTCCACAAAAATCTCATACTGCTGCACGTTGCCTGTCAGATCGGACGCAAGCTGTGGCAGCGGTCTACCCTCGGTCTGTGATACATCGAACACAGTCGCCACCTTGAACATGGGGATACGGATTTCTTTTTCTTCGATGATGGCGTTGCCGTCCTTATCCAGCACCGGAGCCTTGGTGTCCGGGTCGAGCTTCATTTCTTCGATTTTCTTCTTATAGGGCGCAGGGGCAATGATCTTGATGCCTTTTTCGCCCTTCATCACGTTTCTGCCGAATTGGTCGCGCCACTTGTTGAAGCCTGCCACCAGCGTGGCATCAGGACGCTGCATATGAATGAGCATGACATTGTTCACGGAGTATTTGTGAAAGCGGCTCATGGTGACAAGGTAATTCCGGTATCGGTCGCTCTCAAACAGTTCTTTGATACCTTGCTCAATCCCGGCTGTGATTTCTTTGATACGGTCTTTGTTGGACTGTTTTTCAGCCATGGTAATTCTCCTTTCCGGTCGTATGGTCATAAAAAAATAACGCTCCTGCACAGGCGAAAAAACTACCTATGCAGGAGCGTTTGCTTATTCGGTTTTGGAAGATACGCTCCTGCCCGGAGGTACAATTCCCGTGCGCTTGGCACGTTCACTGTCTGCCTTGCGCCGTGCTTCGCTGTACGGCTCCCGGACGCTGACACAGCGTTTGGGGACAATGTAGCTGACCGCGTTTCCGCGTTCGGTTTTTTCCGGGTAAATAAGGTCGGGGTATTTTTCGGATAACCGTCTCAGTTTGGCAATCAGCTTGGGGTCATGGGTGTACACGCTGGCGGTCTGCTCCGCTTCGTTGTACAGCAGGATCGTCTCCATTTCATATTTGGTCAGTCTCATCGGAACGCTCTTGCGCGTTTGCCGTCAGAAAACAGGCGCACGGCAACAGCGCCGAGAATACCTGCAGCGGCGGTGCCGATACCAATAATAATCCATTTCTTTTTCATTGTGCGTTCTCCTTTCATTGTTGCAGTCCCGTACAATAATCGGGTTTTTCCATTACCATACGGGCGATTTTGTGATAAGCCTTACGGCATATTTTGCTTGCAGATTCCGGTGCGGTCATTTCAAAAGCAGTAGCAAGGTCGATGTACTTATGCGGTGCTGTCGGCTGATAGTCGTTGGAATAATCAAAGCCCAGCCGCATTCCGATCATAACCTTTTCTCTAAAGTCCAACGCTTCAAAGGCGGTAATCAGACAAACGGTTGGGTCAGCATAACTGTCACAGCTCAAAGAGAATTGATTGATTCTGCCTATGCACTCGCGCATAACAGCAGGAGCCAAAAGCGCAGCGGCGCGCAGTTTATTGATACTGTTCTCCGTGTACGTTATTCCTTTCCGAAATCCAGTTTATAGGATGCCTGCTGTCCGTCATCCACCAAAAGCACCACGGCATCATAGGTCTTGCCGGTCTTTGCGGAGTGACAGCCTTTCAGCAGCACTTTACCGTCTGCCAGCAGAGCGGTGGCGATGGATGGGGTCAAAGCCTTTTTCTTTGCGGAAAAGAACTTGCTGTTCTTCCACAGGGCAAAGCTACAGGTGCGGTTTTCACAGAAGAAGCCCTTGGGCGTTTCGGATACATTCGCACCACAGCGGGGGCATTTGCCAACCACTTCACGCCCTGATGGAAACAACACCTCTGCACCGGGGACAACCTCATAAGTCTGCATCAGCTCCCGCAACATATCGGTGATGCTGTCCATAAAAGCACCGACATCCAACTCTCCGTACTCGATCTGTTTCAGACGATGCTCCCATTCCGCTGTAAGCTGGGGAGACTGGAGCTGTTCGGGCAAAACGGTGATGATTGCAGTACCGAGGGAGGTCGGAATCAGATGGGCAGTTTTCTTCTGCTTCTTCCGTTCCACGAAACCGGAGGACACCAGCTTTTCCAGAATACCGGCGCGGGTTGCCGGTGTACCGATGCCTTTTCGCTCGGCATCTTCCGGCATATCCTTGGCACCGGCGTTTTCCATGGCAGACAGGATCGTATCCTCTGTATAGTGCTTGGGCGGCGTGGTTTTTCCGCTTTTGACGGCAGCAGATGTGACCGTCAGCTCTTGTCCTTCGGCAAGATCGGGCAGACGGTCGGTGTTTTCCTCTTTGTCCTGTCCATAGCCATGCCAGCCGGGAACAAGAACGGTTTTGCCTTTGGCAGTAAAGCTGTGACCACAGCAGTCCAGAGTTACGGCGGTTTCCGCATATCGGTATGCTTCGCTGACTGCGCGGAGCAGTCCTTTTGCAACCAGCTTCAGCACTTCACACTCTCCAAGAGGAAGCGCATCCAGATCAGCGTTACCGGCGCTTACCGTAGGAACAATGGCGTGGTGATCGCTGACTTTTTTACTGTTGCATACCTGTTTTGCGTTCATGGCCACCGGTGCCGCAGCTCCACAGATGGAAACAGCGGCAGCGACAAACGCGGGTACGGATGCTTCCATATCATCGGATAGATAACGGCTGTCGGTACGGGGATAGGTACAGAGCTTCTTTTCATAAAGCTCCTGAAGGTAATCGAGGGTTTGCTGTGCCGTGTAACCGAGGGTTCGGTTTGCATCGCGCTGGAGCGTAGTCAGATCGTAAAGGGCTGGTGCCTTTTCTGACTTCTCCCGGCGTTCTACGGATTTTACCACAGCAGATTTTCCATCGCACAGTGCCTTTATTTTCTCCGCATCGCTTCTTTCCTTCATTCTTTCCGAAGCGGCGGCAAAACCACAGTCGAGCTGAACGGTATAGAAGTTTTCGGGGATAAAGGCGGCGATCTCCGCTTCACGCTGCACGAGCAGAGCCAGCGTAGGCGAAACCACACGTCCAATATTCAGCGTTGGTCCGTACAGCAAGGAAAAGTACCGCGTGGCGTTGATACCCACCAGCCAGTCGGCTTCGTTGCGGCATTTTGCGGCTTGATACAGACCGTCATACTCTCTGCCCGGTCGGAGATTGGAAAAGCCGTCGCGGATTGCATCATCTTCCATAGATGAGATCCACAGACGGCTCATGGGCTTCTTGCAGTCGGACAGATTATATACGGTGCGGAAGATTGCTTCACCCTCACGCCCCGCGTCACAGGCGTTGACTACTTCGGTCACGTCTGCCCGGTGCATCAGGCTTTTCAACACCCCAAACTGCTTGCGCTTATCCTCCCGAATGGTAAAACGGAAGGGATCGGGGACGATAGGAAGGTCTTTCATCGACCACTTGGCATAGTCGGGATTATATGCTGCGGCATCCGATAACTCTGCCAGATGTCCGTAGCACCATGAAACGATGTTTCCGTTTCCTTCAAGATAGCCGTCGCTGCGCTTCTTTGCGCCCAGAATAGCGGCAATGCTCTGTGCCACAGACGGCTTTTCCGCGATTATAAGACGCATATCTGAAGCACCTCCTTGGGGACAACCTGCAAATCACGGTAACAGGGCTTGATACAGCCCTGTCCGTAACGCTTGCAGCCGTGGCACGGATGGTCGGCGGCAAGAATGATACGGATTTCTTTCCGTTCACTCCGTGGTCGCTGTACCATCATTCTTTCAAAGGGGCTTTGGGTGAAGTAGGTCATACTTCATCGTCCTCCGTGTCCCCGTCAAGAGGTTCATCCTCCGGTTCTTCATAGGTCTCAAACTCGTACTCATCGTCATCGGCACCGTAATCATAGTCGTCCAGATTGGTGTTTCCGGTGGTTTTGCCCTTGCCGCCGTTCTTCACCTTGAAGAAATAGAATGCAGCACCGCCGCCGACAGCCAGAATCAGAATAACGATGATAATACCGGAGTTGTTCTTTTTCTCAGGTTCCTCAGTCGGTTCGTCGGTCGGCTCTTTGGGTTCGTCCGGTTCCACGGGCTTGGTTTCCTTTCCGACACACTCGGTCATGTTGACCGCGCAGATCTCACAGGCGGTATTGACTGCACCGGCAGCGCACTTATCGGCACAGGAACAGGTGGCAGGAGCCTTTTCTGTCTCGCCGTCCTCCATGAGTGCCAAAAGGTCAGCTTCATCCACAAGGTTCAGAAAATACACGTTTTCGGTGTCACCGCTGCGGTCGATGATGATGTAGAAGTAATTACCGTTCTTGCTTTGGACAGTAATGAACTGCTTGCTTTTCTGTTCGTTCTCCACGCTCTCCACACTCTCGGTGTTTTCGTTCTGCAGGATGTCATCAATCAAAGTCAGATTGCCCACAGGGGTCAGCGCATCCGTGCCGCCGAAAATGTCAAAAAGGTTATTGAAGAACGAATCCAGATCAATCACTTCGCCGTCGATCTCGGTGGTGGCATTACTGCCGTTGTCCTTCAGTTCCACATCTTCCGTGGAGATGGTGATGCTGTCGATGGCGTCGGGCGGTGTATTATTGCCGCTTTCATCGGAAGCATAGTAACCGCCGTCGCTGGCGAAAGCCGTAACGGAAAAAACGGTCATGCAGAGTACAGCCATCAGCAGGCAGGAAAAGGTTCGTAATTTAGTTTTCCTCATATCGGGGTTCCTCCTTATCGTAGTGATCGGGCGGCTGTGTGTTCTGCATCTTGCGGAACAGCTCGGCAAACTGCTCCATGCTCATGCCTTGCTCACGCACCATCCCGATAATATCGGTATCTTCCAGTTCCCGAATCTGCTTTTCCAGTTCCCGGTTCTTCGCCTGCAGCTCGGAAATCTTACCTTTGTTTTTCGCAAGCTCCGCACGGAGCTTTTGGATTTTGGGGTTCATTTGGTGTTCACTCTCCTTTAGGGCAGGCGTCCGTAGCAGTAAAAATGCTCCTGCCAATAACTTGAATTTAGGTTTGCATAGGAAATGGGGTCGCCGCAGTGGATAAACATCCCGTCACCGACATAGATGCCCACATGAGAAACGCCCGGTGTGTCATAGGTTCCGACGAAGAACACGAGATCACCCGGCTGTGCATTGGATGCCGATACCGGAGTACAGATATTGCAAAGCCCCTGTGCGCCAAGTCTGCCTACATCCCAGCCGGAATGATTGATGACCCAACTCACAAAACCGGAGCAGTCGAAAGAAGTGGAAGGACTGCTGCCACCCCATACATAGGGATAGCAGAGATACTTTTCTGCTTCTTCGATCATGGCGGCGAATACTTCATCTTCCAATGCTTCGGGGGGAATATCGTATTCCGTATAGCTGCCCTCACCGTAACGTCCGATATACTCAGAGCCGGTGAACAGGTCGGGACGGTTGCCCAACGTGGACATATACGTTGCATACATTCCAAGCTGTTCTTCACTCATAATGTAAACCGGCACATGGGAGAGATCGAAGTTTTCCAGTGTGACCGTGCAGATATAGTGGGTGTACGGCACTTCAACCTCATACTGATATGGATCAAGCGTTGTCTGCCCGGTGTTCGGGTCTGTCACAGCACGATAACCGGTACGGATTTCGGTGCGATACCGTATTTCCGTTGTGACGGTTTCTGTGAGAATGTACTGTTTGTCAAACAGCATTTGCAGTGTCCCTTGCACATCGCTCAACGTCCACTCGCCGGGATGGAGGGCGGAAAGAATGGAGATCAGCACATAAGGGTCATGCTCTATACTGTCGAGATCATAGTGGTATTCGTCATAATCGTGGGTTCGTTCATAGGTGTCGAGGTAGTCTTGCAGTTCATCCTCCATGGCACAGTAGGCTTCTTCCGCCCCCTCAATGTCGGCATCCTGTGAAGCGTAGGTACTGGCGGTCACGCCCGAAGCGACGCCCTCCAGAATGACCGAACAAGAGGACAGACCATTGAGAAAGAACGCAAGAATCAGAAGCAGACCGGCAGCGATGGCAAAGCCCTTTTTATGCCGCCATACAAACTCACCGGCTTCTTTGGCTTTCTCCGCAGCTTTTTTCGCGGTTTTGGTCGCCGCTTCCGCAGTTTTGGTTGCGTTTTCCGTGGTCTTGCCGGATTTGGCAGCGGCATACTGCTTTTTGATCGCCTGCTTCTGCTGCCATTTGGAATAGGGATTACTTGTCGGCGTTTCTGTCTGCGCCTTTTTATGCAAAGCATTGACATTGGCTTTTTCAAGCTGATGCTCGGCGCGGGTTGCTTCGCGGTACGGTTTGAGCTGATGGGAACGGTGAGCGGACTGTATCAGCCGCCCGCCGCTCTCGGCAGCTTTTTCCAGTTTGTGTGCCGATTCCACGCCCACATTGTCATCTTCGCTCTGCTGCACCTCACGGTGAAACTGCATAGACAGTGCATTGATGGGAGTATCTGCGGTTACATGAGCCAATTTAGACGGTGGCTTTTTCTCCATTTCTTCAAAATGAAGACGGGTTTTGACCTTGCCGGTGGCAGGATCGGCGGTGCGTTCTTTGGCAAGCACCTTTTTGGTGGGTATCTTGCTTTGAGCCTTATCCGCCTTCGCCGCCGCTTTGTCCACCTTTTTGATGGATTTCTTCAGCTCCGGTGCCGCACGTTCCTCATCGGTGAATTGTAAGCGCGGCTCCCGTTTCATTCGGACGCCACCTCTTGGGGCTTGGTGGTCATGACCTTATACAGCTCTGTATCCTTGGGGAAGCGGTCAATGAACGGCAGGATCGTGTTGCCGTAGAACAGCAGTCCTTCACCTTCACCGGAGTGGGTTACATAGGAAAGCTGGTGGGGCGAGATATTGAGCTGCTTGGCAAGGATTTGGCGGTCGCCGCTGGCCTGATTGAGCATATACACGAAGTCGGAGTTTTCAAAAATGTTCTCCACTTCGCGGCTGGCAAGCAAGTCTTTGACGTTCTGTGTGATACCGGTTGGGATCTGAGTTGTGATTATCGGATGGCTTTTTATCCATCCCTCCGGGGCTTTCACCCATTTTCAGCGGTGTGTCATTTCACACCCGGCATAGCATACCTTTTTATCCAACGGCGAACCGTTGACCGAAACGATAGCGGAGACTCTTGGAGCCGTTATATTCTGCAAGCAGTTTCAGGCTCTATGCGTTGCGTGTGACTGTCTTGTTGCAGACAGCCTTCCACTCGGATTGGGATTGCAAAACCTTCTCCGGTTTCTTCTCCGCTGATATTCTTAACCGTTTATTTCGGTTTCGATTAAGACGGCATATATCCACAGTCTCATGCAAAATACAACTGCAGATTGTTTACCTCCCCATTTGCGGTATCGCTTCCAGATTTCTACGGAATAGCTTGCCGTTTGTTCCTCTTTCAGAAGCAGATGGAACTCGTCCATATAGTATCTGGTGGTTTTGTGGGCGGCGCGGTTAATGGTCACACGGTTCCAGACCGCATCCTGGACGATCAGCATACCGATCTTTTTGAGCTGCTTTCCCAACTCCTTGATGTCATAACAGACAATACGGTTATTGATGTTGACATTGGTACGGTGGTTGAACACGTTAAGTGAACCGGTAACGTAGATTTCCAAAGCGGTCGCTACATACTGCGCTTCCTTTTCGTCCTGTGCGCGGAGGGCGTTATACAAGTCCTCCAGAACCGGCATATTCTCCGGTTTCGGGTCGTTCAGATAGTCCCGATAGACAATCCGCACACAACGGTCGATGATGGTCTTTTCAACAGGTGCCAGACCGTCTTTGCCGCCGACGATCAACTCACAGAGCGACAAAATAAAGTCGGATTTCAGAGACAATGGGTTATCATCGTCGCTGTAATCAAGGTTCAAATCCATGGGATTGATGTAACACGGCTCACCGTCGTAGCCTTTGCCGGTTGGGGACAATTTCAGGATTTGTCCATTTAACCTCTCCACAAGTGCCGTATATTCACCCTCTGGATCACAGATGAGAATGTCATCATCGGGACAGAGCAAAAAGGCGTTGGTGATCTCACGCTTTGCGGAAAAGGATTTTCCGCTGTTGTGTACGATCAGACCGTTTTCCAACACGAAATTGAGATAGTGCGGTACGCTCATGTCATACACCGGGATTTTCTCCGGCAGCGTTTGTACGGCAACTCGGCTGACGATCTGACCGCCGCTGAGCTTCATACCGTCTTTGATTTTTTCGGCTTCGATATAAGTGCCGTCCGCATCCATGATGAGGTGGGTGCCGGTACAGCACAGCTCGGAACCATCCGCAAAATACAGCTTCCAGACCTTATCCACATATTTTTCGATGCGGATGTCGCGGGCAATGGTATTGATGATCTTGCCGGTTTCCTCGTCGCAGGCTTTAACGCTCACTGTGTCGATGCCGTATTTCACCAACTCGGCAATGCTGATCGCGGTGCCATTTTCCAAAAGAATACGGGTATCCCCGTGCAGACAGCCGGGAGTGCCGAGTATCAGTCCATTGGGATTTTTCAACAGCTTGCGGTCAACCATGATGAGGTTATTGGACAGCGCGTTGATGCCGTAGTACAAGGCTTCACGCCCGGATTGGAACAGTTCCTGCGTGGTAAACGGAACGAAAATCGCCACACTGGAGGTTGTCAATCCGCGCTGGATCTCAATCTGATTGAGACCGAGGGGCAGACTGCTCATCAGTCCTTCCTCCTGTTGGAAATCCAGCCGCGTGAGCTGACAGTTATATTTCTGTGCAATGCTGGATGCTTGGAAGATGTTATTACCGAGCTGCCGCTGGGTATCAGCGGTGTTCATAATGAGGAAAGTTAAAAGAAACATTCGCTCATTGCGGGACTGCAAATCCTGCAGCAGCTTCTTGGCTTCCGCGCCGTAGGTGGCAAGGTCGGACGGAATAATGTCCATGTCATATCCCGCGCGAACTGCCTTTTTCTGTTCTTCGATCTTGCTTTTATCAAGGTCGGTAATCTTGCGCTTGACCGTTTTGATGGCGTTCACCTGATCGACAGACTGCACATGAAGATTGACTACGATGCTGCTTTCCATATCAAGAAAATCTGCCAGCATACGGTCGTTCAGCTCCGGTGCTAAAATCTGCACGAAACTGACTGCGCCCAGTTTCTTACCCATCGTGAACTGTTTGCCGGTTCTGAACTCAAAGGAGCTGGGGGCAATAAAGTCCTTGGTGGACAGCCCAGAGGGAGCCAGCCAGTCCCACGAAAAGCGGAACGGCTCCATTTCGTCCATACGGAGAATGTCATGGAGAACGCGCAGCCGATCATGTCCGTTCAATGGCTCGGCGCTTACGCCTAATCGCTTGAAGTTATTGAGTATATCGGTCTCGATACGCTCAAGTCTTGGCTTGGCAGAGCGGAAATTATCTGCGTCGATACCGAAAGTAAGATATTTGGTCTTAATCAGACCGTTGTTGCCACGGGCAAGCTGATTCTGGAGCATGGCGGCGTATTCTGCACGGATGCTGTCAAACTCATCGCCCTGCGGCGGGATATTGATGCTCTTGGCAAAGGTATCCTTGGAAGCAGACAGATTCACAAAGGAAAGCTGGAATTTGACAGAGCTATCGAAATAGTTGAGGAAATCACACCATGCTTCAAAGATCGCGGTTTTATCCTCGTTCTGCGAAAGCTGGTAGTTGATGTCCTGATACTGAATGGTTTTGGTGTAGTGCGTATCGGTGACGCGGCAGATGCCGTCCGGCCACATACGCTGATAAGGGATGCTGTCCTGCGCCGATTTTTCTTTCTTATCCGTCCTGTTCGCTCTGACGATGGCGGCTTCGATCTGC
Organism: Clostridia bacterium; assembly: GCA_017455975.1. Classification (GTDB taxonomy): domain Bacteria; phylum Bacillota; class Clostridia; order Oscillospirales; family CAG-272; genus RGIG3925. The sequence continues at coordinate 12,071 of JAFTLK010000154.1, read as the reverse complement.
TGACGCTCGGCGCGGCTCAGCTTTTTTACCGTGGACAATTTGATACACCTCCCGGTCTAATTGGTCTTGCCGTTTCAAAACGGCATAAAAGTTGTTGGTCTTATAGGGGCGCTGTTTCGGTCTCAGAACGCAGACGCGAATAATGTTTCGAACAATGACCTCCAGCGGCTGACCGTTCTTTTCATACATGGCAAGCAAGAACGCGGGGAGCATGACAATAATCATTGCCATCGCCGCAACGCTTGCGCCGGTCACGCTTTTGAGCAAAAAGAAAATCGGCAGACCGATCAACAGACCGCCGCCGAAACAAATGAGCTGTCTTTTCGTGAGATTGAAAAGCACCTTGGTTTTTACTTTGGTTAAGTCCTTGGGGACATTGACGTATGCCATATTGTTTCACCTCCGTCAATGGGCATTGAACACGGACTTGGCAAGGCTGCTTGTCTTGAACAGGCAGAAGCACAGCAGCACCGTATATCCCATGCACGTCCAGATCGCATTGCTGATGTCATCTACAACCGCGATGTTCTGCACAAGTACCGCATAGATCGCCACGCAGACTACGATCAGAAACGCTTGGAAACCGAGCGCAAGCAGAGAGCGGAGATAGTTCTGTCCCATGCCGCCCCATTCCTTTCCGAGCATGGTCGCCATAGGGATGGGAGCAACGGATGTGACAAGGTAAATCTCGATCATACGCCCGTAAATGACGATAAAGATGCAGATCGTCAGCGCCCACATGGTAATGCCGACGAACATGGATTGGAACCATAGTCCGAACAAGGGTCCAATGTCCATTTCCATGAGCCTTGCTTCCATATCTGTTATGACTGTCGATATGTCAATGGCTGTATCTCCTATGATGACACCCGAAGCGTGTGAGACTACGCTTTGAGCCGCATCGAATACACCCATCACGATAGTCCATGTGTTTGTAACAATCAGAACGGCGCAGGCAGATTTGAAAATCCACTTGAAGAACATCCATGTATCCACATTATTCATGTTGTTTCGGTCAGTGATGAGCTGGATCAGCTCCAGCGTCATAACAAAGGCGAGTATCGCGCCTGCTATGGGGACGATTACGGTCTCGGACAGCGTTTGTATCATGTTAAAGATACTTGCGTTCCATGCCTGCGGTGTCAGTCCAACCTCCCCGGAGATCTCGGCAACCTTTTGATTGGTTGCATCGAACATATTGGAAAGATTACTGGTGATGCCGCCAACGAGCATTTCTTTCAGCCATTCCGTAATTTTGTCCCATAAATAATCCATTGGGTTGCCCTCCTTTCAAGGGGATGCCGCCCTCAGACGGCATCCCCACAGATATAGGAATTAAAGGTTGGTATTAGCCGGTAACAAACAGACCGGACAGAAGCGGGACGAGAACAATACCGATCACGGCGACACCGGCACCGGCCATGAGCTGCTTCATGCCCTGGCTCTTGGCACCGGGGTTGTCGTTGCCGTAACCTTCCATCAGGTTGACCAGACCCCAAACACCGAGACCGGCACCGAGGGCAATAACCAGCGTCTGAAGAACGTTGATTGCAGAGTTAAAGAAATCCATTTAGTACCTCCGAAATAATAAAGATTTTTGAAGGTACGCTTTCCCACGATGGTCACTGATTTATATATGAACCGCCGAAATCAGACGGCGGGTGTGCCGGAGAGATCAACGTGGTAAACATCACAGGCAAGCTCCGGCTTCAGCCTGAGATTCCGGGACAGGAAACGCTCTATGTCCAAAGTGTTTCTCTTGTCATAGTCGGATGTATAACGGTAAAGAGGATGTTTGGTGAGATCATATTTGTCGGACAGGAACGGACGGACGCCGCGCAGTTGGAGGATACATTTACCTCCGTCCATAACGGCAAGTTCGTCCTGTGACATCAGCTCTCTGCCGAGCTTTTGATAGTTCAGAGAATGGGATGTTTCACGCCCACGGCTTTCGCCGGTGTTGTAAATATCCACGGTTTCCTTACCGAGCGCCGCCGAAAGTTCTTTCAGCGTCCCCGGTTCACGCCCACCAAGGAATACGGTGCTGTCCATATTCCCTATGATCGTATCGGCGTTGTCCTTGTACAGCGCCTTGAGCTGGGACTGCGCCTGCAGAACAAGACAGCAGGAGATTTCACGGGAACGGATTGTGGCAACCAGCTTTTCTAATCGCGGAATCTGACCGATGTTTGCGGCTTCGTCTACAAGACAGCGTACATGAACGGGCAAGCGCCCACCGTACACATCGTCTGCTTTTTCGCAGAGCAGATTGAAAAGCTGGGTATAACACATGGAAATGAGAAAGTTAAAGGTATCGTCCGTATCGGACATGATGATGAACAGGGCTGTTTTTCGGTCGCCCAGGGTGTCCAGTTCCAGTTCGTCATACGCTGTCAGATCGCGCAGCTCCTGAATGTCAAAAGGAGCAAGACGCGCACCGCAGGAGATCAGAATGGATTTTGCTGTTTTGCCTGCCGCCAGTTTGTACTTCTTATACTGTCGGACGGCAAAATGGCGGGGCTTTCGTTTCTCCAAATCTTCAAACATAAGGTCTACGGCGTTCTTAAATTCCTCATCGTCCTCCCGGACTTCCATGGCATTGATAAACTCGATCAGCGTGGAAAAATTCTGTTCTTCCACCGGCGCTTCATAGTGGATGTACCCGATCAGCGCGGTATAGAGCAGCGTTTCGGCTTTCACCCAAAAATCGTCGCCTGCCTTTCCTTCGCCTTTGGTGTTGGCGATCAGACAAGTGACCAGCTTCAGAATGTCCTTTTCGCTATGGATATACGAAAAAGGGTTATAGTGCATGGACTTTCCGAAGTTGATGGTGTTAAGAATTTTCAGCTTATACCCGTTGCGGAGCAGAGCTTTTCCGCACTCACACACGACGCTGCCCTTGGGGTCTGTGACCACAAAACTGACGGGATATTTCTCCGATGTGCATTGGAGCAGGTTAGGCTTGATCCAGAAGCGGGTCTTACCGGAACCGGAGCCGCCGATAATCAGCACGTTTTTATTTCGCGCTGTTTTTGGGTCTTTGGGACGGTTGTTCATGGTCAGGCTCTCCGTTTGCGTGAGAATGATGTTGTTCTCAAACGCCGGGTCGATATACGGGGCGATGTCCTCCGGTTTTCCCCAACGGGCAGAGCCGTATTCGATGTCTTTACGGAATTTTTTGGCGTTCTTACTTTTAATGTAGATCGCCAGTCGGATAGCGCCTGCAGCGGCAATACCAACGCAGAGGTCTATCGGGTGGAAGCTGGGGGCAATGGACGAAAAAGCGGCGGTGAAACCTTCCATGATGTGCGTCAGCTTCCCGGCAAAATCCGTACCCGGTGCCAGCCGCGCGGCTTCACCGAGCTTGGTTCCCAGAAGCGCAATGAACACATACGGGATATTGGGGATAATGAGCTTTTTGAAATTGATCTTCTTTTTCATCGCTCACGTTCCTTCTTTCGCGTCCGATCTACTACAGCCGCCTTAATAAGTGTCTTGAACTTTTGGAGCTTTTCAAGCACAGACGGTCGCTCTGCTTTTTTGAGCTGTTTCCCGGTATATTCCTTGAATGCCGCTGTCATGGCATCCTTATCCGGCGCTTTGAAAAACACCATATACCGGTTTTCGCCTTTCACCTTAAACGGTGCAAAATCGATACCGTATTTCTGCGCGATACGGTTAAAGGAGCCGATGTTTTTGTCGGAAACCTCGATACTCTGCATCCCTTGGTTTTGGGCTGCAAGCTGTTTGACCGTCATTTTGCCGTGGGGATTTGCCTTGTTGTACTGATGCTGCTGATGGCTTGCTTTCATCTGTTCAAGCAGCTTGCCGAGGGCTTTCCGCAGCTCCTGTTCGGTGAGCTTGCCGGTATCAACGATCAGCGTGACTACACGGCTTTCCACTTCTTCCTGCATGGCTCATCACGCTCCTTTCAGTGCGGGAGAAATGATTAACGGGGCGCCCAGTCGATCACGAATACCAGCGTCAGCACCTGTTCATTCTCCATAGTGGTGGAGGTAGCAGAGACAATGGCATCATATTCCAGAGGGAAGGTGTCGGCTCTGTCAATCGTCCAATTGGTCGGCAGGGACAGCCTTTCGGTGTCACCGGTCTGTGTGGTAACAGCACCGTTCAAAGAGAAACCAATGAGTTTGGTATCCACCTTCGCCGCTGCCATGTTGTAGTGATACGGCACCAGCGTCCAGTCCCCGGCCGCGGTCACGGTGACAGAAGTGATCTCAACGGCGTGGGTGGAATTGTTGACGATGACCACATTATCCGCCGTGTGGATTTCTCCGTCCTCCGAGACGGTCATTACCATAGCGGCAGGGAGGGTCACGGAGAAACGGGTAACAAGATAACCGCAATCGTCGCAGTAATCATCGCCGTCCGCATCAGCATGGAGTTCTGTTTCCTCGCCGGTATGTCCGCATCGACAGGATACTGTTCTGCTGTGCTCGGTTTCATTGTCCGCATACCATGTACCGTAAGAAAAGCTGTGTTCTTCCGGCTGTCTGATAAAATGGGTGCAGTCCTCACACTTATGGATCAGGTAATGCTGTACATCGTCCTTCTGTTCGAGCGAATCTGCGTAGATGTAAATATGAATCGCATAATCATATCCGCTGTATCCGCAGTCACATTCTGCTGTACGGCGGTGCTGCGTGTCGTCATAATCTTCCCACGCACCGTAAGTGAAAGTATGGTTTTCGGAAACACTTGTGACATACCCGCAATCGCAGCTCATTTCACGCTCATGCTGATTGGCATTGCCTGTAGAAGCAATCTCACCGGCAGATAAGCTGTGATCTTCGTATTCGTAGGAACTATATCCGCAGTCACAATTCACGGAACGGCGGTGCTGATCGTCATTGTACGATCCCCATGTGCCATAGTTCAGCGAATGGCTTGCCGTTTCCGTGGTACTGTATCCGCAGGAACAGGATGTTGTCCTGCTGTGCTGGGTATCGGAAACAGAAGTCCAGTTGCCGGTGGTCAAAGAATGATTTGCGTACTCATAACTGCTGTACGAACAGGTGGAGCATTTCACAGTACGGCGGTGCTGAGTACCGTTATAGGAAGTCCATGAGCCATAGGTCAGCGAATGGCTTGCGTACTCATAGGAACTGTATCCACAGGCGGAACAGGACACCGTTCTGCGGTGCTGGGTGGAGCTGTAATTGCTCCACGAACCATAGCTGAAACTATGACTTGCATAAGAAGTTGAGCCGACATAGCTGCTGCAGGTGGAACAATAGCTGCCGTATTTATGCTGGGTGGAGCTATACTCCGTGTACTTCGTGGTCGTGGAGTGGTAACCATAAGAGTACGAACCGTCACCGCAGTCATTACAGGAGTAATATCGGCGGTGACGAGAACTGTTGTAATACTCCCATGCACCGTAGGAGTAGGTGCCGTGACTTGTACCATAGTCCATCAGCTCGTCACAGTCATAGCAGTATTCGTACCAATTACAGCCAGACCAACTTGTATAGGTGGAGCCGTGGCTTGTGCCGGAGCCGAGATATTCGCCGCAGTTTGAACAATACTCATAGTAGGTACAGCCAGACCATGAATAGTAGCTGGAATAGTGATAACAGGTGGTCGTTCCTCCGCCTGTATCGCCACCGGAACTTGTTGTATAGCCACAGAGAGTACAGGTATTGCCGCTGAATGTGTGGTCACCGGTTGACACAATACCGTCCGTCATACCGCAATCTGCACAGGCAGGATTCATAATGTGGTAGTCGTTAGATTCCGGGGCAACACGGTAATTGATGTAAGTGTACGAACAAGCGCTTGTACAGGTACATCTTGTAATACCGCAGCCGGCTCGGGCAGCAAACAACGCAATACCGCCGCTTGCTTCTGCGGTGCTGTTGTCACCCTGCAGAAGTGTAGCACCGCGGAGGATTTGGTTATCATACAGTACGATTCCCAGCTTGGTACAATCCGTAAAGTGGTTATCATCGTATTCTGCGACGCACCCCGGAACTGCGATATACATGAGATTTTCACATCCCGTAAACCAATGTTCCAGAGACGTGATCTCCATTTCCGTGGTTTCATCAAACAGAACAAGTATGATCTCACTGCGTCTGTCTTTCCACGGCTGATCGTCGGCAGACGTGAAAGCAGGGATACTGCCGCTGCCGGTGATTTTCATGGTTCCGTATTCTACGATTTCCCATTCAAGGCTGTATTCCGCTTCTTGGGCGGGAATTTCTTCGGTGACAGGCTCAGTCTCTGTGATGGTCACATCTTCCGTTTCCACGGTGATTTCAGTGACCGGATCGGCTTCGACAGCAGAAGTGTCCACGGTCACAGGTTCGGTCTCAACCGAAATTTCTTCATGTGCACAATCCTCGGTATGGATGTGTTCTTCGGAAGTATCCGCTGCCAGCGCCGCAGTCGGGAGCATGGTAAATGCCATCAGCGCCACCAGCAGCAAGGACATAAGGCGGTAGGAAAAACTTGTTTTCGTTTTCATGCGTCCTCCTTAATTTACGATAGAGATCGTAATTACCACGTTTGCAGCCTGCACATTCTCTGCGTTGGGAGCATCCCCGGATACCTTGGCAAAGTAGGTCAATGCCTGACTTGCACCGGCACCGATGACCGGGAACGCATTGGAGTTGATGGTCAGCGCACCAGAGCCTTTGGTGGGACAGCCGTTGATCTTCAAGGCAATGGTCTTGTTGCCGCTGAAGCTCTCATAATTGCCGACCTTGTAGGCACCGTCTGTTACGGAGATCTTCGTAACCTGTACAGCACCGGTCTTGGAGTTATTGGTGATCTTTGCGTTATCTGCTGTGATAACCACACCGTTGATAACTTCGATGGGAAGGGATGCGGGAACCGTCACGTTGACCGCACGGTATTCATTCGCCACGGTAAGGGTAACAGGAACGGTGGCGGTGGTGGATTCTGCCGCAAACGCCGTAGTGCCGAGGGAAAGGATCAGCATCACGGCAAGAATAAGTGCCGAAAGGCGTTTTGCTTTCATAAAGTAACCTCCATTCTGCAAAGCAAGGCGGCTCGATTGAGCCGCCTTGTTCCGCGTGAATTTAATTGTTGTTATGCTTGGGGGTCAGATCAGGTATTCCACTCGATCACGAATACCACGTTGGCAACGGTGGTATTGGAAACGGTGTTGGAGAGAGGAGTAACGATAGCAGCGTACTCAACGGAAACGCTGTTTGCGGAAGTGTCACCCACACCGGTCATGTAGCAGCCGTCGATAGGAGCGGAAATGAGCTGCTGGGTAGCGTCATTGTTAGCGGTCTGAACCTGCTCACCGCCGCCGATGGAGAGAGCAAAGCCGAGCTTGTTGGAATCAACCTTTTCGGAAGCCAGAGAGGACTTGGGACCGAAAGCGGTGAGGTTCCAGTCGGAAGCTGCGCTGATGGTTACGGTCTTGACGCGGACGGAGCCATAGGAGTAGTTGATGATCTTGCAGTCGGTGGCGGTAACAACGGTGCCGTCATCGGACATAGCCATGGGGAGCGCGGTGGGAACGACAACGGACATCTTGGTGGGAGTTACGGTGCCGGGGCCGTCGGGAATACCGTCGCCATCGGTATCTTCGCCGAGACCGTCATTGGAGGTGGTAAGGCTGACAGGGGTGGAACCGGAGCCGCCGCTGGTGTCGATTTCGGCAGCGGAAGCGGAAATGCCAAGGCTCAGGCACATGGTGAGTGCGAGGACGAGGGACAGAATCTTGCTCATGTTCTTGGAAATAGTCATAGTAAATTCTCCTTTTCTGCCTTTATAGGCGTTCAAAAATTTTTATTGGATTCCCGTTTCGGGTAATCGCTGAAAGATGATTGATGTTACTGCTGAACAGTAATGGTGATGATGGCACCGGCACAGCCGAGGGAAGCGCCGGTATTGGGATCAACGCTGTGGAACATGGCGGTACACTCATAAGTACCGGCAGGAAGATCAACCGAGAGCTTGGCATTTTCGATTTTGCTGCCAACGGGGATGCCGCCAGACTTGTAGATGAGTTCGCCGGTGTCGTTGCGGGTGATCTCAACGATCTGGGGATAGTTGTTGATGCCTTCGTTGACGATCATCAAGTTGCCTTCGGAAGTGCCGTCCTTGAAAACGGGAGAGGTGTTCATGGAGATGTTAATCATTCCTTCCTCCACCTTTTCGTTCAGACCGGCGATGATGGCGTCCTTGTCTGCTTCATCCCAGCCGCCGACAACCGCACCGTCATCATAGATGAGACCACCGGTAACGGGATCATCCGCCGGGGGATTGTCAGTACCGCAGCTTCGGAACAGAAGCAGAGCGAGGGCAATTACGAGCAGGACGAGGATAACCAGCCCTGCGGTCTTGTAGGTCTTGCTGTTGTCATTTTTCTTTGCCGTGGGTTTATTGTAGTTTGCCATAAGGCATACCTCCATTTCATTTTTGTGCCGCAGGAGCGGTCATTGTTTGCGGTGCGGTGGTCAGCTTCGCACTAAGGCGGAACCACCAGCCGCCGCAGAAGATGTTTATTTGTCATTTCGTGCGTCCCTGTCCTTTCACGGTCAGGATACCGTCCAGCGTAGTGGCGGTGATCCGCAGACGCTCGGCAATGGCAATGTCGTTTTTCATGCTTTCGTCCACGGTGTCACCGCAGACAACCAGCACATGAGATCGGCGCAGATAGTCACGCGCCATGTCGATGCCGTCCTTATGCTCCTGCGGGATCTCATCGCTGAGAAACAAGGGCAGGAACAGCAGAGGGCAAACGGGAGAGAAACCGGCGTCATACACCGCGCGGCAATACTTGGCGGCGTTCTCGGTATTCTCAAACTCGTTATCGCTCCACGGAGCTGTGATGTAAGCAAGAGGTCTTTTCATGGTGTTTGTCCTTTCTCCCGGTATCCGGGCATGAAAAAAGCAGCCCTTATGGACTGCCGTTAAAATCGTGATTGACCAGCATGGCGTAATGGTTGTCGATGGTGGAAACCGAATTGAACAACGCTGCCATGAGGTATGCTCTTGTGTTCCAGACACGGGTGGTGTTTTCCCGGATACCGTCCAGCACCTTTTCAATGTGCATGGATGTGATCTGTTCAAACCGCTGCTGTACGAAGCCGGTGGGGTATTCCGCATCCCGTCCGATCTTGATGGTGGGACTGCGGTTCATAGCGACCTCCAGCATGATCTCCACCAGCTCATCAAGCTGAGTTTGGTTGTACTGATTGCCGATGAAGTCGTAATCAATCTGATCTTTTATTTTTTCTCTCGCAGAAAATCCGTCCGTCATTCCTTCCGCCGCAGGCGCACACGCGCTTTCCGAAGGAAAGAATGAATGAGTATTTGATAGATCAGTAATTGATTTTTGAGTATTTGATTTCTTAGTATTTAATTGTGCGGGGTTTTCCTGTTCAGGTTCGCCCTGTTTTGGTTTCTCCTGTTCTGGAAAATCCAAAACAGGTTTCTCCAAGACTGGATTATCCAAAACTGGATTTTCCCGTTTAGGTGGTTCTTCGGAATTGTCCGGTGGTTCCGGCTTTTCAAGGATGGTGTATTCCACCTCTGTCAGCCGACCGTGGGCATCACGGATGCGGCGGCGTTTCACATAACCGGCGTTCTCCAGCTCCTTGACCGTGGAGCAAATGCTGTCCACGCCGTCCTTGCAGATCATAGACAGTCCCTTTGTGGTATAGTCCCAATCCTCCGGTAGAGAGAGCATAAGAGACAGCAGCCCCTTTGCTTTAAGAGACAGGGATTTGTTGCGGAGATGGTGGTTTGCCATGACCGTATAATCCCTTGTCTTATCAATTCTGAAAACAGCCATACACATCTATCCTTTCTGCAAGTTCGGTCAGGCTGTCAGACCGTATGCTCTATGTTACAACTCGTATTCGGGCATCTGATGCTCATAGTGCGGCTCACACATCTTTTTCAGCTCGTCCGCAAAATCCTCCATGTCGATGCACATACCGCACTCAGCCCAATTCTCGCCCTTAAAGACACGGTAGTTGGTGATAAACTCTCCGTTTCCCACGTTTGTATGGTACACGGACACCACAGCGATGCTGGCATCTTCCAACATCCAAAGTTCCAGAGATCGGGCGCAGCACACAAAGCTCGCCATACAGTCCCCGGCATCTTCATACAGGAATGCCGCGCGGGGGAACAGCTCCAGACCACGGTAATTCATGGCAAATGGCAGCGTACAGTCCACGGTGTATTCATAGACCGTCTCAAGGTTATGGAAGATTGCCTGCGACAGCGCATGAAAGTCGATGCCCTCCAGCATTTCTTCAATTTCTTCCTCGTTGTAACCGTCACCGATGGCACTGCGGAACAACTGAGTGATGGTTTTTTCCAGATTGGCGATGTTGTTCATAGTGAAAACCTCCTGTTCATCTGCGCCGCTTCTTGTCATAAAGGATGTGTCCTTCGACAATGGCGGCGTGTTTTACGATTCTGATATTGCCGATTTCCTCGGCGTGTTTTGCTGCGGCATACTCCATTTCGGTCAGAAACAGCCGCAGTCTCTCGCCCTGTTCTCCCATAGCGGAGGACAGCAACGTGTCATAGATAATCATGTGGCGGGTGTCGTTGTGGTAGCGCTTTACATCAAGTTCACTCTGTCCGCCGACACCGTTACAGTCAACGCGCATACTCTGCACCTCTTTCATGGAGCCGAAAGGCGTCCAATCCATATCGGGCAATCAGAACGGCATTGATAATAAGCCGGAACGCTTCGGTGTCGATGATTTCCGGGTCTGCGAGATCTGCCAGCGTAATATCTTTGGAGCCTTTGCAGAGGCTCCGCGCTGCCATGTACAAAGCATAATTGTGAAGCGAGATTTCGCGGAGAACCGCATAATCAAACTCAATGCCATGTCTGCAGAAGCAGTTGGCAGTACGGCGGTATAAGTCCTCATTGGCAGTCAGCAGATACATAGCGGCGTAATACTTCGCCGTATCTCTGCGGCGGCGGTATCCTTGGATGGTTTTGACATTCTCCATCCGATTTTCGTGCTGAATATTGCTCCAGAGCGTACCCGGATGGCTCTTAACAAGCATACACAGGCGCGGATGCAGTGCGCGGTCACGGGGCATGGTTTCAAATACGGCTTCGCGGTAGCCGACAACACCGGCTTCGATGCGTTCCTTCAACCAAGGGCAGCGGGAAGCAGTGCAGCCCTGTTTTTTCTTGTACTCAGTACAAAGGACGCAGGAAACATCGGACGGCTGGTATTTGAAAGTGTTGATATACATGGCTTCCTCCTTGTGAAAATGAAAAAACCGGTACAAGATTTCTCTCGTCCGGTTGGGGTCTGATATTATCTGCTTTGGTCGCGCTGGCGTTTTCTCTGCCATGCGTCCAGCAGTTTGAAAATGGTGGTCTCGATCTGCAATGGGGTATAGGAGCGCGGAAAGTATTTGCGGAGTTTGTCGCCCGACAAGGTAACATCATTTTTCTCCGGCTTCTTCTGCTCCATCATAATGGACAGCATGGTATCCTCGTTCAACTCTCCGCTCTGGCTCAGTTTCTTCATCCGCTGGGCTTGGGAGAGAGAAGGGGTAGCCTGTTCGCTGTCGATGGTTTCAAGAAGCAATGCCTGTTCTTCCGGTTTTAGGGCTGCAAGCTGATAGGCGGGAGTGAGGGAGATTTTCTTTTCGTCCACCATCTGCTGCAGTTCCGGGACAAGCTGTGTCAGAGAAATATAGTTGCGGATCGTATCGCCGCTCACACCGGCATCCGAACCGATTTCATCATCGCTACGGAAATTCGCCGAAATTTTCGGCGAATTTTCTGCGGCATCTTTTGACGGTCTACCGGCGCGGCGTTTGATGGCTTCCAACTTCATTTTGTATGCCTGCGCCCGTTCAGACGGCAGGATACTTTCGCGCTGGAGATTGCTGTCCACCATGATGATGGTCGCGGTGTCCCGGTCAATATTTCGGACGATTACCGGCATAGTATCCAAACCGGCAAGTTCACAGCCGTGTTTGCGGCGGTGTCCTGCGATCAGCTCATAGCCGCCATCTTCGCGTGGACGGGCAAGGGCAGGAACCAGTACGCCATACTCCTTGATGCTTGCGGCCGTTTC
>JAFTLK010000153.1 GCA_017455975.1 Clostridia bacterium | reverse complement strand
CGGTAGTTGGATTGTTACTGTCCGTTATACCGATAAGGGTATGGAAAGTTCTGTCCAGTATACCGTCGATGCGGATGGAGCAGCGAAACTTCGCATCAATCCCGAGATCTACTACGGCAAACCCGTCATCTACCTCTATCCCCCGCAGACAACCGACGTTACGATCAAGCTCCCCGGTGTCAACCTCACCTGCACCTATCCTGCGTACAACGACGGCTGGACGGTCACAGCAGACCCGGACGGCACGCTTGTCAATCATGCGGACGGCAAAGAATATTCCTATCTGTTCTGGGAGGGTGACGGTCCGCTGGAAACAGACTTCTCCGAGGGCTTTTGTGTCAGAGGCGAGGACACTGCCGCATTTCTGCAGGAAACCCTCTCCTCCCTTGGACTGACCCCGCGCGAATACAATGAGTTCATCGTCTGGTGGCTGCCGCAGATGAAAGACAACGCTTACAATCTGATCAACTTCGCATGGGAAGAATACGATACCGCCGCACCGCTGGAGATTACCCCCGCACCGGATACACTTCTGCGTGTGTTCATGGTCTGGCAGGCATCGGAGGAATATGTTGACATTCCCGCCCCCACACTGCCGACAGCACCCGAACGGAACGGATTCACCGTGGTTGAGTGGGGAGGAACGGAAATTGCGGGGTAATTTCCGTGAGGTTATAGGTAGGAGTGAAAAGTGAAGAGGTGAAGTTACTTGAAAAAATGGGTTCTTTGGATATGCATACTGTTGATGACACTCGCATCATGTACAACTACTGTGCCGGAAGACGAGATATATGTACCATCTTATGAAGTTGCCTGTATCACAGAAGCAATTCGGAATTATGCAGATATCCGCGCACCGCTGCCGCAGGGATGGGAATATAAGGTAATTGAGGAAACGGATGACTACGGAAATGAAATCTTCGGCATTCGCTTCTGGCCAACAGAGCACCCCGAACTTACTGTGCGCATTGGTTGGCGCCCCGGCATGACACATCCCGATAATACAAGTCCCGGAACAAGAACCAAAATCAACTTGCCGGATGGCAATATCCTGTGGCATCACACCAAGCGGCAGGGCGAAGATGCACAAAGTATCATCGTATCATGGGATAACTACCCGTTTTTATACCTTGCCGAATACATTTTGCCCGATACGCTGGAAGCAGAATACGAACCGATCATCAGAGAAATTCTGAGCTTCACAAAGTTCGGAGGTATCCGTTCCATGTATGAGGCAAGAGATCTGGTAACCGCCCTGTTTGAAGGTAACGTTGCACTGACAGGATTTCATGATATTGATCTCAACACAGGCGCATGGTGTATTTTCGTCGATGAGACAGAAACCGCGCCGCGCCGTTACTTCTATGTATCGAAAGAAGACACCATCCGAGAATATTTCATGGAAGACCAACCGATCGGCGGTACCGGCATTGTTTTCAGAGAAAGTGAGGATACACAATGAAACAACTGCTGTCAAAGAAATGGTTCAAAATTCTGCTGATCTGCCTGTGCATCTGGCTTGTCATCACCGCCGTTGACCTTGTCCGTGTTGCGGGGATGCGCGAAAAGCCGATCTTCTGCGTAAGTGCCTTCGGTGCGGATGACGGCGGACCGGGTACCTATATCGGACTGTTATACCACTACACCATTCGCGGCGACTTCATGCCCGAGGATGTCCCGCCGCACGTCATTGAATACACATGGCATCTGTGCGGAATTCCGATTCTGCACGGAGAGCCGATCATGAAAGATTAAAGGAGCAAGATCATTATGAAACGATTTCTGATAGTTCTGTTCACTGTTCTGCTGGTGCTCGGCTTGACCGCCTGTGAGCCGGAAGAGGTCGCTGACTATAAGCCCGTCATCTATCTCTACCCGACTGAGGAAACCGAGGTGCATGTCGCCCTTGACTATGCCGGGGCGCTGACAGTAACCTATCCCGACTACGGCGCGGACGGCTGGCACGTCACAGCGTCTCCCGACGGGACGCTGACCGATGCGGACGGACGGCAATATTCCTATCTGTTCTGGGAAGGTGTTTCTGAAACAGAATATGACTTTTCGGATGCATACTGCATCGCAGGCAAGGATACCGCCGCTTTTCTGCAGGAGATTTTACCGGCACTAGGGCTTTCCCCGCGCGAATACAACGAATTTATCGTCTACTGGCTGCCGAAAATGCAGGACAATCCCTACAATCTGATCGCATTCCAGACAAGTGCCTACACCGATGCGGCAAAGCTGCACATCACACCGACCCCCGATACCGTCATCCGCGTCTTCATGGCATACAAGCCGCTTGATAAAGCCGTCCCCACAGCAGACCATAATTTACCAACCGCACCCGTGCGCAATGGTTTCACTGTGGTTGAGTGGGGCGGTGCGGAAATCAGCAATTGATAACAACGCATAGAAAAACCGCCTGACAGGAGCGTCAAACCTCCGATCAGGCGGTATCTGTTTTTCGTTTATTCCACGGAATAGCCGTAAGCGGTAAGAATCGACACGCCGCATTCGTACAGCGCACGCTCCATCGCATCATACATGGCGGCAGGCGGCTCAGCGACCGTTTCTTCTTTCCATCTGCGGCGGTTTCCCTGCCAATAGTCTGCCGGGCGCAGGGACGAATCGCACTCAAACGTGAAGTCGCCGCGGTAGCCAATGTCGCGCAGACCGCACATGACCTCGTCCACACTCATCGTACCGAGATACGGCATGATGTGCTCATCGCCCAACCCGCGGTTGTCGTTGAAGTGCAGTGCACGCAGATCAGAACCGAGCGCGACGATATCGTCATACTGGTGCCCCTCGATGTTGGCGTGACCCGTATCCCAGCACGCACCGAGCAGCGGATGGTCGGCATAGGCAAGGAAATCCTTCATGTCCTGTCCGGTATAGAAGTAATACCGCTCCCCCATGTTGGCACGGGTGCTGTTCTCAATCAGCAGCATGACGCCGGTCTTCTCCATTGTCGGAATCAGGCGGCGGACAAAGCGCATATTCTGCTCAAAGTATTCCTCTTTGGAAAGTCCCAGCTTCCATCCGGCATGATAGACCGTATGCGGAATGCCGAGCATCGCACAGACCTCAATCGCCCGTGCGGTGACCGCGACCTGCAGTTCCCAGTTCTGCTCAAATTCGAGCGGATTGCAGGACGGGGCATGGGACTGCACAAAGTCCATGCCGAGCTCCTCTGCCGTGCGGCGGATGCGGTCGACCTCCTCGCGCCAGTTTTCCTGCATAAAAGGCGACGCGGCGGTATTATCCTGATACAGGCTCAGATCAATATGTCGGAATCCTGCACGGTGCAGAGCACGGATGCGGTCTGCATTGTCGGCATAGATCCGACCGAAATCCCCAGTGGTTGTTGCAAGTCTCATCGTTTATTCCTCGTCCACAAAAACCTTTTTGATCGCTTCCAGATAACCGTAGCCGTACAGATCGTCCGGTTCCAGATAGCTCGTTTCCGTCCATTCATTCCACGAGTTGATCGTGATCAGCGGTACGGGCAGATCGTGGGAATCGACAAACGCCTTGACGCGGCGAAGCGCATCCTCGACGTTCTCCGGCGTGTTGTTCTTGACAATGCCGCCGCGGAAGGAATTAAAGCGCGGGTTGTTGTCCCAGCCGAGCGAAACGTGCGGATAATACGGCACGTCGTACTTGTCATAAAACTCCTGCCACTTCTGCTCCGCATCGTCGGTAATTTCGCGGTAATCGCGGTCGATGTTCAGAAAATGCACATACTGATAGTTGGTCAGCGAATCAAAGCCGAGTGCTTCGAGAATTTCAGCGGTTGAACGGCGGGAGCCTGCATTGGTGTCAACACCGCTGAGGTTCGGAACAGCAAGGGTTCTGTCGCCCCACTGCGTCAGCTGCAGCTCCAGCCCCGGATGACCTGCGGCGACCACCTGTGCGCGGAATTCATCGATACAGCGGCGCGTGTTTTCCAGACCGCCAAGACCTGCAATCAGGTTCTCGACATCGTAAATCATGAAGACCGGCTTGCCGTCGATCTTGTAATACTGCGGATGCGAGAAGTAATTGTTGATAAGTCTGTCACAGATGATGTTCCACTGCACCTCATCCTGCTTTCCCGACCAGATCAGATTCCCCTGCTCTGCCGTGCGCTTATCCCATGTCGATACCGCATCGTGGTTTGCCCACATCAGATAGAACTTCATGCGGTCATTGTTCTTCGCTTTCAAAAAGCCGTTGTTGAGACACTGCTCCAAAAACGGTTTGTCATCGTACCAGTACCAGTCATAAATGAAGACATTGACGCCGTGGTCTGCCGCGGCGTTGATTTCCATTTCCATGACATACGGATCTGCTTCATTGACATAGCCCCACAAAGGCTTTCTCGGCCACTGATGTCCCGGGCACTTTGCCCCCGCCGCCTTGACCGACTGCCATTCGCCGTAGCCCTCCGGCCAGAAGATGCGGGAGCGCGGTTCGTCGCCCGTGTAGGACGGCCAGATGTATGCGGCGATATCATATTGCTTTTTCATGCTGTTACCTCACTCATTTTCGTCCACAAACACTTTTTTGATTGCTTCCAGATAGCCGTAGCCGTTGAGATCATCCGGCTGTAAATAGCTTGCTTCCGTCCATTCGTTCCACGAGTTGACGGTGATCAGCGGTACCGGCTGCTCATGGGCATCGACGAACGCCTTGATGCGGCGGAAGCCCTCCTCGACAGCGGCAGGCGTGTTGTTCTTTACAACACCGGGACGGAACGAGGTAAAACGCGGATTGTTGTCCCAGCCGAGGGAAATGTGCGGGTAATAGGGAATGTCGTAGCGATCGGTATACTCCTGCCATTTCTTTTCGGCATCCACAATGATCTCGGCGTAATCGCGGTCCATGTTGCCGACGGCCGAGACAAACTGATAGTTGGTCAGGGAATCAAAGCCAAGCCCCTGCAGAACCTCCGTGGTCGAAATCTTACCGGCATTGCCGTCGACACCGGTCACATTGAAGATCGCCTCGCCCATCTGCATCAGCTGCAGCTCCAGTCCCGGATGCCCTGCGGCAACCACCTTTGCACGGAATTCATCGACACAGCGGCATGCGTTTTCCATACCGCCGAGCCCCTCGATCATGTTGACAACGTCATAGATCATAAAGACCGGCTTTCCATCGATCTTATAATAAGACGGATGTGAGAAATATTTTTCGATGATACGGTCACAGATGATGTTCCACTGGGTTTCATCCTGCTTGCCCGACCAGATCATATTGTTCTGCTCGGCGGTGCGCTTGTCCCACAGAGACATCGCATCATGGTTTGCCCACATCAGATAGAACTTCATACGGTCGTTGTTCTTCGCGCCAAGGAATCCGTTGTCAAGGCACTGCTCTAAAAACGGCTGACCGTCATACCAGTACCAGTCATAGATGAAAACATTGACGCCGTGGTCTGCCGCCGCATTGATCTGCATTTCCATGACATACGGGTCGGCCTCATTGCAGTAGCCCCAAAGCGGCTTTCTCGGCCACTGATGTCCGGGATATTTCGGACCTGCCGCTTTGACCGTCTGCCATTCTCCATAGCCCTCCGGCCAGAAGATGCGTGCACGGGGTTCGTCACCGGTGTATGCGGGCCAGATGAATGCTGCGATATCGTATTGCTTTTTCATGTTATGATTTCTCCTGTGGATTGTATAGTTCCGTTCCCCAATGACAGCTCTGAAAGCCGTTGTCGAAAAAGATATTGAAAAACGGTGTCATTTTGTTGGCGGCTTCCGTATCGGTGGGCTTTGGCTGTGACAGGAGCATTTCGACAAATTCTGCCGTGACTGTGCCGACAATCACCCGACCGTACCGCCAGTCGGAATCCTTGACCGTACCGTATCCAAGCGCCAGCGCAATCGCATCGGTTTCTTCCTTCCAGCAATGGATTTCAAACGTCTTTGCCGTTTGCAGGGCATCCTTTATGATCGCCATCCAGCGGTTGTTGTCCTGCTCCGTATAGTCAAGATAGAGCGTATCCCCGGAAAACACGTTGACAGGAATCGCCGATACCGGTGTCAGCTCCCCGACCAGATCGGTCAGCACAGCACACATATCCGGTTTGAGATCATCAAAGTCTGGTGTGATGCCCGTCTGCACCTCAATTTTCTCACATGCAACCGTCACATACCGCAGCGCGGTTTTTCCGGTCAGCAGCATATGCACTTCATATCCTGCATCGGTGCGGTAAAGCTCATCGTACAGATAGATCACATTGGAGTCAAGCACTCCGTCACTGCCCATCTTTTTTCGGATGACCAGTCCCCGTTCCCGTTCATAACGGGTGACACCGCGGAATGTGACAAGACAGTACGGTGTTTTCCCGCCGATGTATCCGCCATCACGGAGAAGCATTGTTACAGTCCCGCCGTCTTTTTCAAGCCGCAGCACGTTTGCATCGTGAAAGCGGAATGCCGCACGCAGCTCCGGCGGAATGTTCTGTGCGGTGAGCTCCGCCTCTGCCGCTGCGTTGATCTGCTCCCACGCCGCTTTGTTTGCAGTTTCTTCCACGGCAAGACGCTGATAATCGCGTTCCGTCATGCGGTTCAGCGCAAGCAGACGCCTGTCCGCCGTTTCCCGAAACCATGCAGGGTATGCGGAAGCGGCATAGTTCAGCCTGCCCCGATAACAGTCCCGGAAGCACGCAATCGTCTCTGACGGATCAAAGGGCTCCTCTCCCCGGTGTATGGAACGGTCATTTTCGATTTCTTTTTCAAGATCATGTTTGTAAAAGGCACGGATTTCCGCATCGGTATAGTCTCTGTCCGCAACCACTGTCATACCGGAGGTGTAATACATCCGCTGCATGAGATCATACCATTCTTTGGTATAATATTTCATGTAGTCTCCTTATTATAGTACCGCCTGATAAATCTCGTTTCTCGGCACGCCGCGCAGCTTGGCAACCGCCTTGATCGCATCGAGCTTTTTTGCTTCGGGATGCTCTGCCATGTACGCCGCAACGTGTTCTGCGGGTGTCAGCGATGCCCAGTCCGCCTGTGCCTGTACCTCTGCATGAGGACAACCGCCGACGATGAGGACATATTCCCCGCGCGGATCATGTTCTTTGTAATAGGAAACCGCCTCACCGACGGTGATGCGCATCGCTTCCTCATTGCGCTTGGTCAGCTCCCGGCACAGAGAGATCGGACGTTCCTCACCGAATGCCGCCGCGAAATCGTCCAGCGTCGCACGCAGCTTGTGCGGTGCTTCGTAGAAGATGATCGTGCGTTCCTCGGTTTTCAGAAAATCGAGACGTGCGCGCCGTTCACTTTTCTGCGTGGACAGAAAGCCTTCAAAGACAAACCGTCCCGTAGGCAGCCCGGACAGCGTCAGCGCCGTGATCGCGGCACAGCAGCCGGGAACGCTGATGACACGGATGCCGTGTTCCCCGCACAGCCGCACCAGGTCTTCTCCGGGATCGGAGATGGCAGGTGTTCCCGCGTCGGTAATCAGCGCACAGGACTGACCCGCTTCCAGCTTTGACACGATCTCCTCGCCGCGCTGCCGCTTGTTGTGCTCAAAATAGCTGATAAGCGGACGGTGAATGTCAAAGCACGCAAGCAGCTTTGCCGAATTGCGTGTGTCCTCCGCCGCGATGAAATCGACACCCGACAGCACCTTGAGTGCTCTTGCCGACAGGTCGGCTAAATTGCCGATCGGCGTTGCGACAAGGTACAAGGTGGACGGCTCAATTTTATTCTTT
>JAFTLK010000152.1 GCA_017455975.1 Clostridia bacterium | reverse complement strand
CATATTCGCTCCACCATTTCTCGCCGCCTTCATTGAGAATCGCATAGTCTCCGGGAAGTCCCTGCAGGGAGATAAAATCCCATACGGTATTGTTGTCATACGTGCCCATCCAGGCTTCATATCGTCCGAGCATGATCGTTTTCTCCTCAAGTCCCGTACCGCATACTCCAAAGCCGTTGAAATAGGCAATACGAATTTTATTCTGCGACTGCCCCGCAGGATAGATGTTGATGGCAAACTCGTTTGTGTCAGTTTCATCCACAATGTCATACTCCCACCCGTCTTTCAGCGTGACAGAGATATTGGCATAGCCCTTGCTGTGAGAAGCAACGGTGTGTTTTTTGGTCGCATTTCTTCCGTCAAGAAAAACGACAATATCTTCTTCGCTTTCGACCTCAACGCCAGCTTCCGGTTCAATCAAGACGTGCCACCACGCCATATCACAGGTGCCAACTTCGGGAACAATAGATTTGATTTCAATCCAAAGATCGCCGGA
The DNA here is from genome assembly GCA_017455975.1 of Clostridia bacterium. Classification (GTDB taxonomy): domain Bacteria; phylum Bacillota; class Clostridia; order Oscillospirales; family CAG-272; genus RGIG3925. The sequence goes on along the minus strand of JAFTLK010000152.1, from coordinate 3,584 downwards.
ATCAACTCCGATTCGTTCCACCTCATGACGGATAGAGCCACTGCCTTCTTCGAGAAGCACCGCAACGAGCATCCGGTTCTCGAAATATTCATCATCATATTTCTCACAGGCATTCAGCAGGTTCTCCGACATATGCGTTTCGGTTTTCAGATATGTCTTCAATTCTTCTTCCGTGCGAAAAATTCTTGCTGCGGGATAGATATAGTTCTCAGACTTAATCCCTGCGCGGATATACTGCACATCAAAGTCCTTGGTATCCAGATCGCTGATGTAAGGATCTTCATTCAGCCACTCGGTATCGTTGTATGTTTTTACGGAATCTTCCCCGATTCGGTGATCTCCGTTGTTATCATCTGTCCGATTGCACGCAGCCAATGGCAGTATGCAAAGGACTGCTAAAAGTAATGCTGTGATTCTCTTCATATACCTGCCCCCTTATTTTTGATTCAGGATTTCCATAAGCTCATTGTACTGATTCGAACTCAGACTGAAGGTTTCTCCGGTGCTTTCATTCCGCACTACCTTTCCGACAAGGGTATATACCTTTTCTGCACCATCCGCCGATATTAGTTTTATCGTATACTGTGACTGTGCGATAATTCCGCCAATATCCTCGGTTTTCCCGTTTCCATCAGCCATTTCGCCTGCAGCTTTATTATCATTCTCACTGTAAAGTTTGTCATCTGCTGCGGCTTCCGATTGCAGTTCAGTCCTTAAAATATCATAAATAGCGGTAATCTTCTGCGGATCGGTCACAGCAAGCGAAGTACTGTCGGAGGTAATAATGTCTGCACGAACGTAATTGTGTACCTTGTCCTCGCCGGCAAAACTATTCTCCTGGTCAACACCGTCAGCAATTTCCGTCGTATCAATCATACCGGTTCTGTCGAGCAGATAGACAGCTCCGATGATGACGCAGAGACAAGCAGCCACCGATGCATACCGCATCCAGATACGATTGGGGTTTGCTTTTTTCTTTGTCCTCAGCGCATCCACATCTTCTAACATATCATCGTCGATGTAGTCCATTGCATCAAAAATCAAATCCGTGTTCATATCATAAATCCCTCCTCCCGAAGATACTCTTTCAGCTTCACTCTTGTGCGGAACAGCATGGTTTTAGCTTTTCCTTCACTCATTCCGCAGTATGCAGCAACTTCTTTCAATGAATCCATATAGTAATACCGTCCGATGAAGGTACGACGCTCATCCGGTTTCAGGGAACGAAGGAATTTGTTTAAGAGCTCACCCAGTATCTGCGCTTCCATTTCTTTCTCAGGCTCCATATTCCCCTCCATAACATCCTCCATTTCTGAAAATGACAATGCAAACTCGCCGTCCCTGCGTTTATCTGCATTTCTTTTGCGAAACAAACTGATAGAAATTCGTCTGGTAATCTTGCCGAGATAGGTAGACAGAACCACCGGCTTCTGCGGCGGCATGGAATTCCACGCGGCGAGATATGTATCGTTCACGCTCTCTTCGCTGTCCCCGGTATCGTTCAGAATGTTCCGGGCAATTTTCATGAGATAGGTATTGTATTTTTCCTGTGTCACGGTGATTGCCGATTCGTCCCGCTGCCAGTACAGCTCCACAATCTGTGCGTCATTCATGGAAGGGTGCCTCCTTTCGTTAGGTTAAGTGCATGGGAACCGTTCTACTATATATCTCGCAAAAAAATGGGTTTGGTTTCAGGTTACACATATATTTTACCATATTTTTTGAAAATTTCTTGAACAACGAAAAGACTGCCGTTTTTTGGCGGCAGCCTTAGAAACATTAGAATTGTTTTCATTTCAGAAAGTTTAATTCAACGGAATAATTGTCTCCCCGTACTTGATATACGCAGCATCACTTGTTACGATCGGTTCATCAAAAACCGCATTGATCTCTTTGATACATCCCTCATTCTTTCTGAATTCACGGTATGAGCTGAGGATTCCGACCTTATGCTCCGTTCCATCTTCCAATACAACGGAAATGTTAATCGGTCCTTCAAAATAATGAGAGAATTCTTCATAATAATCAAAACGAACCGTAACACTCATCGGAGACAGGTTTACACTGCAGCTATCCACGACAATTTCATTGATTCGAGGAAAATCGCTCATAGGATTGTGTCCATGTTCCGCTTCGTTTGGGTCTTCCGGCGTTTTGAGAACCGCTCCTGCAATATCGGGAGTGTAAGTTTTCATAAGGTCGGGAACATTCAAGCTCAAACTTGATGACCATTTTCCATCTGCAATTTTAATAGATTCACTTGACCCGGGAAGCATGATATTGAGATTTTCAAATTGAAGCTTGATCTTTCTGCCGATCAGAGTGGCACCGTCGCTTTGTGAAATCAACACGCCAAAAGCATACCGATTATCTATACTTTCTCCTGTTATAAACACATGCGGACGTGTGTGTGAGTCTTCTATCCCTTGAATACTGAGACCGTCAAATCCAATGATAAAATCATTACCATACTGTTCATACACAGATTCGGGTAAAGTAAGAGTCAGCCATACATACATATTGTTTCGGTCTCCCGTAATACCCACAACAGAAAACTCAATACTTTTATTTGTCGATTGATAATCAACATTCGCGGGTACTGCTGTTATGGAATCAAGCATATCCACTGTTCCGCCAAATCTTGTCGAAAGATGGAACCCCAAATCATATTTGCTTGACGCATATGCGCTTACCGTAATTACTATAAGGCTCATGATAGCGGCTATCAGAGAAAGTGCTTTTTTGGGCGTTTTCCGATTTGTTTTTTGCGAATTCTTTTCACTTCGTTCAAGAATGTCCTCGTCAACTATGCCGATTGCTTTGAAAAGATCCATTTTATTCACAGATAAAACCCTCCTTTATCAATTCTTTTTTCAGTTTCTTTCGTGTCCTTGACAGGATAACCATTACATGATTTTCACTGATCCGATAGCGTTCTGCAATCGATGCGACCGAATCGGAAAAGAAATATCTACGCACGAACAGATTGCCATCCCTCTCGGGCAGTTTGCGAACAAAGCGACGTATCAGCTCTTCAAGCTCATGTGATTCAACAATACCCTCCACGTCCGTTTGGTCGCCGATGCATTCATCCAATTCATCAAGAACAATACATTCTGTACTCCCTCCACGTTTTTCTGCCAACTTCTTTTCCAGTCGCTTGATTGACAGATTGCGGGTGATTTTGGCGAGGAACGCACGGAGAATGGTCGGACGATTCGGTGGAATGGTATCCCACGTGCCAAGCCATGTGTCGTTGACACACTCTTCTGCATCTTCTTTGTTCTGCAGTATATTAAAAGCAACGGTATTGCAATATGCACCGTACTTCTTGTCTGTTTCTGTAATGGCGTTTTCCGATCTTTGCCAGTAGAGCTCAATAATCCGGCTGTCCTCCATATCCTGTCTCCTTTCTTCGCTTGTGAAGGTCCTTCACCCTTATAGTCCGGATTTCACCTGTAACCTTACATCATTATAGCAAAATTTTATGAAATTTTCTGCATTGAAAAACGGAGACACGTTTTTGTGTCCCCGTTTCGAATTTTCCCCACCACATCTTATCCTTTGGAGTTTACTTATGCTTT
>JAFTLK010000151.1 GCA_017455975.1 Clostridia bacterium | reverse complement strand
GCATGTCTGAATTCCTGGATTGCGAGGATACCGTTGTTGTTTTCGCTTTCCTTCAGGACAGGCAGGTTGGAGTACAGCTGCATACCGAAGGTACCGGTAGAGGTAGAGGTGAAGTAGACGTACTTGGAGTCGAGGTATTCAGCTACGTTTTCGGTCTGGAGAGATGCGTCGTCGTAAGAACCGTTGAGGAAGCCCATCCACTTGGTAGCGAACTCTTCAACCTTACGGCAGTTGATGGCACTGATGTTGTACTGGTTTGCATAATCGTTCATGTTCCAGCCATACCAGTTCTCGTTCTTGACGAGCTTGTAGTGAGAGCCTGCTTCAAATTCAGCGAGCTTGTAGGGACCCCAGCTTGCGGTGGTTTCGAGAGAAGAGTTGTAGTTGGAGGTCCAGAGGGTTGCACCGTCAGCGGGAGCGATCTTGGATGCTTCATACTTTTCTCTGTGAACGACAGGGAGGCTGGAGAAGTAGTAGGGAGCCCAGACAGAGAGGCTGCCGTCTTCCTTCAGGAAGGAGTAAGCCTTGTCGAGGCAGAGAACGATTGCGTTCTCATCGTCGATGGAGTAGATACCAACGGAATCCCATGCGACGTCGCGGTTGGTGTTTTCAACGTAGATTGCTGCATCGTAGCCGGTGCCGGGTTCGAGGTATGCGCCGTAGCCTTCATACATCATCTTACCGGAACAGGGGTCGTCACCTGCTTCGTTGTTGTAAACGGTTTCGTCGGTGATCTTAACCCATTCGGGAGCTTCGTTGCCGGCTTCATCCTTGTAGCCTGCAGCGCCCCACATGTTCCAGATGTTGACGTAGAGTTCTTCGCCTGCGTCAAGTGCTTCCTGAACGGATGCGTAGCCCTGACCGCCGATGGTCTCATAGGTACCTTCCTGGTTCTGGAAGAAGTATACCTTGGAGTTCTTGATCATCAGAGTGTCATAATAGGTGTTTGCGCGGAAGTTCATGAATGCCGGGTCAAGAAGCTGCTGCATAGAATAAACGAAGTCAGCTGCCTTGATTTCGGTACCGTCATCCCACTTCAGGTCGTCACGAAGGGTGATCTTCCAGGCGTAGCCGCCTTCAGCCTTCTGTTCGTCCGTGTAGCCCCACTTTGCATCGACAGACGCGGTAACGTCTTCGAGCTTGGTAGCTGCGGAATAGTTGGTGGTGTATGCGCCGGGAACAAGTGCGTCCTTATTGATGGTGCCGTCCTTGTTGAACTTCTCATCATTCTCGAACTTATAGTCATATTCGAAGAACGCGGAGCCGATGTAGCTCATGATCTGCGTATCATTGTTGTCAGCATACGTGAATTCGTTCCAGTTGCTGGGCATGACAGATGTGGTCGTGTTGTACTCAGCCTCTTTGAGGTTTGCGTCAACCACGGTGTCACCGCCGGAGCAGCCGACGATCATCGTTGCGACAAGCATGAAGCACAGAACCATCGAGAGAATGGATCTGAGGTTTCTGCTCATGATGTGTTTTCCTCCACAATAAAATATTTTTGAATGAAAAAGTTGTCTCCATAACCCGCATACGGCATCACCGTGAAGGATGCTGCCAGAACCCGCATCTTTACACAAATAAAGCCTACACGAATATATGAATATAATGATTATATCACAAAATGCCGCTCTTGTCAACTATATTTCACAATAATCCACTGACTTTATGATTGTATCGCAGCAAATAAATAGGAAAAAAGCAGAAAACCGGAGCCGCTCATCATAAGCGCTCCGGTTTGGGCTGCATCATTTTGGGAATCAATCGATTCCGAGGAATTTTGCGACAGTTTTCTCCATGGCGGTATTTGTCGCCTTAACGCGTCTTTCGATCGTAGACGCGATCGCATTGCCCTCGTTGATCGCCGTACCGACCGCACCCTCCATGCCGCCCCAGCCGAAGATGTTGGCGTTGTCCAGCACCATCGAGTCGAGAATCAGGTCGAGCATTTCGACGGATTCCTTGTCACGCGCGTATTTTTCTGTCAGCGCGACCTCATAGTAGGCAGGGGTCAGATTGTTCATCGAATCAGCCGCCATGGCTTCGATGATAAAACCGGCGTCGTCGGGCTTGGCATTGGTGATCGGAATGGAAACAACGTTGGGGCACCAGTTGTCTGCAAAGCAGTAGTAGCCGTCCTGCGATGCATCGTATTTCGGCGGCGGGAGCATACCGATGTCAACCGGGCAGTTGCGCGCCAGCTCAATGAGCAGAAGCACTTCGGGGGCAAACAGCACACGTCCGTCCATGAAATGCCGCACATTGTCCGGCCATGCGGAATCGGTGGAGGTGTTTTCGTCGCTCATAAGGATGGCATCGCAGGAGGATATCAGCTGGGAGATGCCGGACATGACGGTCATTGCCGCGTCGGTATTGCATGCGATGTAGGGCAGATCGTCCTTGTCTTTTGCTGTGATGGAATTGCCGGATGCATAGTACAGCACGGAGCCGAACGAGCCCTGTGCCATCGTGCCAAAGCGGTCGTCACCCGGCTTGAAGGTGTTGTCGCCGTTGAGGTCACCCTGCACGGTTTCCGAGTATTCGACGAGCTTTTCAATCGTCCATTCGTTGTTCCGCACGAGTGTATACGGGCTTTCGAGATCAAAATCTTCGATCATGTCCTTGTTGAAGAACACCATGCGGATTGCCTGGTTGTCGACGATGAAAATATCGCCTGTCACGTAATACTGCTTGCCCGCCAGCGACATGGTGTTGTTGGCTTTCTGCGACCACCACGGTGCGGACAGATCGAGATTTTCCACCTCGTTCAGATCCCACAGCAGATGCTCTGCCGCCCAGCCGCCTGCATCAACAACCGCCGAGACGATTGCCTGAAAGGACGTATCGCCTGCCAGCAGCAGCGGCTTGACCATACCGCCGATGCTGCCGTTCTGCGATTCGATGACACCGAGCTTGACGTTATAGGTATCCTCAATATATACAGTGCGTTCGTAAACGGCATCATTGATGGTATCGCCGTCGGCAGAATGTATCAGAATATCATCCGCCGACCAGTCGCCGCCCGCGTAAATGCGTCCGTAGAATGTAAATTCCACGCCGCCGAAGTCACGCTCGGGCAGATTGGCGGTGATGCGCGGTGCTTCTGTTTCGGCTTCGGTGATCGGTGCGGTATCCGCATCGGTTGTAACAGCGGTCTGTGCATCCTCTGCGCCGCAGGAGATGAGGGCTGCGGTGAACAGTGATGCGAGGATCAGTGCTGATGGGATGTGTTTCATAGTTGTCCTTCCTTTGGTTATGTTCGATGTTACTGCTCAAGCGCTAAAATCGCATCAACCGTCTTGGTAATCGCCTTTTCCAGTGACTTCATTCTCTTTTCCACCGTTGATGCAATGGCGCCGCCCTTATAGATGGCATCGGCAACGGTGGACTCGATGGTTGCCCACGAGAAGATGTTGGCATTGTCCATAACAACCGAGTCGAGAATCAGATCGAGCATACGGACAGACTGCGCATCACGTGCGTACTTGTCGGTCAGAACGACGTCGAAGTAAGCCGGGGTCAGATTGTTGAGCGAATCCGCAGCCATTGCTTCCAGTAAGAATCCGGCATCGTCAGGGTTTGTGTTGGTGATGGGGATGGAGACGACATTGACGCACCATCCGTCGGCATAGCAGACGTATTTGTCCTGCGATTCGTCGTATTTCGGCGGCGGGAGAATACCAACATCGACCGTGCAGTCTCGCAGAGTCTCAATATGCAGAAGCACTTCCGGCATGAACAGCACGCGTCCATCCATAAAATAGGAAACATTGTCGGGATGTATACCGGTCACACTGGTTTCATTGGATGTCGAGATGGATGTCAGACCTGCGATTTTATCGGAAATACCCGTCATGACATTGATTGCCTTCTCCGTGCCGCACAGCGCATAGGGAATGTCGTTTGCATCTTTGCCCGTCAGCAGGTTGCCCGATGCGAAGTAGAGCATAGAACCGAACGTGGTTTGTGCCATCGTGCCGTAGCGGTCGGCATCACGGGTGTAGGTGTTGTCGCCGTTGAGATCGGCGAGTGTTGCCTCACACATCGCAATGTACTTGTCCAGTGTCCACTTGTTGTCATCGACCAGATCATAGGGATTTTCCAGATCGAGGTCACGGATAATATCCTTATTGAAGAAAAAGACGCGGGTACCTTTGTTATCGATGATGAAGATGTCGCCTGTCGCATAATACTGTCTGTTTGCGATGGACAGTGAGCTGTTGGTCGATTGCGCCCACCATTCCTTTGTCAGATCGAGATTGCCGACCGCATTCAGGTCGAGCAGAAGACCGTCCACGGACAGGGAGCCTGCGTCGTAGACCATGGAAACAATTACATCAAAGGAATCGTCACCTGCTGTGATAGCGGTTTTTGCGTCGGTTACGGGGCTTTCGATGACTGCTAACTTGACGTTGTAGGTGTCCTCAATGTAGCTGGTGCGCTCGTACAGTGCGTCGTTGATCTGTTCACCGTCGGTCTGATGTGACAGGATGTCAGAGGAACCCCAGACGCTGTCGTCGCGTCCGTAGAATGTAAATTCCTCGCCGCCGAAGTCACGCTCGGGCAGATTGGCGGTGATGCGCGGTGCTTCTGTTTCGGCTTCGGTGATCGATGCGGTGTCCGCATCGGTTGTGACAGCGGTCTGCGCATCCTCTGCGCCGCAGGAGATGAGGGCTGCTGCGAGAAGTGATGCGAGGATCAGCGCTGATGGGATGTGTTTCATAGTCGTCCTTCCTTTTTGTTATGTTCGATGTTACTGCTCAAGCGCTAAAATCGCATCAACCGTCTTGGTAATCGCCTTTTCCAGTGACTTCATTCTCTTTTCCACCGTTGATGCAATGGCGCCGCCCTTATAGATGGCATCGGCAACGGTGGATTCGATGGTTGCCCACGAGAAGATGTTGGCATTGTCCATAACAACCGAGTCGAGAATCAGATCGAGCATACGGACAGACTGCGCATCACGTGCGTACTTGTCGGTCAGAACGACATCGAAGTAAGCCGGGGTCAGATTGTTGAGCGAATCCGCAGCCATCGCTTCAAACAGGAAGCCTGCGTCGTCGGGTGCGGTGTTCGTTGTCGGAATGGAGAGCACATTGACACACCAGCCGTCAGCGTAGCAGACGTATTTATCCTGCGATTCGTCGTATTTCGGCGGCGGCAGAATACCGATGTCGACCTTGCAGTCGCGCATCGTTTCGATGTGCACAAGAACCTCGGGCGCAAACAGCACCCGTCCGTCCATGAAGTACATGACGTTGTCCGGATGCACACCGCCGGAAACGCCGGTTTCTCCGGAGGTGGAGATCGACGGCAGACCTGCGATCTTATCGGAAATGCCCGTCATGACGTTGATCGCCTGATCCGTGCCGCACAGCGCATAGGGAATGTCGTTTTCATCCTTGCCTGTCAGCAGGTTGCCCGATGCAAAGTACAGCACCGCACCCAGCTGCGTCTGCGCCATCGTACCGTAACGGTCGGCATCACGGGTATAGGTGTTGTCGCCGTTGAGGTCATAGAGGGCTGATTCGGACAGCTCGATGTACTTGTCCAGCGTCCACTTGTTGTCATCGACCAGATCGTAGGGATTTTCCAGATCGAGGTCGCGGATGATGTCCTTGTTAAAGAAGAAAATACGGGTGGACTTGTTGTCGTTGATGAAAATGTCACCGGTGACGTAGAACTGCTTCTCTGCAATCGAGAGGGAGCCGTTGGTCGACTGCGCCCACCATTCACGGGACAGATCGAGATTCTGCACGTTGTTTAAGTCATACAGCATACCGTCGACCGCCAGCGCACCGGAGTCGTAAACGTCGCAGACGATGGCTTCAAACGTATCGTCACCCGCCGTGATGAAGTTCTTCAGGTACGAAACAACGGTGGTTTCGCCGCTTTCGAGCGCCGCCAGCTTGACGTTGTAGGTGTCCTCAATGTATGCCGTGCGCGCGTAGACGGCATCGTTGATCTGCTCGCCGTCTTCCGCATGGGAGAAGATGTCGGTCGCCGACCAGACACCGTCGTAAATGCGTCCGTAGAACGTAAATTCCTCGCCGCCGAAGTCCTTTGCGGGCAGGTCCGCCGTGACGCGCACCGCTTCTGTGACCGCTTCGGTCACCGGGGTAGTATCGCCTTTGGTATCGACGGTCGCTGCGGGATCATCGCCGCCGCAGGATGCAAGAGAAGCGCAGAGAAGGGATGCCAGAAGCAGAGATACTGTCAGTTGTTTCATGGGGGATCTCCTTTCAATGTTTTATTCGTTTTCGTACTCTTCAAAGAATGTAAAGACCTTTGCCATCTTCTTGTCGAACATCTTGTGATTCTTTTCATACATGGATGCGATATCAGCGGATTTCTGCTGCATCAGCATCTGCATCCAGAATGCGGCGCCGTCGGTGTTGCCGAAGACATAACCGAAGTCAAAGATACGTCCCGCAAGGATCAGGTCCAGAATGGCAATGGAGGTCTCGTCACGGGTACCCTTGTTCTTGAGTACGATATCGTAATAGGTGGGAATGGTCTGCTTATAGCTTTCGGCGTTGAGTGCTTCCGTGATCCTGCCGACAAAATCGGGATCGGAAATGGAGACCGGTATCGCCATACCCTCATGACCGCCGTCAACCATCGTATAATACGCCTCTTGTGCCTCATCCCACTTGGGATACGGGATAATGCCGTAGTCGGTTTCAAAGTCGCGCAGAGCGGTAGCGGCGGAGTCGAAGACCGACGGATGGAACAGGGTCTGATTGGAGACGAACATCGTGCCGGGAATCGCCCACTCATCGATTGTGGTGGTGACAAAGGAGCCCTGCGTATTCCAGCACAGCTCATACATCTGCTCATAAATTTCCACGACATGGTCATTGTAGTAGTCAAGCAGAATGGTGCCGTCACTCTGCTTCTTGCCGAGCTTCTCGCCGAATGCCCAGAGGAAGGCGTTGGCGTTGGACCATGCGGGCATGGTAAAGCCGTACAGATCCTGCTGATCCGCCTCGCCGTTGCCGTTGAGGTCACGGTATACGCTCTTGGTCAGCTCCGTCATCTTTTCAATGGTCCATGCACCGTTTTCCACAAGTGCATACAGATCCTCGATGTCGTAATCCGATGCGATCTGCTTGTTGAAATAGACACAGTAGGTGGATGCAACCGTCGTCAGTGCAAAGTCACCCATTGCAAGGAAGCATTTGCCGTCATAGGTCAGGTCTTCCACCGTGGAGGAGGAGTACCACGGCTTTTCAAAGTTGATGTGCGGCACATCGTACCAGTTGTAATACAGGGAATCGCAGACGGCATTGCCGGCGTAGACGATATGACCCGAAAACAGCTGATAGGCATCGTCACCTGCCATAACCGTGTTCCGCAGCTGCGGAATCAACTGATCCTCGGAGAAAACATCCGCCTCCAGCACGATGTTGAAGCGTTCAGTGACTGCGGCATTGCGGTTGAAGATGGCATCGTTCAAGACATCTCCTGTCTGCTCCTCCATCAGATAATAGTCCACACAGGCGTCATCGCCCATGATGCGGAAGGTGCGTCCGCCGTAGTCAACGGTTTCCAGATCGTCGGGTACGAGCTTGCGCGCTTCCAGTGCGTCAAGTTCTTCTGTGACGGCTGCCGTATCGGCTTGCGTGTCTGCATTGCCTGTGACGGTGCTGTCGGTTGTGTCGCCGCCGCAGGATGCCAGAGAGGCTGTGAGCAGAGCGGCCAGTAAAAGTGTTGCTGTCAGATTGCGTTTCATATCATTTCTCCTGTTTTTTTGATTAAGATTCATATTCTTCAAAGAATTTAATCGCCTTTTCGATGCGCTTGTCGAACGGCAGATGTTTCTTTTCATAATAGGAAGCAATGTCCGCGGACTTCTGTTCCACCAGGTACTGCGGCCAGAATGCGGCACCGAATTCGCCGAAGACGTAGCCGAAGTCAAAGACGCGTCCGTCAAAGATGATATCGAGCATTGCAACGGACTGCTCATCGCGCGAACCCTTTGCCTTCAGAACGATGTCGTAGAAGGTCGGAACGGTGCGCTTATAGCTTTCGGCGTTGAGTGCTTCGATGATGGTGCCT
>JAFTLK010000150.1 GCA_017455975.1 Clostridia bacterium | reverse complement strand
GATGTAGCCGCCACGCGCTCCAGAAGCTCGGAAAATGCCGCAATATATGCCGCATCAAAGTCGATCGGACGCTGGTCGGCGATCTCGTCATCCTCCATCCACGGATAGGCAAACGGACACGCAGGACGCGCCTCTGCCTGCCGCAGAAACACCTCACCGCCCAATACATCCGCATCTGTGGTGATCCGGTACAGAACACCGACGTCATCGCAGATAAAGCCGCGGTCATTCTGCAGCCGATCAAAGATCGGGATCGCCGTCAGCCGTCCGTCAGAGGAGCGAATCGGTTTCGGTGCATCCGCACCGACTGAAAACATATATACATCAAATCCGTATCCAAAAACTTTACACATAACAATTTCTCCTGTGTCAATTGATTTCTGTTCCTGCCAGCCGTATGAAGATTCTGATACATGCAATTACACGGAAGAAAAATGGCCGCTGTACGCACAGCACAGCAGCCATCGTTTCGATTGTTGACGAATTACTCGGGCTTCGGAGCCTCGACGGGACATACGCCTGCGCAAGTGCCGCAGTCGATGCATTCATCAGCGTTGATGACGTACTTGCCATCTTCTTCTGCAATCGCATTGGTCGGGCATTCGCTTTCGCAGGAACCGCAAGCGATGCAATCTTCAGTAATGATATAAGCCATAGTTTTCACCTCCAAGTATTTCCGGGTGCTGTCACTGGGAACGCCCCGGCGTTTAATATTATTGTATCAGATTTTTCGTTTTTGTCAATACCCTTGGGCATGTTTTCTTGAAATTTTTTCAAAAAACTTTTCAAGCCCTGCAATATTTCACCGAAAATCTATCTGATATACGCAAAACCGTCACATTCTGCCTCAGGCATGCAGGTGTGCCAGCGGCCAGACGTAAAGATCAGCCTCTGTTTCACCGATCAGCGTCATCTGTGCGAGGTTCTCATCCGCCGTTACGGCAAAGCACGCATAATGCGTTTCGGAGAACAGCGCAAGCGAGCATGTGTCGGTGTACATGCGCAGCTTGATGCGGCCGTCGATCGCACCGAGCGGAATTACCTGATTTCCAAGCCGCGCTTCCATATTCGCACGGTCAATGACAACGGTGAAACCGAGCATGGATACCCGGATCTCTCCGCCTGCCGCCGGAACGGTCAGAGAAAGCTCGTTTGCGGTATCAAACAGCACCGTTGTACAGCCGTCGTCGGTATTCTGCAGTGCATACGCCGTACCGCGCAGCTTTTTTGCTTCCTTGATCGGAGAAGCATGGAGATAATAGCCATCCTCACTACGGCGCAGGACATGCGTTGCGGGAATGCCCATCTGTGAGCAGAACGGCACATTGCCCGGGAAATTGACGCGCTCCCACGACACGTTGATGCGGCGGCTGTCGTCTGCAAGCGAGTAGGTCTGTGCGGCATAACCGAGCGAGCCCGTATGCATCGCCCGTACGTCCTGACACGGCACAAACTGCCCGTCTGTGATATCGCCGACATAATACTTTGCCGATGCACCGGACAGTATCCACTTGCGTACACCGGGTTCATTCTCGACGTTCAGCGGATAGAAGTCGGGACATTCGGCATCGCCCGGAAGATCGAGCTTCTGTATCAGCGTCCAGTCAAGGAAATTGTCCGAGGTCAGAAGACCGTAGGTATTGCCGTCGAGATACAGCGCACAGACATACTTGCCAAGTTCCTCGCACCAGATGACCTTGGGGTCACGGTTGGCACCGACGATATGCGGGATGACCGGATTGCCTTCGTACTTATGAAACGTCTTGCCGCCATCGGTGGAGTACGCCAGACACTGCGTGAACGGCTGACCTGCCGAGCGTCTGGAATTGCCGCCTGCGGCTGTGTAGAAGAAGAGTGCCGCACCTGCACCGAAGCCCGCCCGTCCTTCCTCATCGATGATGCCGGAGCCGGAGAACATCGTTCCCATTTCATCGGGGAACAGTGCTGTGGGCTGCTGTGTCCAATGAATCATATCGGGCGAGGTCGCGTGTCCCCAGTGCATGTTGCCCCACTGCGGTGCTGCCGGATTCTGCTGATAAAACATATGGTAAGTATCACCGATCTTCACAAGACCGTTGGGATCATTGATCCAGCCGTTTTTCTCGGTGAAATGATACAGCGGACGGAACGGCTCACGGTAGAGATCGATACGGTCAATGGAATCCGCCTCACGGAAGGACATCGCCATTTCCGGCTCGACCGTCAGCTCCATGCGCTGTCCCATGAACCGGCTGACATCAAAATAGGCATAGAAATCGGGATTGTGCGTATCGAGCCGCACGTCTGCCTCATAGACAAGCGCACCGCCGACCGTGAATAACAGCTTTTTCATCGCCTTTGCCAGATTGACAGGAAATACCAGATAAGGATGGGTTACGGTAATTTTCATTGCAGTTTGTCCTCCGTTATGTATATGCTTCAATCAAAGTAAAACGCTTGTATGTCACGCCGTCGCGTACGACTTCCTCATCCCACATCGACGCCGGACGTACCCACAGATCGCCTTCTCCGTACAGCGCACGGTAGACGACCATGTCCTCCATTGTTTCGGAATGGTGCGCGATGCCGACGACCTCATATTCCATGCCCTTGAAGTGGCGGTAACGTCCGCGCACGGGCAGATGTTTTTGTTGTTCCATCGTGATGTCCTCCAGACTGTATCATGATCTGTGTTCATAATACCACAAACCATGCGGATTTGTCAAGAACCTGCTCAAAAAATCAGCGGAAAATGTACCGACAGCCGAAAACCGACGATGAATGAGACGAAATTTGCAGCGATGGCGTACAGAACGGCTTTCCACCATGTCCCGCCTCGATGATCGGGCAGGAGGATGGCATAGGCAATCGCCTCAATGAGCAGCACGGGAATTTCCAGCAGAAAATACGCAATGAACGCCGCAAGTCCGCCGACCTTGAAGCTGATGCAGATCAGTGCAACATTCAAAAGCACCTGCGTTACAACATTGACCGCGATGATGCGGTACACAAGCGGCTTTGTGCGGTAACGGAACAGCCATGCGATGCCGAGTTCGATCAGCACCGTCAGCACCATCCGTACAAGCAGACCGCCGATGCCTGACGGCAGGTGGTAATCGGCGCGGACATCCAAAAGCACACCATCCGACGGTACAACACCGCCGAAATCCAAAATGTACGTCGCATCATGTGCATACTTTTCCAGCACCTCGGATACAGCAAAGGTATCCTTATCGGGGAAATACAGTAAGAGCTTGAATCGGTCGGGCGACGGATAGTTCAGAACGAGCCGTCCGCTCTCCGAGCACAAAAAGAGATTCTCATACGGACAGTGCCAGTAGAAAAATCCGTCAGCGTCTGCATAAGCACAGATTGCATCATATACTGCATCCGGCACATTTGCATACCACGCATCTTTTGCAGATGCATCAACATGGGAGGCATCCCACGGCAGTGTGTCCACGATCAGCGTACCGTAAAACGGAACATCAAGCATATTCTCAAAAGTAATATAAATAGAAGGTTTATCACCGGCATCAGCCCAAACCGGCAGGGCAAACAGCATGCAGAGAAGCAGAAAAAGTAAACCGAAATGAAGATTTTTGTGTTTGGTCATTGTCGTGTCCTCCTGTCTTTGGTGATATCATCATACCATACCGACAGTCGTATGTCAATGAACAAATTGTAAAAAAGGCTGCTGCACATGAATAATCATTGAATAAATGATAACTCCCTCAGTCAAAAAAAGACGCAGAAGCGTCTTTTTTTTGCCAGCTCCCTCGACGAGGGAGCCAAAAATATTAGTTTTTTTGCGATATCACGGAATTATTCCAGTTCAACCTTAACAGGCAGACCGGTTTCCATGGACTTGTTGCAAGCCAGCGTGAACGCAACGGACTTGAACGCGTCTCTGTAGGAAGAACGGATCTTGGAGCCGTCACCGGAGATAACTGCTTCGATGAAGGTACGGTCGCACAGGACACCTGCGTCGATGGATTCTCTGTATTCCAGAGCACCGCCTGCAGCCTTCAGCGCACCGTCACCCTTGACGATGAAGCCGTCAGCAGCGCCGTCATCCTTCGGGGGTTCTTCGCCGTAGATCACGGTTGTTCCGAGAATCTTGTGTTCCATTCTCTTGTCTCTGGTGGAGAAGATGACCTTGGAATCGAAGCTGTTGCCGGAGGTAGCGTAGCAGCCGGTGGTGATGACGCCCAGTGCGCCATTAGCAAACTTCACAACCGTTGTGGACAGGTCGTCAGTATCGTAACCCGGCCATTCTTCGTCCTTGATGAAGCCGCGGCCGTTATAGGAGAAGACTTCCAGAGGTTCTGCATTTTCACCCATGAAGTAACGGATGATATCAAACTGATGAATGGTCTGCTCAACAGCCTGACCGCCGGACAGCTCCTTCTTACGCCACCAGTCAACACCGGGAACGCCGCCGATTCTGGAACAGTCGATCATGACGACCTGGTTTTCCTTGCAGAACTTGATTGCCGGCTGGACAATATTTTCCGCATAACGGCACTGGAAACCGCTGGCGGTGATCAGACCCTTGGCTTCTGCAGCGTCACGGATCTTTCTTGCCAGATCCAGATCCAGAGCAAGCGGCTTCTGAACATGGAAGTGGATGCCGCGATTGATCAGTTCAAATTCGATTTCGCCGTGGCAGTACGGGGGAACACCGAGGAAGACCATATCGGGCTTGGTTTCGTCCAGCATCTGCTTCCAATCGGTGTATGCTTCACCGCAGCCGGCCTTCTGCTTGAAGTCTTCTGCGCGTTCGGGAATCAGGTCACACCAGCCGACCAGATCCACGATGTCCTTGAACTGTACAAAATGGCTCAGGTGATACTGACCGATACCGCCGCAGCCGATAAGTGCAAGTCTCTTTTTCATGATGATAATCCTCCAATAATTTATTTGTAATATAAAAATTAAGATTCAATTGCAGTAAATGCGTCCCAGAGTGCATCCAGCTTTGCCTGTGCTTTGGCCTCCCACTTTTCCCAGTTGGAGACAAAGTCCACGGACTTATTCTGCAGAGGATCCGTGAACGCGTGGAACAGCGGCACATTCTCACAGTAATTGCCGTATGCCAGCGGGAATACGCAGGACACACCGTCACGGATGATGTCGAGCATCTGCGAGGTGCTGTCATCGCGTGAATACTTGATCTTGAGTGCCGTCTCGTAATATGCGGGAAGCACGGTCTCGCCGGTTTCGCGGCAAAGCGCCTCCAGTACCGCAGAAACGGTATCGAGATCGGCGCATGTCATCGGAATGACACCGACGTTGGCAACGTCAGAGCCGGGCGTGACATACGTTTTCTGCGCCTCGTCAAACTTCGGATACGGCAGAATGCCGATGGACGCCTCCATATCGCGGAAGGTGTCAAACGAAGCAATCATCTGGCATCCCGAGAACAGCACATTTCCGGAGCGGAATGCATTGTTGTTGGCGGTGACGTCACCGTAGTCATAGGCATTCGCATGATAGAACAGCTCGTTCAAAAATTCCAGAACCTCGACGCTTCGTTCGTTGTTCAGGGCAAGCACCGGACGGCCGTCGGACTCATGTTCAAGAAATGTCAGATCCGCGGAAATTTCCCACGGATACGCCGAACCCCACTTGCCGACATAGCCAAAACCGTAAATATCGCCTGCGTCGCGCGTGCCGTCACCGTTGACATCGGAATAACAGCCTGCAACATAGGTCAGCGTCGTGTCATAGGTCCATGTACCGTCCAGAACATGCTGATACAGCTCCTCCGGATCCTCAAAGTAGGTGCGGAAGATGTCCTTGTTGAAGTACAGGCACATGGACGAGCGGATCATGTCAAGGTACATATCGCCGGACAGAAGATACGTTGTCCCCTCCGTCCCGAACGAAAGCTCCGACATGTATGCCGCATTCCAGTAGTCCTTTGAAAAATCGAAATATTTTCCGTCCTGTGCATTGAGGAAGTAGCCCTCAACAGACATGGAAGCAAGCGGGAACAGAAACGACGAAACCATATCGTATACATCATCGCCGGACAGAATCGTCTGCGACAGATTTTTCGGTATGGTCGTCCAATCCTCCGCGGTTTTCTCAAAGGTCAGCGTGACATTGAGCAGCTCCTCAACGGCGCGGTTGCGCTGATAGACAGCATCGCGAACCACATCGCCCGTTTCTTCCTCGGGCGTAGCAATCAGATAGTCGGACGGTCCCCACCCGTTCAAGTCAAACTCGGAGACATAGAAGCATAACGCCTCCCCGCCGAAATCAAGTCCGGCAAGCGGATCGGGCTCCTCGGTGACAGCAGCCGTGTCCGATGCAGGTTCGGTGTCTGCCTGTGTCTGCACCGCTTCCCCGCCGTCACCGCAGGACAGAAGCGTCCCGCCGACCGTCATGCAGGCAAGCAGCCATGCAAAAATTTTCTGCTTTTTCATCGGAATCAGTCAGCGTATGCGCAGATGGAAGCGACCTGATCGCGCACCATCTTGTAGTAAGCATCCCACGGCTGGTCAGCGTCGACCTTGCCGACTTCAGCGGTCAGATAGCCGTCAAAGCCGCCTGCCTTGAGTCCTGGAACGACCTTATTCCAGTTGATATCCGCATCGGTGATGTCACACCAGATACCGCCCTGATTGATGGAGCCGTGGTTGCGACGGTAGCCCTTGACGTGAACCTTGTCGATGCGTCCTGCAAGGACTTCGACCCAATGCTCGGACGAGGAGAATGCGTGCATGTTGCCTGCATCGTAGTAGATGGCATATTCGGGGCAATCGACTTCATCAAGGAAATGCACCATATCAAAGGGAGAGGTGAAGAATGCATTCCAGACGTTTTCAAGACCGACCTTGATCTTGCAGCCCTTGATTTCCTCGCCGAATTCCTTCATTGTCTGCACGGAATTCTTCCAAGAGGTGAGCAGCGAACGGGAGTCGTTCATGCCGCCGGGAACGGTCAGAATACCGGTTGCACCTAAGCTTTCAGCAAAGTAGATCTGCTTTCTCACCAGTGCCTTGACCTTTTCGCGGACTGCGGGATCGTTGTCGCCCCACATATTTGCCGTCAGCGAGGTGGAAATGGAGACGACGGGCAGCTTATACTGCTCGGACAGTGCGCGGATGGCCGCGATATCACCGTCGGTCATGTCCATGTGCAGACCGTGTGCCGTGCCGGGTGCGTCGACGTTCAGTTCAATGCCGTCAAAACCGGCCGCGGAAATCTGCGCGAACATTTCCTCAAAGCCGGTATCGCCCTTGACCGACCATGCGTTGATCGATGTTTTCATGTTGTGTTCCTCCTTGTTGTGATCTGTTGACGATCATAATTTATCAGATACATCATACCACAAATCTCACCTGTTTGTCAATACCCCGACATATTTTTTGATGAAAAAACCGCGATGCACCGATCATCGCGGTTTGTGAATTATAGCGTGAATTTATCCTGCTCGTCAAGGTCAAGAAGATCGATGATCTTTTCTGCATTGCGCTTCGCCCAGCCGAGTCCGGCAACGGTATGTGCATCCGAGCCGAAATAGAACTTGCAGCCCATTTCCTTTGCAATCCGATAGACATTCAGTTCATCCGCATCTTCTTCCCATGTCATTTCGCGCAGATCAGCCTTTGCTGCAGGCATATTCAGCTCAATGCCTATACCAAGCTCCGCTGCGCGACCGAACAGCCGCCGGTATTCCGATTCGGGAATCCGCATCAGAACATCGGTGTTTTTTCCGCCGGGATAAATCAGACCGTCGGTAAAATGTGCCAGTCCAACCTTATGATGCGGCAGATCGGCATCCAGCAATGCATCAAACCGCCGGACAATCCACCTTGCACGTTCGGCGGCATCCTCATCGCCGCGGCAGGAAAATCCGGTCATATGCAGATGGTTGAGCGGAACGATGATGAAGTCAAGCCGCTCGATCATTTCCCTGCCGACACCGATCGTGCAGTCCAGATCCATTTCCGTTTCCGCACCGAACAGGAAACGGATACCATCCGCCTCCGGCAGCGGCAGTGCGGACAGAATCTGTTCTGTGGTCTGTCCTGCGCCGGTACCATATGGGTGCGGAACCGTGCTGTCCCAATAGTGGTCGGTGATGCAGATTGTCTTCAGTCCGTTGTCAACGGCATACTGCAGAATCCGCTGCGGTGTCTGATTCGGGTCGCCGCCGCAGGGAGAAATGCGGGAATGAATGTGCAGATCGTGGTCATAGATAAAACGCATCGGGATGTCCTCCTTATTCTTCTGCGGTCAGCGCATCAATGACCTTGGCTAAGTGTTTATCAAGAGACTTTCTTTTTTGCTCAAATGTGGATGTCCAGTTGCTGTTGCCCGTCTGCAGTGCACCGCGGAACAGCGAATATGTCAGACTGCTCATGCTGTCATTGAAGATACGGCCGATGTCAAAGACAACACCGCCGCGGATGATGTCATACATCTCGGAGGTTGCGTCATCCCCGGCATACTTGACCTTGAGCGCGGTTTCAAACAAAGCGGGCGAAACCGTGCGGTATGCTTCGGAACCAAGACATTCCAGTACCGCCGCAGAACGGTCAGGATTCTTTGCATCCACGGGAATCCCGTACAGTGTATATGTAAAGGAGGGAATCGTATAATAGTCCTCCTGCGCTTCATCGTATTTCGGGATCGGCAGGATACCGTAATCAATTTCGGTAAAGCGCAGCTTGTCCCCTGCAAACGCAACGTCAACCAGGAAGAACATTGCGCGCTCTTCTAAGAACGGAAGCATATAGTCATTGTCAAGCGATAAGTATGCACTGTTGGTTTTGAACAGGTCATTGAGCCATGTAACCAATGACTGTGCTTTTTCGCTGCCGAACATATCGGAAATCACCGGAAGTCCGTCATCACCGATCTCCGTTGTGCGCAGACCGGAGGAGAAGAACAGCGAATCCGCACAGACGGACGACATGGTCAGACCGAACTGATCGGCAGGGTCCTTTTTACCGTCACCGTTCAGATCATGATAAGCATCCGCCGACAGCGCTGCCATTTTTTCTAGCGTCCACTTCCCTTCACGCACCAGGGTATACAAATCCTCCACATCATACGCCTGAGCAAGAGATTTGTTGAAGAAGACCGCATTGAGGTAATAGATCATATAATTGGAAATATCACCGGAGCAGAAATACAGCTTGTCCTCACATGTTGCTTCGTTGATCAGAGATGCCGGCCACCACGGCTTTGTGAAGTCCAGATACGGCTGTTCCTTCAAATCCATGAGCAGTCGGTTGTATGCAAGCGTTGCGCCGGCCATCGAATAGCCGCCGACAATGTCATTGGCACCGTCACCGGCCATCGTGCTGTTTTTGACCGTGTTGACCCAGTCATTTTTATAGGTGCTGTTGCCCGGAGCAAGCGTGTAGGTCAGATCGACATTGAGACGCTCCTCAACCGTGCGGTTGCGCTGAAAAATCGCGTCATTGACAATATCACCGGATTCCTCCTCAACGGTAAATTCCGGGACATCGCGTTCCCAGCCGAAAATATGAAGTGCTTCTCCGCCGAAGTCAAGGTCATCGGGCAGATCATCCGGCAGGTATGCGGGTTCGGTTTCCACAGGCGTTGACTCCGCCGTCTGCGCCGCCGTACCGGCATCGGTTGTGACAGAGGTCTCCCCGTCACCGCCGCAAGCGGACAGGACAGAGGACAGCATCAATAAAGATAAAAGAAACGACAATTTTTGTTTCATGGTTTTCTCCTTTATCATGTTACGTTTTTCTCAAAAACATATTGATTTTTCGCTGTTTATATTGTATAATAATTACAGAATAAATACAAGTGAAATATACTTTATAATATGGATATTTCGCCAATATGTAATACTGTACACAGTCATCGGAGGGTTTATGGAAGTACCTTTTTCCGGAGAATATGCACGATTTATCGGATATTATCATATTCCGGATGCACAGCCCAATCCCGATATCGGAAATAATGTTGAAGACAACCGTTGTTATCTTCGCGTCAACTGTGCGGGACGCTGTATTATCCCGGGCGCTTTTCTCCGGTATCAGCCGCACGGGCGCGAAGATTATTATCTGATGTACCTCTACGGCGGCACACTTTCCTTATATATCGGCGATATGCCGGAGGATGAACATATTTTGCTCACGCCCGGTCAGCTTTTCATTTTCCCGCCGCATATCACGTTCCGTTATGAAAATGCCGGAAGTGTCCCGATCAGTTATCTTTGGGTACATGCAACCGGTTATGGCACCGCAGGACTGCTTGCCGACTGCGCACTTCCGATCGGAACGCCGTTGTCTGTCGGTCTTGTTTCCGATGCAGAGGACAAATTCCGGGGAATCTTCAAAACACTGCTCCTGCATGAGCCTCTTTTTGATATCACTGCCGCGTCGCAGTTTATGGAGCTCTGTACCATGTTCGGACGTGCACTTGCCAGAAGCCGTGATACGGTTAATGGCAAATACCATCCGTCGGCAGATATCGCCGTCCGCGATCATACCCGCCGCATTTACACATCGCTGTCCTATATGCACGAAAATCTTTCTTCCCCGATGAGTATCTCGTTTCTCGCCGAAATGGAGCATCTCGGGGTCAGCCGTTATCGCGCGCTGTTTCACGCGGCAATGGGAATGTCTCCGATTGCTTATCTCACGGATTTGCGTATGAAACGTGCCGCTGAAATACTCACCCATACAGAGCTATCTGTTGCAGATGTTGCACTCTCGGTCGGATATGAAGACCCACAGTATTTTTCACGTGTCTTTCGCCGCACATGGGGCATATCACCTGCGGTGTACGGCAAACGCCGTCGTCCGACCGAGATATAAACTGATACATTTTTTCAAAAACCCCTTGACAAATCCCCAAAAATGTGGTATCATAATTAGGCTGTGAATAACAGCGATGCCCCATTAGCTCAGATGGCAGAGCACTTGACTTTTAATCAAGGTGTCCGGAGTTCGACTCTCCGATGGAGCACCAGAAAAAACCGTCAATCGTTCGATTGGCGGTTTTTTCAGTGAAATACGCCCGCAGGCGTATGAAATATTGCCCCGCAATGGTTCCCATTGCGCGTCAATGTGAAATCGCTGCGCGGTGAAATATTTGCTTCGCAAATGTGAATATGACAAAACAGTGCCGCAGACAGGCGTTTTTTCGCTCCCGTCTGCGGCTGTTTTTTATCGCAGGGATTTGTCCTCAATATTGTAAAATTCGCGGCTATCGTCATTTTTGCGCGTTTTGTGCGTGATACGCTTGATGCCGCCGCGCCCGACGGTGAACACAGTTCCGCCGTCAAAGCCGGGCTGATAGCCGGACGATTTGCCGACCTTCATTGTATAAGTCAGGCGGATGCCGTCCCAGACAATCGAGAAGTCATTCATATGCTCATGGCCGCAGATGAGATGCTTTACATTGCCCGCATTTTTGAGTGCGGTGAAAAAGCCTTCCTCATATGGCTCACCGTCACGGCGCGCACAGCAGACCTCCTCGTACTTTTCACCGAAGGCGCCGTAACCGTCCCGATACGTTTTCGTCTCGGGGTCATATGCGGCGTTGTAGGCATGCTCAAATTCGGCAGTCGGCACATGGAGCATGACGGCAATTTCGGCATTCCCCTCCGATTCCTCGTCAATCTGTGCGGCAAGGGAGGAAAACCATTCCGTCTGTCGGGCGTTGACAAGTCCGTGATGGCTGTCCATCATGAACAGCGCGGTCACGGTGCGTGCCTCCTCGGTGATGCAGATGACATAGTTGCCAACCCCCATCGCAGGATCGCCCTTTTTCATGATGCAGTGCGGAGAATGCAGCATGATGTCAGCAAGATACGCAAGATCGCAGTTGCCCTCGTCGTCGTGGTTGCCGAAGACCGGTGCCCACGGAATATCGAAGGACTCCATGAAATCGGTGAAACGGCGGATCGAATGGTAGGTCGCATCATCGCAGACAATGTCGCCGGTGACGGTAATCAGATCGGGCTGAACTTCATGAATCAGTGCTTCGACCGTTTTGAACATCTCCGGTGTTTCCTTGACGCGATAGCCGGTGTCCGACAGATGCGGGTCTGTGATATTCAGAATGATGAAGTCGCGCTCGGGATCCTTTTCGAGCGTATGCGCCCAGAGAAGCTCGCGGTTGCGTTCGATGTCGGTCTCGGAGACCGGATTTCCTGTGTATTTCCGCTCTGCCGCCTTTGCCGGACGGAGGTTGGCAAGATACGCGGCGAGCGGACTGTATTGCGGCTTGTAGCTCATTCTGCCATCACCAGAATATCCATGGCGTAGCGTCCGCTCTTACGGCCGAACAGAGACAGACCGTGTTCGCCCGGCGCACGGAGCGTCAGAACAAAGGATTCCTTATCGCGGAGCTTCAGAAGCAGTGCCGACGGAATCCGGACATCACACAGATAGCCGTAGGTACCTGCTTCATCCAGATGGCGGTCGGACGCCTGATAGTGATGCGACAGCGCGCCGCGGGAGTCTGCAGGACAGTCAGGCAGCGTGATCACATCAATCACCGTGCCGTCAATGGAAACCTCCACCGTACCGGGATAGCGGTTTTCATCGGTCTGCGCAAAGGTGTTGGGGTTCGCGCCGGGGTCACAGCGGTAGCCGAGCATATAGTTGAGGTCGATCTTGGAACCGTTGTCTTCCTCGGGGAAGTCATGTGTCATCGGAGCACGGGTGGCTGCTTCAAAGAGGATGCGGACATTGTCGGCACCGTCCCAGCCGGGAATGTCTGCGGTAATGACGGTATATGTAAATGCGCCCGCACCGAGACCGTTCTGCTTCTTGCCGTCCTGTACCGCAAATGCCTTTGTAAAGCCTTCTGCGTCACCTGCGGTCGGTGCAATGGCAAGGACATCCGCGCGGTCACATACAACGTCAAAGAGCAGCCCGTTGGTCATCACGGTTTCCTCGCCGTCCATCAGCGACCATGTCAGGCAGGCAATGCCATCCACCTCGGGCATGACAACGCGGATAACACCTGCCGGGAATGCGCCGTAGCCGCGCCATACGACAGAGAACTCACCCGTGTCGCAAAGATCGGGATGCGCTCCGTATGCCGCATCGGTCACCGTCAGCTGCCAGACAACGTCGAGTACCTTGCCGTGACGGGCATCGGTGAAGCTGGAGCCGAACATCGGAATATCGACCGCCTCGCCTGCGCTGACCGTCTTCATCGGCGGATGATCGGCACCGACATAATCCTGTGCATGGAGATCGCGCAGGGACATACCGTAGAGATCATAGCCGAAGTCCTTGTCGGAGTTGTCGATCTTGTAATAGCCGTTGAACTCGTTGACAACATCGTGGAACTCCGTGAAGACAAAGCCGCAGAGCTTGTCATGCAGACGGAATTCGTTCATCATATATTTGTACTGCCAGGAGATATCGGAATCACCGGCGTTGCCTTCAATGCCCCAGACATTGCCGCATTCGCTGTTCATGCACGGGACATCTTCCATTGTGTAGCCGGACTTGAAGTTATACTGCGAGCCGACATAAGCACCGCGGCAGAACGAATCGACGACCTCCTTGACACGCTCGTAGCCGTTGGAATAGAAGTGCCATGTATTGACATCGGTCTTGGTATGGTCCCAGTTGCAGGGGGAGTTGTCCTCAACCAGTCTTGTCGGATCGAGTGCCTTGACCTTTTCCCAGCAGGAAACGACCCATTCCGCCGTTTCGGGCAGGTATTCTCTTGCCTTTGTACCGTCTTCCTTTTCATAGTTGGTAAACAGACCCCATGTTTCGTTGAAGACGACCCAGTAGAAGATCGACGGATGGTTGCGGTCGCGCGTGATCTGCTCGACGAGTTCCTTTTCATACTGTGCGCGTGTTTCGGGTGTCGGGTTCCCCCAGAAGCACGGCAGGTCTTCCATAATCAACAGACCCAGCTTGTCGGCATAGTACAGCTTCAGCGGTTCTTCTGCCTTGATGTGGATACGCGCCATGTTGATGCCGATGCGCTTCAGACGGAGAATTTCTTCCTTGCAGTCATCATCCGACGGCAGAGTGAAGAAGCCCCTCGGATTGAACGACTGGTCGAGCACGCCGTTGATGTAGTACGGTTTGCCGTTGAGTGTGATGTAGCGGTGTCCGTGCTCACCGAAGACACCCGTTCCGATCTCGCGGATACCGACATAAGTGGAGACAGTGTCGTCACCGAGCGACAGCGTACCGTCATAGAGATTCGGTTCCTCCGGTGTCCAGAGCTTTGCGTCCGGAATACACAGGGTGAGGGATGCCTTGCCGTCAGCGACAGCAGCCGATGCGGAAACACCGGCAAATGCGGCGGTCACCGTCATGCCGTCTGCCGCACCGTCGGTTTCGATTTCATAGGAAACGGTGCCGTCCAGTGCCGTCTTTGCAAAGAACGCAGAAATGTACGCCTCTGCTCTGCCCTCCAGCCATACGGTCTGCCAGATGCCGCGCGCGTCGCCATAGCCCTGCTTGCCGTAAGTCTGGTTTCTGCCTGCGTTGTCGGTGGCGGTCACCTCAATCACGTTCTCGCCGCCGCGGTTCCAGACAGCGGTAACCTCACAGTCAAAGCGCGCATAGCCGCCGGTGTGTGTACCGACCTGCGTGCCGTTGACCGTCACCGTGCAGGTATAGTCGACCGCGCCGAAGCACAGGAAAATACGGGCAGCAGCGGTGTTCCAGCAGACGGTGCGGCGGTAATAGCCGGTACCGTTGTCGCCGCAGGCAATGCCGGACAGCGGAGAACCCCACGGATACGGAACTTCAATGGTTCCGTCATAAGCAGGATTCGTCAGACATTCACCCTCGGGTGCAAAGGAAAAGTCCCATGTGCCGTTGAGATTGTACCAGTCAGCGCGGGCAAAATCCGGCTGGGGATAAGCGGTTTTCAGAATCATACATATTACCTCACATTCGGTTTTTTCTTTCATTTTACCATTCCCCGCCGCATCTGTCAAGGGTCATGACCGAAATAACCGAAAAGAAAACAAGAAATGACCGGACAGAACCATTTTCTGCCCGGTCGAATCCCGGTTATTCCGTTGTTTTCTGCACGGCACGCATAAGCGCATCATAACCGCCGTTGGCACTCAATGCAACGACCGCCGCATTGAAGAGCAGCAGGATCATATCCTGTGCTGCCGTTCTGCCGCCGACGATCGCGGTTACCGCCATGATGACGAGCGCGAGCAGATAGCTGTACAACTGCGTCGGAATCCTTGCGATCCCGGGCAGCTCCTTTGTCAGCTGGGTCAGAATCATCACCATACCGAGTGTGCCGGAAAAGGTGCCCAGCATTTCCCATGTCAGAAACTGTTCTGTCACTGTCTTTACTCCTCCCGTTTCTTTCCGATCATCGCTTCATAGAGCTTCCGCAGAAG
>JAFTLK010000149.1 GCA_017455975.1 Clostridia bacterium | reverse complement strand
CCGCCGCCGCAATCTCCTCACCGAGTGCGGACAGGCGGTTGTATGCGTCATCCAGCGCGTGGTCTGCCGCATCGAGAACCTTGCGGTCTGCCTCACAGACCTCCTCTGCGGCCGCCTGACGGGTGTTGGCATCATCTAGTGCCGCGCGGGACTGTGCAAGATGCGCTTCAGCCTGTGCAAGCTGCTTTTCCTGGGTCTGTGCTGCATCGGCGTTTTCGTCTAGCCGCGCATTGATGTGCTGGATTTCGTTTTCCGCGACACGGCATTCACCCTCCAGCCGCATACGTTCCTCTGCGATGGCAGCGGACTGTGCGCGCAGCTCCTCCGTCTTTGCCTGATACTCCTGTGACAGTGTATACAGGCGCTCCCCCTGTGCTTCCAGATCATCAAGCAGCGCACATGC
Organism: Clostridia bacterium; assembly: GCA_017455975.1. Classification (GTDB taxonomy): domain Bacteria; phylum Bacillota; class Clostridia; order Oscillospirales; family CAG-272; genus RGIG3925. The sequence continues at coordinate 19,167 of JAFTLK010000149.1, read as the reverse complement.
GCGCTCATAGTCGTTTTTTGACAGCTTCAGCGCATCCTCCAGCGCGGAAATTTCCGCTTTGAGTGCCTGCATGTCATAAAGCCACAGGGAAATATCGGCTTCTTTCTTCTGGTCGTACAGCTCCAGATATGCCCGCGCCTTGGCGCTTTCTTTTTCGAGCGGACCGACACGTCCCTCCAGTTCACCGACAATGTCGGCGACACGGACGAGGTTGTCCTCGACAGCGAGCAGCTTTTTCTGAGCTTCTTCTTTTTTGTACTTGTATTTTGCGATACCGGCGGCCTCTTCAAAGATGGCGCGGCGTTCGTCGCTTTTGCGGGAAATGATTTCTGCGATCTTGCCCTGTCCGATGATCGAATAGCCCTCACGTCCGACACCGGTATTCATGAACAGCTCGTGGATGTCGCGCAGGCGGACGGGCTTGGCATTGATGAAATATTCACTGTCTCCGCTGCGGTAATAGCGGCGGGTGACGGTGACCTCGTCGTAATCTGTGGCAAGGCGTGTTCCCCCGTCGTCCTTGTTGTCGAACGTGACGGATACCTCGGCAAAGCCCATCTGGCGTCGTGTATCTGTACCGCCGAAAATGACATCCTCCATCTTGCTGCCGCGCAGGTTCTTGGAAGAGATTTCGCCGAGTACCCATTTCATAGCATCGGAAATGTTGGACTTGCCGGAGCCGTTGGGGCCGACGACGACGGTTGTACCGCGGTCAAAGGTCAGATGCGTTTTGTCCGGGAAGGATTTGAAGCCCTGCAGTTCTAGGGATTTTAATATCAAAGTGTTGTCTCCTTATCGTTCTCCGGCGATTCCACGCCGAAGAGAATCAGCGCCTGATAGGCGGCCATCTGCTCGGATTCGCGTTTGCTCGAGCCTGTTCCGTGACCGATCACATTGGAATTGAGACGTGCTTCTGTCTCAAAGGTCTTATTGTGGTCGGGTCCGGATTCGCCGACAAGGACGTATTCAAGCATCTCACCGGGCTTTTGCTGAATGATCTGCTGCAAAAGGGTCTTGTAGTCCTTGGAGCGGCCGTTTTTGAGTGCTGCGGCCTCTTTCTTGACATAGGGAAGCAGGAAGCGTGCCGTTTCCTCTTTCCCTGCGTCAAGATAGATGGCGGCGAGCAGTGCCTCAAAGGCATCTGCGAGAATGGATTTGCGGAAGCGTCCGCGGTTGCGCTCCTCGCCGTGACCGAGCAGCAGATAGTCGCCCAGGCGGATGTCGTTTGCAAATTTGCAGCAGGCATCCTCACAGACAATGGAGGCGCGCATTTTTGTCAGTGCTCCCTCCGGCAGGGATTTGAATGCGGAAAAGAGATATTCGCTTGTGATGATCGACAGTACGCTGTCACCGAGAAATTCGGAGCGTTCGTTGCAGATGATCGCCTGACCGGAGCGGGAGCGCATTTCGTTTGCATAGGAGGAATGCGTCAGCGCTTCTGTCAGATACTGTCGGTTTTTGAAGGTATAGCCGATGGTCTCCTCAAGGTATTTCGGATCCAACGGATAATCAGATTCGGGTGTCCGGTTCATAAGGTTCCTTTCTTGAACACAAATAAGACAAATCGTGAAATGCACCGTACATTCTGCCCGACCGATCGTTGGATCGGGCAGACGGATGCAATAGAACGGTCAGGCTTCTGCGGATGCCGCGTCTGCCTTTTCCTGTGCGCGGGCTTCTTTCAGCGCGGCGATGCGGCGGATGATCTCATCGTTGACATTGTTGTCAATGTATGCTGCGGCCTGACGGCAGGCATTCATAACGGCACGGGCATCGGCTGAGCCGTGTGCCTTGATGACTGGCTTCTGGATGCCGAGGAACGGCGAGCCGCCGGCCTCCGATGCGTCAAAGTCGCGCTTGAGTCGGTAAAGCTCCTTTTTCAGGACAAGTGCGGAAAGCTTGGTGCAGATGTTTGCATACAGCATCTTCTTCATCCGTTTCATGAAGAACGATCCCATGCCCTCGATCAGCTTTAAGATGATGTTGCCCGTGAAGCCGTCGGCGACGAGCACATCGCACTTGCCGAACGGAACTTCCTTACCTTCGACATTGCCTACAAAGCGGATGGCAGGATTGGCTGTCAGTGCGGCATACGCTTCCGCGATGACCGGTGTACCCTTATGGGATTCGGCACCGTTGTTTGCAAGACCGACCTCGGGGGAGGTGATGCCGAACAGTTTCTCCATGTAGACCGTCCCCATCAGTGCAAATTGCTCCAGATATTCTGCGGTGACCGTGACATTGGCACCGGCATCCATAAGCAGAAGCGGGCGGTCAAACGGAATGAGTGCGGCAATGCCGGCCCGGCGCACGCCCTTGACACAGCGGACGATCATCGTCGCGCCCGTGAACAGTGCACCGGTGTTGCCGGCGCTGACAAGCGCGTCGCCTGCACCGTCGGAAAGCAGACGCAGTGCAACGGACATGGAGGAATTCTTTTTCTTTTTGATGACATCAAACGGGTCGTCCTCCATGGTCAGAATTTCCTCCGCATGGACAACGGTGATGCGATTCTCTGCAAGATATGCATCGCCGCCCGCGGAAGAAAGCTCCTCCCTGACGGTTGTTTCGTCGCCGACCAGAATGTAGGATATGTCGGGCGACAGATTCTTTGCTGCAGCGACGGCGCCGCGGACGATCTCCGCCGGTGCATTGTCGCCGCTCATGGCATCAATGATGATCTTCATGTATTGGATTCTCCCTCTGTCTGCATGTCAGACTCTGACGCGATTCTGTGGATGGAGTGCTCCGGGCGCGGGAGCAGACCGTCGTTCATCAGCTGCTCTGCCGTATCCACGGCGCGCTGGGCAAATGCATCGTTGCGTCCGCGTTTGCCGCCCCGGATCTTATAGCCAAGCGGCGGGAGCAGGCCAAAGTTTGCATTCATCGGCTGGAATGCGGTGACCCGCTCATCGCTGATATACGCCGCCATAGAACCGAGTACGGTTTCCCGCGGGAAGTACAAAGGCTCCATGCCGAGCGCACGGCGGGCAGCATTGACACCGGCGATGAAGCCGGAGCCGGTCGATTCGATGTAGCCCTCGACACCGGTCATCTGTCCTGCGAAGAACAGATTCGGGCGGGTGCGCATCGAGTAGTCAGCTGCCAGCAGCTTCGGTGAATTCATAAATGTGTTGCGGTGCATGACACCGTAGCGCAGGAATTCCGCGTGTTCAAGACCGGGGATCATGCCGAACACGCGGCGCTGCTCGTCCCATGTCAGATGGGTCTGGAAGCCGACGAGATTGTACATTGTTTTGTCTGTGTTTTCCTGACGGAGCTGAACGACGGCATAAGGCTCGCGCCCCGTTCTCGGATCGGGCAGACCGACGGGCTTCAGCGGACCGTAGAGCAGGGTGTCCATGCCGCGGCGCGCCATGACCTCTACCGGCATGCAGCCTTCAAAGACGGTCAGACCGCCATCCTTGCCGGACTTGTCTGCATCCGGCAGATCAAAGTCGTGCAGCGGAGCTTCCTTCGCCGAGATCAGCGCCTGATAAAAAGCGGTGTATTCCTCCCGGGTCATGGGGCAGTTGATGTATGCCGCCTCGCCCTTGTCGTAACGGGAGGCCTCCCATGCCCGGTTCATATCGATCGAGGATGCATCCACGATCGGTGCGGCCGCATCGTAGAAGTAAAGGTAATCAGCACCTGTCAGACGTGCGATGTCCTGTGACAGCGCATCCGAGGTCAGGGGACCCGTTGCCACGATGATGACTGCATCGGGATCGTCGGGAATGGCGGTGACCTCCTCCTCAATGACTGTAATAAGCGGATGATTCCGGATCCTGTCGGTGATGAAATCGGAGAATGCCGTACGGTCAACGGCAAGTGCCGCACCTGCGGGAACCTCATTTGCATATGCGGCTTCCATAATCAGCGAACCCATGCGGGTAAGCTCCTCTTTGAGCAGCCCGATGGCGTTGAATATCTGACCCGAACGCAGTGAATTGGAACAGACAAGCTCCGCAAAGCCGTGATACCGATGTGCCGGTGAAGATTTGTGCGGCTTCATTTCATGAATGCGGACGGGAACGCCGTGCCGGACACATTGCCATGCGGCTTCACATCCGGCGAGCCCCGCACCGAAAATGTCAACGGTACGGCTCATGCGTCCTCCTCGCCTGTCAGAATACCGCTCTGTGCGGATTCTGCCGTCAGCGGCTCGACATCGCGGCGGTAGCCGCATTCTTTATTGTGGCAGAAGACATAGTCCTTGCCCTTCTTGCGGTACAGCATAGCGCCGCAGGTGGGGCATGTCTCGGTCTGCGGGATATCCCACGAGGAGAAATCACAGGTCGGATACTGCTCGCAGGAATAGAAGATCATGCGGTTCTTGCCGCGTTTCTGGACAATCTTGCCGCCGCACTTGGGGCAGGGAACGCCGATGTCGCGCAGGATCGGCTTGGTGAATTTACAGGTCGGATAATCTTCGCAGGCGTAGAATGCGCCGTACTTGCCGGGACGGATGACGACAGGCTTGCCGCACAGCTCGCAGACCATGTCGGTCTTTTCAAACTGTGCCTCTGCCTTTGAGGTATCGACAGTACCGTCGGCATTGAGCGGCTTTGTGTTGCGGCAGCGCGGATAATTGGGGCAGGCGGCAAATTTGCCGTAGCGGCCGGACTTGATGACCAGCTTTGCACCGCACTTTTCGCATTCGATATCGGTCTCCTCAACAGGGATCTCATATGCGCCGCGTTCGACGTTCTTATCCGCATAATCAAGATTCGCGGCAAAGTTTTCATAGAACGAGGACAGAACCTCCTCAACGGACGAGGTGTCGTTTTCGATGCTGTCAAGCTCGTCCTCCATTTTTGCCGTGAATGCAACGTCGACGATGTCGGGGAAATACTTGACCATCAGCTTGTTTGTGATCTCACCGAGCGGGGTGGGCTTGAGTGCCTTGCCTTCTCTTGCGATATACCCGCGTGTGATGATCGTTGTGATGATGGGGGTGTAGGTGGACGGTCGGCCGATGCCTTTTTCTTCAAAGAACTTGATGAGCGTAGCTTCGTTGTAGCGTGCGGGCGGTTCCGTGAAATGCTGCTCGGGATTGATGGAGGTCTGCGGCAGGATGTCGTTTTCGGCAAGCTCCGGCAGGCGTGCGCTCTTTTCGGGAGCATCATCAGCCGTTTCCTCATCGTCGGATTCCTCATAGATCGCCATGTAGCCCTTGAACTTGACGGTGTAGCCGGACGAACGGAACAGCGGTGCATCGGGTGTACCGAAGCATCCTGCGGGTGTCATATCGGCGGTGACGGTATCGAGCTCCGCGGACTGCATCTGGGAGGCGAGGAAGCGGTTCCAGATCAGACGGTAGAGCTTGAACTGATCGGGGGTCAGATGCTTTTTGATCTTCTCCGGCTCAAATTTCATATTGGAGGGACGGATGGCTTCATGTGCATCCTGAGCCGATGCGCGGGATTTATAGACACGGGGTGTTTCCGGACAGAACTTTTCACCGAACTTGTCGAGAATGTAGTCTGCTGCGGATTTCTGTGCCTCTGCGGAAATGCGAAGCGAGTCGGTACGCATGTAGGTGATCAGACCGTGGACACCGCCGAATTCGGAACCGAGGTCGATACCTTCATACAGCTCCTGCGCGACCTTCATAATGCGCTGGGATTGGAAGGACAGCTTGCGGGAGGCCTCCTGCTGCATGGTAGAGGTTGTGAAGGGAGGGGGCGGGTTCTTGTGGCGGATGGCCTTGGTTACGGATGTGACGCGGAAATCGGCGCCTTCTGCCGGTACGAGGATCGCATCGGCATCTTCCTTTGTGTGAAGCTCCTGCTTGCCGGATGCATTGCCCCAGTATTTCGCCTTGACCGGGCGGCCGCGCTGACCCTGCAGAAGGACCTCAATGGTCCAGTATTCCTCCGGGACAAATGCACGGATTTCCTCTTCACGGTCAACGATGATACGGGTTGCGACCGACTGGACGCGGCCTGCGGACAGTCCGGACTTGACGGATTTCCAGAGGAACGGAGAGAGCTTATAGCCGACGATGCGGTCGAGGATACGGCGTGCCTGCTGGGAGTTGACGAGGCTCATGTCGATGTCACGCGGGTTCTTGATCCCCTGCGTAACGGCGGACTTGGTGATCTCGTTGAAGGTAACACGCTTGGTTTTGGCGGGATCGAGGTCGAGTGCCGCGGCGAGATGCCAGGAAATGGCCTCTCCTTCGCGGTCAGGGTCCGTTGCGAGGAAGACTTTGTTTGCGGCCTTGGCTTCCTTCTTCAGCTCCTTGATAAGCGGACCCTTGCCGCGGATGTTGATGTATTTTGCTTTGAAGTGATCGTCAATGTCGACGCCGAGCGTGCTCTTGGGCAGGTCACGGACATGGCCGACAGAGGCCACGACCTTATAGCTGGAGCCCAGATATCCTTTGACGGTGTTGGCTTTGGCGGGAGATTCGAGGATAACTAAATTTGCCATAGTGTTCTTATCTCTTTCGTCTGGCGAAAGGTTCCTTTCTTCGGATCGGATTGTGTGGTGGATATATCGTAAACGAAACGCGGATTTGTGTTTCAGATGATTTCATAACGGCCGCCGGGAATGGCGCGGATGCAGCCGACCAGCTCCAGATAGGTAATGTCGACCAGCAGGTGTGCTGCCTTGACGCCGCATTTGCACATGTCGTCAAAGCTCATACCCTGCCGGATCATGGACAGCACCATCTGCTGCTCATCCGTCAGCCCCTCCGGCATCTTCTGCGGGAGCGCATCGGCGGTCGTCTCCGGCTTCGGCTCCTGTACGGGTGTCGGTGCAGAGGACGGTTTCGGTGCAGATGCCTGACGGGCTGCGGCCGGTGTTACGGACGCGGTGACGAGCGGGGATTGCTCCATCATCGGTGCGGTGTCCTCGGCTGTATACCGGATCTCACGCAGCTCCACGGCGGGCGGTGCGGTGCGTGTGCCGGCCGGCTTTGCATCGGGACCCGGATCCTGCGGACGGGCGGGTGAGCTGCCGCGCGGCGGATTTTTTGTACGGTATCCTGCGCCGCTGCGATATTCCTCCACGCGCTGCTGACCGTATTTCAGCGTGTCGTCAAAGGCGGAGAAATAAGCCGGATCGCTTAAATTTTCCGGATGCAGCACGGGGTTGTAAAGGGAGGCGTATACTTTCAGAATGTCGGCGGTTTCCGTGACAGGCGAGGCACCTGCCTTGATTAAGTTGTTGGTACCGGTGCGCGCGGGATTGGTCGGATCACCGGGCACGGCAAAGACGTTGCGTCCCTGAGCCAGAGCTTCCTTTGCGGTGATGAGCGCACCGCTTGTCTCACCCGCCTCAACGATCAGCGTTCCCTGACAGAGGCCGGAGATGATGCGGTTGCGCTGCGGAAAATGCCATCGCTGTGTACGCATGCCGGGCGGATACTCCGAAATGACGCCGCCCTGTCGGATCAGACGGTCGTACATGGCGCGATGCTCTGCGGGATAGGGATTGTCAATGGCGGAGCCGAGGACGGCGACGGTGATGCCGCCTGCATCCAGCGCACCGACATGGGCGATGCCGTCGATGCCGATGGCCATGCCGCTGACGACGATGGTACCGGTGACCGCAAGCTCATACGCGAGTCGGTAGCCGTTTCTGCGTCCCTCCTCCGTCATGCCGCGTGTACCTACAACAGCAACGGCGAGGCGTTTCGGAAAATCGGGCAGATAACCGCGGTAGTACAGCAGAACGGGCGGCCTGTGGATCTGGCGCAGGCGGTCCGGGTACAGGGGGTCGCAGTACGGGAGAATTCCGACGCCGAGCGTCTCACAGCGGCTGAGAATGCGCTGTGCCTGCGAAAGATCCTTGTCCGCAAGAGAGGGAATGACATCCGGCCGCAGCTTTTCACATGCGGCAAGTGCATCCTTCGGTGCACGGTAAACCGCGTCAGCTGTTTTGAAGTATTCCAGCAGGGGAAGCAGGCTGTCGTTTGCCGGGCCGAGTGCCTCGGCAAGCCAGATCCAATATACGATGGATTCCATGTCAATCACCATGGCTTTCGCTTGACGAAAGCCTTCCTTTCTTGTGGAATTGGGGTCGATTTTTCGAAGCAAAATCGATGCCGAAAACATCGAAAGCCTCAAAAACCGCGTGAAAAATCAATGTTTCACGCTGCTGTCCGTCCTTTCAAACGTAATTCTGCGGTAAGGGAGGTGCGTCGGTCAGATGCGGGTGCGTTCCCACATCAGAATGGATGCGGCAATGGCGGCATTGAGCGATTCCGCGCCGGGCGCCATCGGAATGATAACGGCACCGTCACATGCGGCGACGGTCTCTTCTGCCAGCCCGTGTCCCTCATTGCCGATTACAAAGACGGTTTTGTCTGTGACGCGGTAGGTGCCGAGCGGCTGTGCCGCATCGGTCAGGGCGGCAGCACGGACATCAAAGCCTGCATTCCGCAATTCCGCAATAGAGGCGGGAATGTCCTCTGCGATCGTAATGGGCAGCCGGAACAGAGCACCCATCGCCGCACGTACGGTTTTCGGGCTGCAGACATCGGCGCAGTCGGCAGAGAGCAGCAGCCTGTCAAAGCCGAGCGCATTTGCCGTACGGATCACCGTTCCGAGGTTGCCGGGGTCACGCAGACCGTCACAGATGAGATATTTCGGGGCTTTTGTTTCTATTATATCCCCCAAATGTGAACCCGTTATTGATATTGTATGAGAAAACTTCAAATTGTCCGGAAATTTTGCGATACAGAAGATACCCTGCGGTGCCTGTTCGTCCGTGACCTTTTCGTAAACGGACGGCGGGACGAGCAGGATCTCAAAGTCTGCATCCTCAAACAGCGGGCGGTATTTTTCGTATGCCTGCTCCTCGACGATGACGCATTCGATCGGAATACGGGCATCCCGTGCTTCGGAGAAGAGCTTGTGACCCTCAAAAAAGAAGCGCTGTGTTCTGTTTCTGTGTTTCTTTTCGTGCAGCTTTGCCGCATCCGTGATGCGGGGATTGGCGCGTGAGGTGATGCGTATCGGGGTGAAATCAGCCATTTCTGCGGTGCTCCTTTGGCGGTCGTTTTCCGGCTTTTGAGGGAAATTTTCGGTGTTTTTGTCTGTTTGCGGGGCAAATACTGCGGTTTTTGATTGACACAAAATAACGACAAAACCAAAGTGCACGAAATGAACACTTTGGTTTTGGGTATTGTTGACTTGGATCAGAGAGCAGCCTTTGCCTGTGCGCAGATTGCTGCAAATGCTTCTGCATCAGCGATTGCGATTTCAGAGAGCATCTTTCTGTTGAGGTTGATGCCAGCCTTCTTCAGACCGTGCATAAGGGTGGAGTAGTTCATGCCGTTGATCTTCGCAGCTGCGGAGATACGGGTGATCCAGAGAGAACGGAAGTCTCTCTTCTTCATCTTTCTGCCTGCAAACGCATAGTTGCCGGACTTCATGACAGCCTGCTTGGCCATCTTGAAGTGCTTGGACTTTGCACCCCAGTAACCCTTTGCAGCCTTCAGAACCTTATTTCTTCTCTTGCGCGCCATCATCGCGCCCTTAACTCTTGCCATTATTATAATCCTCCGTTATTTCGTGTAATTCTTGTATTTTTCGATGTCTTCTGCAGAAAATTACTTATGTGCAGGAGCGATCATAGCCTTAACAGTAGGAGCAAAGCAGGAAGACAGGTACGTACCAGTACGCAGGTGTCTCTTTCTCTTTGCGGTCTTCAGGCCGAGGTTGTGACGGTGGTGGGAATGGTTCATCTTAACGAGACCGCTCTTGGTGAGGGTGAATCTCTTAGCAGATGCTCTGTGGGACTTGAGTTTCATAATAATATCTTCCTTTCGGGTGAATTTGTAAACGTGTTTGATGCGGTACCGGGTGACAGCACACGGCTGACCGATCTTTGTGAGCGGGGGTCAGTTCTTGAGAGGGGAGAGAATCACGGACATGGAACGACCTTCGAGGGTCGGCTTCTTGTCGGTGGAGCCTGCGTCGGCACATGCCTCAAGGAAACGTCCGATGACTTCGCGTCCGTTGTCCAGATGGCTCATTTCACGGCCCTTGAACTTGACAATGACCTTGACCTTGTTGCCGTCGGCGAGGAACCGGTGTGCATGATTGACACGGGTCTCAAAGTCGTGGGTGTCGATCGTGCAGGAAAGCTGAATTTCCTTGACTTTGACAACCTGCTGATTTTTGCGGGCTTCCTTTTCCTTCTTGATGCGCTCGAAGCGGTACTTACCGTAATCCATGATGCGGCACACCGGCGGTTCTGCGTTCGGAGAGATCATGACGAGGTCAAGATTCTTCTGTTCAGCCATTTCCTGTGCCTGCGCGAGCTTGACGATACCGACCTGCTCGCCGTCCGCACCGATCAGTCGGACTTCGTTTGCGCGGATCTGCTCATTGATCTGCAGCTCTTTTGTGCTAATAACCAAGCACCTCCATTTGATAAATAAAAAATGCGGAAAACCTGAGTCCGGTCTCCGCATCCATCCGATTCCGCGCGCAGGACTGACCCGCAGCGAGGGCATAGTTTCGGTGTTATCAACCGGCATATGACACAATGACGGTGAGAACGGAGATCGTTCTGCTTTGTTTTACTATGATATTATACCACGGATTATGCGGCCTGTCAATAGTTTTTCGAAAATTATTTACGGGAAATTTCCGATTTTTCAAAATGACAGGCAGGCGTATACACCCCAATGATCCGACGGCGCAAGTTGGGTGCACTCCGAGACCGTACGTCCGAACAGCCCGAACGAACACAGCACCGGTGCAGGCTTCGGATAGGGATTTGCAAGCAGGATCCGGTCAAAGCGCCGGTTACTCTCAAGCGTGTTCGGCGGGTCAATGACACCGAAGCGAGGGTTCTGCCGGAAATCAAGCGTCGGTTCCGGAGGAATACCCGTGCGTGCGGCATACGATTCTGCCAGATCGAAGCAGTATGCGTCGTGCCCCAAAAGGGACTGCTCGCCGCACAGAAACCGGTGAACGGCAGAATTGTCGGAGCAGTTGAAATCCCCGGCGATCACGGTGTAATCTGCGTCAAGCGCATCTGCGGCGGCGACGGCTTCCACGATAGCTTCCTCCCGTGCAGATGCGCTCCGCCACGGTAAATGCACGTTGACAAGACACAGTGCGGCTGTGTCTGTCCGGATTTGAGCAAGCAGGGCATAGGAAAGCCGCCTGCTATCCGTAATCGGGTATCAGCTCAGAACGGACAAATCCATGTCCGGATGATGTGCGCTGTACGGCAGGAAAGAGAGCCGGGACACAAGGTCCTCGCCCATGAAATTTTCCTGCACGCACAGAATATCGGGCGACTGTGCGGAGAGCGTATCGATGATCTGCTGACCGCGGTGCGGCAGGCCGGCCGGGTGATCCCAGAGATTGTATGTGGCAATTTTCATGTGTTAAAAGCCAAGTGCATCGCCGACTAAAATGACCTTGATGCGTCCTGCCTCTCTCTGGCGTGCGGAGACGACATAGTTTGCACAGATGCGGTCCTCGGAGGCACATCCTGCACACATGGAATCCTCTCCCTGACGCATCATGGAAACGCATTTGCCGGTGCGGACACACGGGGTATTGCAGTGCAGACGTGCGGCGTTGGCCGGTGCGGCGGCAGTTTTGTGACGGTGAATGGCTTCATCGATATCGGAGACGATCTTGTTGACACCGGCGATGACAACGACGGAATCGGGACCGTAGAGGAGGGCTGCGACGCGGTTGGAGCGCCCGTCGACGTTGTAAAGCTCCCCGTTTTCGGTAATGGCGTTGGCGCTCATGACATAAACATCTGCCCAGAGTGAGCGGCGGTAGATATCCTTGATCTCAGCGGGTGTCAATGCCGGTGCGTAACGGTCGAGAAACGCATAATCACCGGAGCGAAAGAGGTCGATTGCACCGATTTCATCAAGTGTGACAGAGCCGCCGACCCCGATGGTACAGCCGGGTGTCAGATACGATTTCAGCGCGGCAAGCGCGTCTGCGGCGGTCGGGACATACTGCGCTTCCATGTTGTTGCGGCGCAGGTTTTCAATGGTATTGCGTACGCGGATGGCGCGCATTTCTTCCATTATTTTATGCATGTCAGAGAACTCCTTTTTGATCGGGATTTGGGTATGGTATGTGCATCGGATAAAAATTTTTGAAAAAACGATATCACCGGAATGAATGCGGGTTCGGACGGATATCATCATGTCAGAGCAAGGATGCGCTGGGTGTCTGCTGCAGAATGATATACAGATAGTTTATCACAAACGCGGCGGCTTGTCAACGGAAGGAAGCGGATTTTGAAAAAAAGACGAATTTTCCCGCTTCTGTCAGAATCGCGCGGTACGACCGCATATTGTCATTCATAATTGCCGGGCGGCTGCGGACACTAAACTGCGATTGCGTGCCGCAGTGTACCGGGAGCGTACAATGCGCGGCATAAACGGGGAGGAAGAGAAAGAACATGAAGCAATGGGGAGGAATGCGGCGGTACGGTGAACAGAGAACGTGCCGGCCGCGGATATTGATTGGAATGCTGGCACTTTGTGCCGCACTGATCTGTGTGCTCGGCTGTGTGGATTATCTGTGTCCGGACACCATTTCTGTGTACGGTGTCGGCATCGCGGCAGAGGATGGATTTCCGGGAGATGATGTATGGGAGGGCAGTGAGGATGCGGCGCGGCCGCCGTTTGTCTTCTGTCGAACGGAACAGACGACACTGACGCTGGGCGGTGTGATTCCCTTGAAGACGGTGACGGTGCACGCCTTTGAAGACCGTGCGCTGATTCCGGGCGGGATGCTGTTCGGGGTGCGGTGCGGGCTGGAGGGAGTGCTTGTGGTCGGACTGGAGGATGTCGCGGACGGGTGCTGTCCCGCAAAGGATGCAGGGCTTCGGATCGGTGATGTGATCGTGGCGGTGGACGGAGAGGATGTGACCTCGGCGGCGGATTTGTCGGCGGCGGTATCGCAGGACGGCACGGACGGACGGGATGCGGTTTTGTCGGTGCGGCGCGGAGAGGACGCGGTTCGCGAGATTGTACTGGCACCGTGCCGGGCATCGGACGGGATTTATCGCGCCGGGATCTGGTCGCGCGATCAGACGGCGGGTATCGGAACGGTGACGTTCATCGACCCCGCAACCGGGATGTTCGGCGGGCTCGGACACGGCATCTGCGATACCGCAACAGGCGCGCTTCTGCCGCTGACACGCGGAACAACGCTCGGTGTCACCGTCGGGCAGATCGTTCCGGGAACTGCCGGCAATCCGGGTGAGCTGCGCGGCAGCTTTACCGGGATACGCACGGGGACGCTGCTGGACAATACCGCCTGCGGTGTCATCGGGGTCTTTACCGCACTGCCCGATGTGAAGCCGATGCCGATCGGACGCCCCGAGGAGCTGCACACCGGGGATGCGGTGATTCTGTGTACACTGGATGATGGAGCACCGCGGGAATATGCCATCCGCATCGTGTCCATCGGGGATACGGGCGATTTGTCCAATAAGAATTTCGTCATTGAGATCACGGACGGGGAACTGCTTGCAAAAACCGGGGGAATCATTCAGGGGATGTCGGGCAGCCCGATTTTGCAGGATGGGAAACTCGTCGGAGCCGTCACACACGTCATGGTCAACCAGCCGCAGAGAGGGTACGGGATTTTTATACGGAATATGCTGGGGATGGCGGGGTAAGAATTGGGGCTGTTGCGCATGAGTGCAGCAGCCCATAATGGTTTATTGCATATTGTCTGTTTGTTTCAATTGTTCGATCAAGGTTTGGAAGGTTTTGTTATCTTTCAAAAACTCATAATTATCATCCTGATTCAATCGAATTAACATCTCATGACTGGTATTCCATTGCTGATTCCAATTGATGCCAACAGGCGTACGTCCGTAGGGTATGATGGAAATGTATGTTTCTTTCGTTTCGTCGTAGGTATCGAAGATGATGGTATATTTGACACATTCTGCAAGATGAAGCAAAGTGTTATCGGAATCTTTCCGGGAAGCATAGATATTTGCAAGATGCTTTTCCGCAAATGCGAGGCTTTCTGCATCGAAGAAAAAATCTTCTGCTTCATACAGAGTTTTGAAAAATGAAATTGCTTTTTTGAACAGAGTGATTTGAGTTTCTTCGTCAAACAAGGGTGAACCGTCTGCTTTCTCTTGAGATGCAAGCCAAATGGTTTGATCGGCTGCTGTACTGACGGATTTACAGATGATTTCTTTGATATGTGCAAGACGTTTGTCACCTGTGTACAGTGTTGCCAGCATTTCATCTTTTGAGATATCCGGGATATCGGAAATCAAGCGGAGTGCATCATCATACCGTCCAATTGCCGGATAGATACTGCAGGCAAGCTCTATAGCACTTCCTTGAATTTTCAGGTCTTGACACCCTGCGAGGATTTTGTCAATCACAGCAGCAGCTTCTGTACAGAATGATTCAAACTCCTCCTGTGTGCAATTTTGCTGAAAGGCGCGTTGATACAGAAAAACCGCAAGGTCGGACATCATTTGATAACTGTTGGGATATATGATCAGTGCTTGCCGCATGGTTTGCACAGCAGTGGCTTTGTCGCCTGTGTTGCATAAATGCCACGCTTCTTTGCGTATTTGTTCAATCGCCGTTTGTTTCTGTGATACATTAACACCAAGTAAAAAATCCGTAGTTACCTCAAATAGATTGGCAAGAATCGGAAGCTGTGAAATATCCGGAGCAGTCTTATTACACTCCCATTGCGAAACTGCATTGGCTGTAATTCCGAGATATTCCGCGAGTTGTTCCTGCGTCATATCCCGTTCGTGGCGGAGTTTTTTGATTGTTGATCCGATAGACATAGTATCTACCCCCAAATAATATTCAAAAGCACTTTTGTGATTCTATTATACCATATTATGGGATTATTTCAACATAGCAGATTCATATTCTCTCGGAAGCGTTGCTGTATTTTCTACAGAAACTGTGTGGTGCCCAAATGTCATGACTATGCAGTGGGACAGTCGGGGACGCCTGTCCCTACACTTTTTACCGATGCTTGTTTCATATTAAAGATGTTTTGCGGTTCTCCGATGTTTGGTCTGCGATACCAATTTTATCAAATCTCTTGCCATTTCCTCTCCGTTGTGATATAATAAAGGATATCAAAGCACAGCGGAGGTATCACCATGTATATCAGGGACACACATAAAATCTGGCTTGCAACGGGGCAGAACCCCATTTATCTCGAACCGTCGATGGCGAACCGTCACGGTCTGATTGCCGGTGCAACGGGTACCGGTAAAACCGTCACGCTCAAGGTGCTGGCGGAATCGTTTTCCGATATGGGCGTTCCGGTCTTTGTTGCCGACATCAAGGGCGACTTATCCGGTATGTGCGAGCCCGGTACGGAGAACAAGCACATCCGCCGCTCCATTGATTCGATGGGACTTGACAAATTCGGCTACGGCTATTGCTCCTATCCCGTGCAGTTCTGGGATGTTTACGGCAAACAGGGGCTTCCTGTCCGCACAACTGTTTCCGAGATGGGACCGGCGCTGCTTGCCCGACTGCTTGGACTCAATGACACGCAGGAGGGAATTCTGCGCATCGTCTTCCGCATTGCCGATGAAAAGAATCTTTTGCTGATCGACATGAAGGATTTGCGCAGTATGGTGCAGTATGTCGGCGACAACGCAAAGGAATTCAAGCTGACCTATGGCAACATTGCGCCGCAGTCGGTCGGTGCGATTCAGCGCGCTCTTTTGGCACTGGAGGACGAGGGCGGTGACATCTTCTTCGGTGAACCGTCGCTGGAGCTTTCCGACTGGATCGAATGGGACGAAAACGGTCGCGGCTATATGAACATCCTCGAATGTCAGGAACTGTTCCAGCATCCGATGCTGTACGGTACGTTCTTACTCTGGATGCTGTCTGAGCTTTACGAAATGCTGCCGGAAGCGGGTGATCTTGACAAGCCGAAATTGGCGTTCTTCTTTGACGAAGCGCATCTGCTGTTCAAGGATGCACCGAAAGCACTGATTGAAAAGGTCGAGCAGGTTGTGCGTCTGATTCGTTCCAAGGGCGTTTCTGTCTGGTTCATCACGCAGAATCCGACCGATATTCCCGATACCGTGCTCGGACAGATCGGTAACCGCGTCCAGCACGCGCTCCGTGCCTACACGCCTGCCGATCAGAAGGCGGTTCGTGCGGCGGCACAGTCCTTCCGCGAAAATCCCGCATTTGACACGGCAGAAGCGATTCAGGCGGTCGGTACCGGTGAAGCGCTTGTTTCCGTGCTCGATGCGGACGGTGTTCCCGGCATTGTGGATCGCGCGTTCATTCTGCCGCCCAAGAGCTCGATGAAAGCTGTTTCCGCGGATGTCTTGCAGTGTGTGATCGACGGCAGTCTGATGCAGTCCAAATACGAGCGCACCGTTGACCGTGAATCGGCATATGAGGTTTTAACGGAAGCTGCCGAGGAGGCCGCAGAAGAAGCTGCACGCGAAAAAGAAGAAGCGGAAAAGCAGAAGGAACAGGAGAAAAAGGAAAAAGAAAAGGCAAAGAAAAAATCATCTTCCAGAAAGCGTACCTCTCTTGTCAGCAAAGCGGCATCGTCCACCGCAAACACCATCGGACGCGAGATCGGTAAGAAGATTGTGCGCGGTCTGTTTGATACGTTTTTGAAATAAAAGATTCGGCACTGTCACAGGCATTCGTGTTGTGACAGTGCCGTTGTTTTTGGGCTGAATATGCTTAATTCCTATATAGACAAAGTTTGCTCTAAAAGGTTTAAATCCATGTAATATATTTGATTTATTGTGTTAGAGGAATCTTCCTTTCCAATCAAAATATCTGTTGCATTTCAGGCCCGTTTATGTTATAATGAAAAAAACGACGAATGTGAGGTATTCCCATGCAGAAGCTGATGACCTTCAAAACGCTCTCTTATTTTGCTGCGACCAACGCAGAGATCGTCACAACGCCTGTCCGCGGCATTGTGCTGACCTTTCACGGACTCGGTTTTTCGCAGATGTTTTCGGAGCCGGATGCATATGACCGACAGCTGGCGGCGCGCGGGATTCTGCGTGTGATTCCGTATTACAATCCGTGGTGCTGGATGAATCGTCAGACGGTGGATTATGTTGACGAGATTCTGGACGTGCTGTTTGCGCAGTTTTCGCTGGATGCGGACACACCGATCATTTCCACCGGCGGATCGATGGGCGGTCTTTGCTCGCTGACCTACGCCGCATATGCCAAGCGTACCCCGGCGGCGGTCGTATCCAACTGTCCCGTCTGTGACCTGCCGTACCATTTCACCGAACGTCCCGACCTGCCGAGAACCCTGTACAGTGCTCTTGGTACCTATGACGGCACGATGGAGGAAGCACTGTGCTCCGCTTCTCCGCTCCATCTGGCGCAGAACGGAAAGATGCCCGATATCCCGTACTACATCTTCCACTGCACCGAGGATACTGCCGTCAACAAGGGACAGCACAGCGACAGATTCGTCGCGGCAATGGAAGCCTGCGGACGAAATATCACCTATACCGCAGTCCCCGAACGCGGTCACTGTGATCTGTCGCCCGAGGCGCGGGTGCGGTATGATGCACTGCCGATTTCTGTCATTCTTGATGAGTGGGACGATTGAACTAAAAAAGAACAGGAGGGGTCTCCCTATGTCACATGGGCTGTCGCTGAAGATTTTTGACATTCCGTTTACAGTCTGCCGCTTAACGGATGCCGCAGTCCCAAATCTGTCACAGCCGTATACCTTTTATGCGCGGACAGCAGAAGAAATCTCCCTTGTCTGCCCGACCGCGTGTGTTCCTGCCGAAGTGGAAGCACGGGAGGACGGCTGGCGCGCGTTCTGTATCAACGGCATCCTGGATTTTTCGCTGATCGGGATTTTGTCCGGGATCAGCACCGTTCTTGCCGACAACGGCATCGGCATCTTTGCTGTATCCACATACAACACGGATTACATTTTTGTGAAAGAACCGCAGCTTCCGTGCGCGATTGAGGCACTGGAAGCCGCGGGATATACGATGCACAAGTAAGGAGAAATCACGATGAATATTCGTTTATGCAATGCCGCAGACCGCGATGAGGTCAATCGGCTTTTGTATCAGTCAAGCAAAATCCATGCCGCCGGTGTTCCGGACTTTTTCATTGAACTGGAGGAGTCCATTACGGAAAAAGTGTATCAGGAGGTACTCGGAGCGACCGATCAGGTTCTCATCTGTGCCGAAAACGACGACGGCAGTCTGTGCGGCTTCTGTCATCTGTCCCTGCGCGAACATTCCGGCTGGGTTGAGATGAAGAACGTTCACGTCGAGAACATCGTTGTCGATGAGGTCTGCCGCGGACGTGGCATCGGTCATGCGCTGATGGCAGAAGCGGAACGCATCGCAAAGGAATGGGGTGCGGTGCAGCTCAATCTGATGTGCTGGGCGTTCAACGACGGTGCGCGCCGTCTCTACGAATCGCTCGGCATGACGGAACAGCGCTCCATCCTCGTCAAGGATTTATAAGTGAGGAGGACTTCAACATGAAAATCGGAATTGAATCCAATCTCTACCGCTATCTTTTCAAAAACGTCTACTTCATCAACGGTACCGCCTATGCCGGAAAATCGACGATGGTGCAGATGCTCGCAGAACGCTTTGATGGCATCGCGTGCGGTGAGAACTATCATCTGGCACTGCGGGATGCCGCGACACCGGAGTTTCAGCCGAATATGAGCTATTTTCAGACGATGTCCGGCTGGCAGGAATTTGTGACCCGCACGCCGGAGGACTATGCCGCATGGATTGCCGGAAGCGCACAGGAAGCGGCGCAGATGGAGCTTCTGATCCTGACGCAGGTCGCCCTTGACAATCCCGATAAGAAGATTTTTGTCGATACCAATATCTCCGTGGAGCTTCTGCGTGAGATTTCCGACAATAACCGTGTCGCGCTGATGCTGGCGCCCGGTGAGATGTCGGTTTCCCGTTTCTTTGACCGTCCCGATGCGGAAAAGCAGTTCATTTATCAGAAGCTGCTGGAATGTCCCGATCCAACAGCGGCACTTGCCAATTACCGAAAGATTCTTGAAAAATGCAACAGTCCGGAAATTTACAAAGCCTTTGAGGAGAGCGGATTTTTCGTTTACAAGCGCACCGAGCAAAGTACGCTTGATGAAGCATTTGCGGCGGTTGCAGGGCATTTTGGGCTGATCGAATCGTAAAAAACGCAGCACT
>JAFTLK010000148.1 GCA_017455975.1 Clostridia bacterium | reverse complement strand
GCAAGCCGGAGGGGCGAAGGAATCCAACCTCAAACGCAGTTGTCGGGGGTGGAATCCTCTGTCATCCCACAGCGCGGCGTGGGCATCCTATCTATCTGTAACTGTCACATTTCACCCATCGGGTGAAATATATCACCCGCCATCGGCGGATATCACCGCGAAGCGATATCACATTTCCACGACAGTGGAAATATATCACTGCTGTCAACGCTTACGTTGACAGCATATCCATGACGCACGTTCTCGCCATCAGGATACCTGCGGCAGGGGGGACAAATGCGGTGCTTGCGGGAATGGCTCTGCGTCCGGGAGCGGGTTCCTCGTCGGGGGATTCCGGGGTCAGCGGAACCTCATCCGACCAGACGACGCGGTAGTGTGAGATGCCGCGTTTTTTGCATTCCTGCCGCATGACGCGGGCAAGCGGACAGACAGAGGTCTTTGTGATATCGTCGACGCGCAGGCGTGTCGGATCGGTCTTGTTGCCGGTTCCAAGACAGGCAAGCAAGGGTGTGCCTGCAGCCCGGCACCGCTCGATCAGCAGCAGCTTTGACGATACCGTATCGATGCAGTCAAGGACATAGTCGTAGGCGGAAAAATCAAAATCATCCGCCGTATCACGGTCAAAAAAGCAGGTCCTGACGTGCAGCTGCAATGCCGGGTTGACCGACAGCAGCCGTTCTGCCGCAGCATGGGTCTTGATCTGTCCCGTGGTTTGATCGGTTGCAAAGAGCTGGCGGTTGCGGTTGGTGACGGATACTGTATCGTCATCACAAATTGTCAGCGTGCCGATGCCGGAGCGCACCAGCGTTTCCGCCGCCTGTCCGCCGACACCGCCCAGCCCGAATACCGCGACATGCGCGGCAGCAAGACGCTGCATACCGTCCTCACCGAACAGCATGCGTGTGCGTGAAAAAATGGTTTCCATATGAATCCTTATAACTTGTATTTACCGTCTGCGTCTTCCGCTGCGGCTGTGGTCATACGGCACAAAGCCGATGCGGAAGGCCGGGGAATAGGGCGGGAGTATGAAATCCGCGCGGACAGGAGCCGCTTCGTCTTTGATGGCAAAGCCGGGGTCGGCGATGACGGAGTCCTCCTCCATGCCTGCCGCCTGTGCCGCCTCCAGCGTGGGAAGCGTTGCCTGCGTGGAATAGGTCACATCGCCGTGCGTGTTCCAGAACAGGTTGCGGTTTGATACGATTGCGCCCTCCTCCAGCGGCATGCCGTATTCCGCGAGCATCGGTGTCCCCTTGGAGAGGACAATGTTGCCGCGGAACAGAATCGACAGATGCGGCTCTGCACGCGAGACACGGAGCATATTGTCATCCGCCAGTGCAAAGATATTATTGCGGACGACGTTGGAGGAGCCGTAGTGCTGATGGTAGCTGTTGGACGAGGTGTTGTAGCAGAGGTTGTTCTCGAGCAGAATCCCCGCCGAGCCTTCGTCGGTGTACAGTGCCCAGCCGCCGTATTCCTTGCATCTGATGTCGTGGATGACGTTGCCGGAGACGACCGTGCCGGGCTGGGAGCCGAGCAGATAGACACCGCCCATGTCGGACAGAAAGCCCTTGCCGAGGTCGTAGATATGGTTGTCGGTAATGCGGTTGTCGCGGCAGACGGTCTTTGCATAACCCCATGTCCAGCCGACCGACACACCGGTGTAGTAGAGATCACCGATCTCGTTGTGGCTGATCTCACATTCCGATGCATGCATCAGAAGCACGCCGCATGCGGAATAATACCGCTGACCGACGTGCGTGATCGAGCAGTCCGTCACGGTGATGCCGCGGGTCATCGTATGCGCGGGAGCACCCCATCCGCCGCCGCAGATGCGGACACCGCCGGCACCGCCGTCATAGATGTCGCAGCCATCAATTTTTACCGAGCGGCAGCCCTCGCGGATGTTCACGCCGTGGACACCGTAATTCTGTATTTTGCAGTCCGTGAACATGACATTGCGTGCGTACTGTAATTCAATCGCCCCGTGCGCATTGGAGACCGCCTGTGCGTCCGAGCCGAAGGCCTCACCCGATGCACCGTTTACATCGCGTCCGGACGCATAGTCGCCGCGCGTGTGCGCAAAGGTCAGACCGACAAAACGCAGACCTGTGATGTGGTTGTCCGGCTGACCGGCGATCACAAGCAGCTTGTCGCTGACCGGTGCCCAGACCTCGATTGATTCTGCGGTTTCGCTGTCATCGCGCGGGATATAGTAGAGCATACCCCCGGCACGGTCGAGATACCACTGACCGGGCGCGGTGAACTGCTCTGCGACGTTTTCAAGGATGTATTCCTGCCCCGGTCGGATGTTGAAACGGGAGCGGTAGGTCATCGTGACACGCCCCGTTTCGCGGTCAAGCGATGTCACCGGTGTGTGCTCATCGATCCAATAATGGTTGAACGAGACGATCGTATCCTCGAAGGCATACAGGGAGGCAAATTGCGCAAGATCCCCCTCCTCAGCGGTAAACCATGCCGACGGGCCGAACAGCTCCGTGGTCGGGTTTTCCGTTTCCTTCATTCTGAAATAGCCATTGGCCGGAAGGCGGGTCTTGTCGGCATGCAGACCGTTGACCCACAGATCGGTGAAGCGCCAGCTGCCGTCCGCCGCCTGCGGAATGTGTGCGCCGAGACACGGGACGCCGTTGAAGACGGTCGGGACAAAGCCGGTGATCTTCCGACCGCCGGAGACGGTGACCTCCCCGTCGCCATACGGACGGACGGTCACGTTTGACATCGTCGGACGCAGGGTCAGCGGGGCGGTGAGACAGTACGTTCCCGCACGCAGACAGACGGTGATCGGCTGCAGCATGCCGCCGCCGCGCATCATATCAATGGCATCCAGAGCTGCTGCGATCGAGCCCATCGGCCCGCAGCCGGGGAAGACCTCGTCCGGATATTTTCCGTTTCCGGTGCCGTCCGGGGAGACATACAGCGTTGTACAATCACGGTAGGAGAGCATAGGATGTACCTTCTTTCGTATAGTTGTATACCATCATTATAATATAAATCCGACCGGATGTCAACAGCCGCGGCATAAAAAATGCCGTGCGGGCATACGATGTGGACAACGGGCGGCGTGCCCGCAGAAAGGATGGATGGGATATGAAACGATGGAGCAGAGGGGCAGCGGTGCTAGCAGTACTCGCGGTATGCGGCGGCGCTGCGGGGATACATCATGCGGCGGTGCGCGGCGGGAGGGACATGCCGTCGGCCGCGGTCGGATCGTCGCTGAACGCATCGGGGGATCTTTCAGGTGAGAGCGGGGAGAGCACCGTTGTGTCGCCCGGCATCCGGGTGTTGGCATCGGAGACGGTATTTGCAAAAAACGGTGTGGTCGGGGAGGAGATCTGCTTTTCGGCCGAGGAGATTGCGCGGGTGCTTGGCTACACGCCGACCGAGATCACGCTCTGCTCGCTGCCCGATCCGACCGTCGGTGTGCTGAAGCTCGGCACAATGCCCCTGGCGGCAGGCGCACGGTTGTCGGTCACGGTGCTGCCCGGTCTGCGCTTTGCAGGCACCGATCCGACCGCCCCTGCGGCATGCTCGTTTTCGTTTACGGCATCCTCACCCGCATGTACGACCGACACGCCGCTGACCTGTCAGCTGTATCTGCTTGCATGTGAGAACGGTGCGCCGCTGGCATCCGATGTATCGGTCGTCACCTATGAGGATGTGCCGGTGTCCGCTGCGCTGACAGCCGCAGACCCGGAGTCGGATGACATGGTTTTCAAAATGCTTTCCGCGCCGAAAAAAGGAACCGTGTCATTTGACACGGTCGGGGGAGGGTTTACCTATACGCCGGATGCGGGTGCGCACGGGCGCGACAGCTTTACCTATTGTGTGTGCGATCGGTACGGCAATTACAGCGAAGCCTCACGGGCGACGCTTGAGATCCGCCGCGCGGAGGAGGAATGGTACTACAGTGACCTTGCGGGGCATCCATGTGCCGCGGCTGCGATGTATCTGACCGAGGCGGGGATCTTCCGCGGCGCGAATGTCGGCGGCTATGCCGTCTTCTCGCCGGATACACCGATGACGCGCGGTGAATTTCTGCTCTGTGCGATGCGCGCGGCAGGCATGACGCTTGACGATGCCGCCACGGCGGAGGACATCCTTGCACTGGCGGTATCGCAGGGGATTCTGTTGGGTGATGACGGGGAGACCGACGGCGGTGCACGTTCAGGGATCCGTCCGGAAGCGGTCATCACGCGTGCGGAGGCAGCCGTGCTTCTGCGACGGCTGTTTGACATTGACACGAAGGGCATAATGCCCGGCATAATGCCCGGCGTGGTGTCTGTCTTCTCGGAGGAGGAGATTTCGACCATACCTGCATGGAGCGTCGACGCAGTATCCTGTCTGACCGCCGCAGGCATTCTTCCGCCGGGGGATGCAAACGCCGCCCTCGATCGCGGCATGTGCGCGATGCTGCTCGCGGGAGCGAGGGGGTGGGAGTAGGGAATCAGGAATCGGAGATGGGGTTATTTCCAGAGATAGCCTTTTTCCTCCATTGCACGGCGGGCGGCTTCGGCCTGTGCTTCGGTCGGGGCAAGGATGGCATGGACATGAACGCCCTCGGTCAGCGCGGAGAGAGGGAGCGCATCGGCGGCGGCAACCTTTTCGGCGAAAACCTGCACATCCCAGCGGGAGGACAGACGCAGCTCGCCCGTCAGCGTACCGTATACCGGATGCTCCACTGCGACATCGAGCACGGTGCATCCGCAGTCGACCAGCGTATTCAGTTCATCTACCATCTGCTCGGCGGTGTGACGGCAGATGAGCGTCATCAGATGACCGCCGCCCGTTTCTGTCCGGCGCAGGACATAGCCGCGCGGCGTTGCATCGATCGGATGCCCGGCGGAGCGCAGCAGCGCGATGTCCCCGACGATGATCTGTCGGGAAACACCGTGCGCATCGGCCAGTGCGGCGGCAGATACCGGAGTGCCGTGATCCGCTGTCCTCAGCCGTGACAGAATGGCGCTTCTGCGGTCGTCGCCGGGGGAGCTTGTCGCACGTACCTTCATGCCATCAGCGCCCGCAGCTCCGCTGCAAAGCCGGTGATATCGGGCTCGCCGTGCAGCGCGATGTAATCGGGACCGAGGTAGCAGGCAAAGGTCGACATATCGGTAAAGCCGAGTTCTTTGTAG
Organism: Clostridia bacterium; assembly: GCA_017455975.1. Taxonomy (GTDB): domain Bacteria; phylum Bacillota; class Clostridia; order Oscillospirales; family CAG-272; genus RGIG3925. Next base: position 6,225 of record JAFTLK010000148.1, on the reverse strand, counting down.
TAAGCAATGTCTGCTTTGACAACGTCCTTGTCCTCGGTGAAGGGCTTGGGCGGCTTGGTCCAGCCGGAGTAGAGCGAGTTGTCCAGCCAATAGTCAAGCACTTTGGCGGTCTCCGTGCCGAACAGCTGCAGGAGCGCTGCGAGGTGCTCGTTCTGGATGCGGTTCTTCTCCGCGTCCTGCGAGTAGATCGGTTTGTGGAAGTCGCGCTCGATCGGTGCGTATTCAAGGAAAATGCCGTCATCTGGCTTGACGGTCGTCGGCGGAACGAGGCAGTCGACATAGCCGAGGTATGCAAACGTCGCATCGGGATTGTCCTTTTTGATCTCTGCGAGCACGCGGTTGGCAACGTGCAGCTGCTGGTCGGACGGGGAGAGCTTGCGGCAGTTCTCACAGTGACAGCCGCCGCCCTTGGCATCGTCCATCCAGAAGAAGTAACGGTTGGTCGAGCGGTAGAGCTTCTTTGCGGCAGCGGCGGCGTTCTTTGCGTAGAAGTCGAGTGCTTCGTCGTTGGTGACGCAGAAGTTGAGGTCGGAGACGCGCTCGCCCGCCTCGTTCATGCGCTGCCATTCGGGATGCTTTTCAAATGCAGACAGCGGCATCAGATAGCGTCCTGCGTGCATTTCGTACTCAATTTCGATGCCAAGCGCAGCCGCACGGTCGAGCAGGGCGCGGTATTCGGGTGTTTCGAGCTTTGCAAGCAGATCGGCCATGCTTTCGTGTGCATGCTGACCGCCGACCGGGTGCAGGCCGATGCGCGGAATGCCAAGTGCCGCCGCGCGGTCGATCCAGGTGTTGTCAAGCTCGTCGGGGTGAATGAGGACGGATCCTGTGTAAGTGGTGTTCATGGGGAGCTCCTTTATAAATAAGAAATAAGAAACAAAAATAAGAAATTGGAAATTGTTATGGTCTTATGCATTGACACCGATGTTGTCATAGGCGACAAGGGTGACGGATGTCGGGCCGTATGCTTCGTATTTTGTCAGATAACCGGGGAAATTGTTGACGCACAGACCTTCCTTTACCTTGCCGCGGGCGATCTGCAGGTTATTTAAGTTCGAGCAGTAATACAGCTCCACGGTATTTTCGCCCTTTTGCAGGAGGGCGGAAATGTCGGTGCGCGGACGGATCAGATTCACGGCAGGTGCATCGGCACCGTTGATCTTTACGCGGACATACTGTACGATGGCGTCACCGAGATCGAGGTATGCTCCGTCGGCATCCCCGTCCCAGACAAACGTCGCGCGGTACCGTGCACGACCGCAGACCGTCCGTCCGATCGCGGGAATGCTGTCCCATGCGGTCACCGTATCAAGCGCGGTATCGATCGTCTGCTTTTCCGTGCGGACGGCGTATTCCGTCGTGGTCACACCGAGCAGGGTCTCGGTGCGGGTGAGGATCTCCTCCGACGGTGTCCACGATTCCAGCGTCAGCGTCCAGCCACGGATGGCAGAGGACGCTTTGATGCGGCGTTCGGGGACGGCTGGCAGGGGGATATCCTCCGTGTGCGGCTCAAGACAGTAGAGTGCAATATCACCGCCGGGCAGCGTGCATGCAAATTCCGTTCTGCCATGCACATACGATGCGGGCATGCGTGTTACCTCACCGGTCCATGCATCGATGCGGCAGGGCGTATATCTGCCCTCCACCGAAAGGGAGGTGGATATTCCGTCGGCATAGTTGTATACATAGAGCAGGCGATGCTCTCCGTCGCGGCGCATCTGCGTCAGCAGATTGCGGTTTTCCGCCGCAAATGCGGTGTTCGGCAGGATTCCGAGGCTCTCCAGTGCCCCGCGTACATCGTCTGCCGTCGGGACACGGCGGACATGCGGGTATGTCAGCAGCTCTTCCATCCGTGCGGCAAGTGCCCGGTCATCCTCAGCGTAATACGGGGAATGAACCGCCGCACCGTCGACCAGCACGACCGGTAATCCGGCGGCGGCGAGGGCACAGACGTTTTTCGCCCCGTCCAGCGACAGCTCTGCCTGCCAGAGCACCAGTGCACGGTAGCCGGCCGGCTCGACGGTTCCGGTGACAGCGTCGAAGGAGACCCCGGCGGATGACAGAAGCGCGGGATTGAAATAATCGTAGGTGTAGCCGCTGTCCTGCAGCGTGCAGGACGGGAAGAACATCGGCTCGTGCTCAGCGAGCCAATCGCGGCAGTCGCTGTAGACCAGGTGCTGTCCGTACTTTGTGTAGGGCATGCCGATGTCCACGGCGGGCTTGCCCGTGCGCAGGAGCTTCTGGATGCGGCCGAGATGTTCGTTGAAATCGCGGTATCCGTCAAACGACGGCTCGCGGGTACCGAATTTATAGAAGATATCCATGCCGTTGCCGCCCTCGTAGCCCGGCCAGACGGGAGACGGACCCCAGCAGGAGGACCAGATGTGCCAGATGATGCGGGCACAGCCTGCGGCATACAGCTGATACGCTTCGTGCAGATGCCGCTGGAGCGTGTAGTTGTAGTTGGAGTCGTTGAGGCCGCCGGTTTCGGCGGAGAGCACCTTGTTCTGAAGATGCGCACCGCCGCTCCAGAGTCGGTACATATCGGGCTGATTCTTCTGGTTGCGGTTCTCTGTTTCCGGACGGTCGACATAAACGATCGGCTCGGAGATCTCGAGGTTCTTGCCGTAGGAGATCTGCGCGCGGAGCGTGATGCCGCGCGCATTCAGCCATGCGCGGAACGGCACGATAAAGTCCTCCAGATAGAGCTTCGTCTGTACATCAAAGAGGTCGTTGAGAATGCGCTTGTTCATCGAAAGATCGGTCAGCGTCATGGTGCCGAGCAGGTCGGCATTGCCGCTCCAATCCCAGATCGAGGTACGCGGTGCGCGGTGCGCCAGAAACAGATACGGCAGGATGTCGTAGCCCTTGCGCGCTCTGAAGGCATCGGCAAAATGCTCCGTCCATGCGGTAATGCCCGCACCCTCGGAGTATTCCAGCGAATCCATGAAATACTGAACGTCGCCTGCGCGTATTTTTTCGTTGAGCGCAGGATCGTTGAGAACGTTGTCCTCAAGATACCGCTTGAGTGCTTCCACGCCGCGGCGGTCGAAGTAGTTGATCGTGTACGAATCGCATACGGCGGGTGAGGCTCTGTGCGCCGTTCCCTGCATGAAATAGTACATGACGGTATAGTCGCCGTCGTCCGGCGCGGTAAAGGAAAGTGCTCCGTCGACGACGCGGTCTGTCAGCACGAGCACGCCTTCGGGGGCGTAGACAGCATCCCCGGCTTTCCGGAGTGCGGCCGCACCGATGAAGACCGCCTTTGGCCGCAGCTTGCCGTCCGTCGGGATGGGGCCCTGCCGGGTTTCTCCGGCACACAGGTCTTCGGTCAGTAAAACGACGCATTGGTTGGCCGCCTGTGCATCGGGATCAAGTCCCGGGACATTGGCGGTGCTCCATCCGGCACCCGAGGTCAGGGACACGGACATGCCCAGATCCAGCGCGGTGTGCAGAATCAGCTTGACATCGTTTTCCCACTGTGCACCGCCGTAGCCGTAAATGTGCTCATCGATGGTGCGGTCGGCAAGCTGGCACAGCTCCACACCGGAGAAGCCTGCCGCGTGCATTGCGTGCAGCTCCTCCAAAACGGTTTCATTTGTGTGCATGCCCGCCGCCATCCACCAGCGCACATCGGTGCGCACGGAGATGTCGGACGATGAGAAAAGCTCTGCGTGGTGGGGGGGGTTGGGGGTATTCATATAGAGTTCTCCTGTTGATGGGTGTTATTTCTTTAATCTGCCACAAACATCCGGAAATCAAAGATCATCGGCGGCTTTGCCGTTCCCGATCATTCGGTTTTGCTGTCACTTTCACGGATACGGTTCTGGATATCCTCGATAGACGGCAGTTGTTTGCTTAAATTTTCGGGCAGATCACACGTTACCTTGTATTCACTGACGCCGATCGGCTTCGACATATCTTTGAGTGTGTATTCAACAACAAGATTGTTTTTGCTCTTGCATAACAACAGACCGATCGTAGGATAATCGTGCTCTGTTTTCAGAATACCGTCGACTGCGGAAAGGTAGAAATTCAGCTGACCGGCATATTCCGGCTTGAATTCTCCGGTCTTCAGTTCAATGACAACATAACATCGCAAATTGAGATTGTAGAACAGGATTACTGACCTTGTCCGCAGCTGCCTGTCTTTCGTAGAGACAGCTTTCTATCTGATGAATCAGAACGCTGTGAGACCAGCTGTTTTCGGCTGTTTTGCGAATATACCATTCCCGCTGTTCCGGTGTCTTTACCTTATCCAGAATTGCGGTATTATGCGACCACGGAATTTGTGCAGACACTGTCTGCACAAATTCATCGTCTTCGTAAGTAGCCGCAAATTTTGCCATGTATTTCAGATTTCGGACGGAATATCCTTTGATATTGGGAAAAGACCGTTTGATATCGACTGCAAGATTTTCAATGAATTTATTGCCCCAGGATTTATGTGCATTGATGATACGTCCGATACCGTGATAAAGAAGGATCATTTCCCGATTCACGTTCAAAACCGCTTTATATTGCGATTGTCTGATCTCATGCTCGATTGAGCGGACCAGATCAAGATATTCATGACTGTTCATTAACATCCGATATTCTCCAGTGTATCATTTGTTGTAACTATGCATACCATACATGCTGCAGTTCCGAATTTCCTCAATCTGCCACAAACATCCGGAAATCAAAGATCATCGGCGGCTTTGCGGTCGCACGGTCGAACGGCTTGCCGTCGCGCTTGGCACGCTTTTCCTCGAGATCAAACCACAGATTGGTAATAGAAATTTCACCCTCCTGAATGTCGGGGATTTCAAGCCCGCCGTCGGCGTACAGAAGCTCTGCGGCTTCGTCCAGCAGACCGAGCTTTTCCGCTGCCAACGCGCGGTAGAAGCGGATACGCGGCAAAGCCTTCTGTTCATCGGACAGACCTTCGGTGAAGTTGCGCAGCACCTGCCACCAGCCGGCGGAGGCGAGCATACGCGCGGTCATCTTGCACAGGGAATTGTCGTTCTTTGCCATGTTTGCCGCGGACAGGATCGTCTGCGATGCCGCCTGCATATTGCCCTGAATGCGGAACAGCTCGGCACGCGCGTAGGTGTTCCATGCGTTGACATGGCAGGAGCAGGATGCATCGAGCGCTTCCTCGGCGTCTTCGATCTCGCCGTTTGCCATGTAAGCGCAGGCAAGCATATAGTGCGTCTTCCAGTAGTATTTGTCCGGTCCCTTTGCGGCCTTTTTGAGCAGATTCAGCCATTCGGGTCTGCGCTGGTAGGACGGCGGTGCGATCGTGTCGTCGTCGTCCCCCGTGTTGAGCGAACCGGTCAGAATCAGGTTTTCCCACATCGCCTGATCGGCACCCGTCGTACCGAAGTCGAGGTGCGGGCAGAGATGCGGCATACCCTTTGCGCGGCGGCGCAGGTTTTCAAGCGCTGCCCAGCCCTCACCGTACAGCACCGCCGGAACTGCGGTCAATGCCATGGGCTTGGTATCGATCAGCTCTTGCTCCATTGCCTCGGAGGTGATGACCGTGTCGAGGTAGCGTTCGACTTCTGCCTGTGCGCCGTGCCATTCGCCGTGAATCTTTGCAGGATCGGTGTGCGCAGGTCCGTAGTATTCCATCCATTCCCACGCGGTCTTGGGGGGCATCGGGAGCACCTCATACTGCGAGTGTGCCAGACCGCACTGAATTTCGCAGTAGCGTCCGTCCATGTAGCCGCCGCGTCCGTCGTCGCCGGAGAGGAATTCCTGCCACTTGCGTCCGCCCTGTCCGCGTCCCCAGACAAAGAGCTTTCTGCCCTTCAGCCGTGAGGTCGAGGTCTGGACAAGTCCGTAGCCGTTCTCATCGATATGAGAGGTATAATAGCGGTGGTTCTGATACGTCTTGTAGAAGTAGTCGATGGCGATGGGGTTGTTGGTCGGATAAGTCACATCAAGACCGTCTCTCACGGGAATCGGCACGATGCCGACACCGCCCTCAATGGGTGTATATGCGCCGTCGGCAGGAACGACGTTGCGCGCCTTTTCGTTGGACGGAACAGCGATATTCGACCACCAGTACATACCGGTTTCGCGCTGGCTGTCGTTGACGACGCGCATGCGGCAGTGTAAGAACGTTGCGTCCTCGGGAATAAAGAAGTCCATCTGATGCGTGACGGCACGGATGCGCTCAAAGGAGTAGAAGCGCAGGACGGGAACACCGAGTCCGGACTGCTCGGCGGTCAGGGTTGC
>JAFTLK010000147.1 GCA_017455975.1 Clostridia bacterium | reverse complement strand
TGTCATCATCGTATCCTCGGTATCCTGCATTTACTCGCTCGGTGATCCGCAGGAGTACAAAAATCAGCTGCTCGGCGTCCGCCCGGGGCTGCAGATGGAGCGTGACGAATTCATCGAACGGCTCATCCGCATCAGCTACGACCGCAACGACTTTGCATTCACGCGTGACAAGTTCCGCGTGCGCGGCGATACGGTTGATGTCTTCCCGGCATCGATGCATGACAAGGCTGTCCGCGTGGAATTCTTCGGCGATGAGATCGACCGTGTGTCGTTGATCAACGTCATCACAGGCGAGGTCACGGAAAACCTGACCTACTATCCCATCTATCCCGCGACGCATTACGCAACGTCGGACGAAATGCGTGAAAAGGCACTCGGCATGATCGAGGATGAAATGCTGGAACGTATCGACTTTTTCCGCGCGCAGAACAAACTCCTGGAAGCACAGCGCATTGAAGAACGCACACGGTATGATCTCGAAATGCTGCGTGAGATCGGCTTCTGCTCCGGCGTTGAAAACTATTCGCGTGTCATGAGCGGACGTGAACCCGGTTCTACCCCGTACACACTGCTCGACTTTTTCCCCGACGATTTTCTGCTGTTCGTCGACGAGTCGCACGTGACCCTGCCGCAGGTGCGCGGTATGAGCGGCGGCGACCGTGCGAGAAAGACGAACCTCGTCGATTACGGCTTCCGTCTGCCCTCTGCCTTTGACAACCGACCGCTGTATTTTGAGGAATTTGAATCCAAGCTCAACCAGACAATTTTTGTCAGCGCCACACCGTCCGAATACGAAAAGACACATGCCGCACAGCAGGTGGAACAGCTCATCCGTCCGACAGGTCTGCTTGATCCTGAGGTCGAGGTGCGTCCGATTGAAGGACAGATCGATGATCTGCTCGGTGAAATCCGTGTCCGTGCGGAACGCGGGGAGCGCGTGCTGATCACGACGCTGACCAAGAAAATGGCAGAGGACTTAACTGAATATCTGGAATCCAACCGCGTCCGCGTGCGCTATATCCACCACAATGTCGAAACGATCGAGCGTACCGAGATTCTGCGCGATCTGCGTCTCGGTGTGTTTGACGTGCTCGTCGGTATCAATCTGCTCCGTGAGGGTATCGACCTGCCGGAGGTTTCGCTTGTCGCCGTGCTGGACGCCGACAAGGAAGGTCTGCTCCGCTCGGAAACGTCCCTTGTCCAGACGATCGGCCGTGCCGCACGAAACGCCGGCGGTAAGGTCATTCTGTATGCCGACACGATCACAAAGTCGATGCGCTATGCAATTGACGAAACGAACCGCCGCCGTGCGATTCAGATGAAATATAATGAAGAAAACGGCATCATCCCGCAGACGATCATCAAGCCTGTCCGCGATGTCATCGAGCTTCGCGCCAAGGACGAGATCGCCGCGGCATCGGGTCGAGGAAAGAAATCCGGAAAGAAGAAGGATACCGTGCCAGTATCGCAGGCAGAGCGCGATGCGCTCATCACCGAGCTGACCGCCGAAATGAAGCTCGCCGCCAAGAACCTCGAATTCGAGCGCGCGGCATACCTACGTGACCGCATCAACGAAATCAAGATGGCATCAGCCACATCCAAATGAAATCATATGTGTGCATATTATTAAGTATAAGTCTATATCTGACTTCGTGTTCCCTATCAAAAAAGATAAATGAATAGCCAAATTAACAGTCAATGGTGAATAAACTATTGTTTCAAAATCTCGATGTATTCAAAACTATATTATATAATTGAGTTGCAATAATTCGATAAAAATGAATTTGTAGGAGTGAAATTATGCTGTATCATGTATCGCCAATCGCTGGACTAAAAATATTACAACCACGTGTATCAACGCACGGAAAAGCGTATGTATATGCTGTTGAGAACATGGTGACCGGTCTTCTTTTTGGGGTAAGACACGATGACTTTGATTTCATTATTTCTAATAATGAAAAAGGTACACCAATTTTATACGAATGTTATCCTGATGCTCTGAAATCAGTATATCAGGGAAAGAATTGTTCGGTATATTATATAAACGACGATGGTTTTCAACGCAATAAAACATCATGGGACGTAGAACTCGTGTGTGAAAACGAAGTGCAAGTTATTGACGAACGTATAATCAATGACTTGTATAACAGATTGTTAGACGAAGAAAAACATGGAAATCTGATCATCCATCGCTATGAATATTGTCCTGAATATCGTAAACGCATTTCCAACCAGATAGTTGATAGACTCATCAGATGGGAGATAGATTTGGAAAGCATAATCAGACAAGATAACAGGTTTTCAACGTATTATAAAGAAATCGTAACTGAACTTATGCATATAACTGATGGGCATTTGTTGCCATAAATTAGTTTACTAAATCCAATATATAACTCAATTATAACATAAAGTATTGGACATTCGTTTCTGTTACGGCGAGAAATCCTCTGTATATGTTTTTGAAATTTCTTTCAAAAATATGATAGGTAATTGGGTGATGAATAACATAGATGCTTTTAGAAAAATCAATTATAACTATTCTTGGTCTTGTAATTGATTCAAAGTGCATGTTATAATATGTACAATTATAACGAAATGAGGACAATCATATGGATATCCGTATTATACAATATATATTCGACAAACATGATGACATTATAAAGATAACGGAATCTTCCTATCTTGATATTTTTAATGAATGCTCTTCAGATTCTGTAAAAATCATATATCAAAACAATATCCCTGTCGGCTGGCTGAAATTCGAGATACCTGAAAGCTCATTATATGATGGTTTTATTTTCATATACATCTCTCCAACATATCGCAGAAAAGGGATTGGATCATACGTTTATAAAGAGATGATAAAGGAGTTTCAAACTATAGGCTGTGATTGGTGGTCAAGCTATCCCGCGTTGGATGCCGCAGAGAAATTCGCTTCTTCTGTTGGCTTCAATGTTATCACAACAAATTCCGAGCTTGAACACAACGGAAGTCTCATTCCTGCAAACACAGACGGAATCCGAATGTGTACCATTGATGATTACCCAGAAGTACCCAACTTGTGGTCAAAAGAATATCGCCGTATGCATACCAGATTAGGTTATCCGTCAGAAGAAACACCGCTAACCGAAGATGAACGCCGCGAACAATTTGATGACTTCTGCCAAAATGTCAACAATTATTTTGTGTTAGAAGCTGAAAGTAATATTGTTGGTATGGGCTGCCTGTTCTCAAATAATTCGGGTATTGGTTCACTTGCTGTAGACCATGAATTTTCAGGAAAAGGGTATGGCACAAAATTAGCGATGTTTTTGACAAATGAATGTATTCGTAGAGGAAATCCGCATCCTGTTCTCAGCTGTGAGGGCGGAAACGATAACGCGCTTCACATATATAAGAAAATTGGATACTCAATAACAAAAACAGAAAGCGTAGCAATCCATTGCAAATCCTGAAACTGCTCAATAGAACAACGAAATAACATTGG
>JAFTLK010000146.1 GCA_017455975.1 Clostridia bacterium | reverse complement strand
ACGAGATCACGTCGATCTTCGGTCACGTTCCCATCGACTGGCTCAAGTCCGAATACGGACAGATCGTCGTTCTCGTCCTCTACTTATGGAAAAATATCGGCTACAACATGATCTTATTCATGAGTGCACTTGCCGCAATTCCGCGCGACATCATCGAGGTTGCCATGCTGGAGGGTGCCGGTCCCGTGCGCCGCTTCTTTGCGATCAAGCTGCGTTATCTGTCCTCCTCCATCGTATTTGTGTCACTTCTGTCGCTCATCAACTCCTTCAAGGTCTTCCGTGAGGTCTATCTTCTGACCGGCGACTATCCGTTTGACACGCTGTATATGCTGCAGCACTTCATGAACAACACCTTCGGCTCTCTGGACTACCAGAAGCTGTCATCTGCCGCCATTCTGATGAGCGTCGTCATGATCGTCATCATCGGCGCCATGCTCATCATCGACGAAAAGCTGGGAGGTGAACTCGAAGAATGACACAGGATCAGAACCGGATCACCAACGGCCTGACACCGCCGGAAGAGATCCACATCATCCACAAAAAGAAGCCGAACATACCGCTGTTTCTGCTGCGGGCAGCCGCATTTATGCTGCTTGTTGTCATTGCGATCGCGTTTCTTCTGCCGATCGTTCTGACCATTGCCAATTCCTTTATGTCCTCCTCCGAGATCTCTGCCAATTACGGGCAGGTCTTCTCCGGCGTTTCCGGGCAGCGCACCTTTATTGCAGAAAAGGTCAATCTGAAATTCATCCCGGACCGGGTCGTTGTCGATCAGTACAAGACCGTGCTGTTCAAAAGCCCCGATTATCTGCTCAAATTCTGGAATTCCGTGATCCTTGTCGCACCGATCGTCATCTTTCAGGTCGTCGTTGCACTGGGGGCATCCTACTGCTTTGCACGCTTCCAGACGAAATTCCGCTCTGTGGTATTCTTTACCTACATCATTCTGATGCTGATGCCGTATCAGGTCACCCTCGTTCCCAATTATCTGGTTTCCGACTGGCTGGGGCTGCTTGATACACGCTGGGCGGTCATTCTGCCGGGCATCTTTTCCCCATTCGCCGTTTTTATTCTGACCAAGTTCATGCGAAGGATCCCGACCGCTATGATTGAAGCAGCAAAGCTTGACGGCGCGGGAGAATGGCAGATTTTCACAAAGGTCTGCGTACCGCTGTGCCGCGGCATTATCTGGTCGGTCGTCGTGCTGATCTTCATGGACTACTGGAACATGGTCGAACAGCCTCTGATTCTGTTCAAGGAACGCGCCGAGGAGCTGTCTCCGCTGTCGGTCTTCCTGTCAAAGATCAATCAGGGCGACGTCGGTCTTGCCTTTGCCGTTGCGACCGTTTACATGGTTCCGGCGCTGCTATTGTTCATGTACAGCGAAGAATATCTGATCGACGGTATCGCATCACAGTCCGGTATCAAGGGCTAACGGACTTCACCTATGGTGAAGTCCCAAAGATAATTCCGCGCAGCGGAAATTACTTTACTGCGTAACCAAGGCACCATTGAACCTCACCTACGGTGAAGTCCCAAAGATAATTTCCGCGCAGCGGAAATTACTTTACTGCATAACCAAGGCACCGTTGAACCTCACCTTCGGTGAAGCCCCAAAGATAATTTCCGCGCAGCGGAAGATACATCTGCATTTATTATAACAGGAAGGATAACTCACGATGGAACTTACCGCAAGACGTAAAGACATCATTAAAAATATTACGATCATTTTTCTGATCATCATGCTGGTCCTGACGTTTTTCTCGTCCACCATCATGAACCGCTCTCTGCCGGAGGTTGCGGCGCAGTATGCCTACTCCGGTCAGATCACGACCTCGGTACGTGCAAACGGCACCACCACAGCCAACGAAAACTATCAGGTCATTCTGGAAGAAGGCCGCATCATCCACTCCGTTGAGGTCCGCCGCGGCGACAAGGTCAATGCCGGGGATCTTCTGTTCACGCTGGAGGAAGGCGAAAGCACAGAGCTGCGCGAAGCGGAGGATCAGCTTACCAAGGCCGAGCAGGATTACAAGAAATGGCAGATGACCTCCAATGCCGAAATTGCCGACAAGGAACGGGAGATCCAGTATAAGACCGAGGATCTTGCCAAGATCAAGGCTCGCGGCATCAACAGCACCGTTGACACAAGCGAGCAGGAAAAAGAAATCAAGGAACTTGAAAAGCAGCTTGGTATTTACAAGCGCGCCGACGCAGCGCTCTCGCTGGATCTGACCAAAGCCGCACTGGATGCGGCGGAGCTTGCTCTGGAAGCAGCCGAGGACGATTACGAGCAGAAGAGTGAGGCCTACAACGAACTGAAGGGTACACAGACCGGCAGCTCCCCCGAACAGCTCGAGAGCCAGCTGCTCTCCTCCGACCGCGACATTGAAGACCGTGAAGTGAACCTTGCACGCCAGCAGCAGAAGTATGAGGAGCAGCAGAGCACCCACGCAGAACTTCTGGAAAACCGCAAGAAGCTGGAGCAGCAGGTCAAGAGCGCAGAAAGCATTTACAACAGCTATGCAGGCGATCAGTTCATCATCGAATCCCAGATCGCTTCAAATCAGGGTACCATCAGCCGTCTGACATCCCTTCCTTCGCTGACAGAAGAGGAAACGCTGGAGCTTGCACAGGCAAGAGGCAATCTTTCCTATTATCAGGCGCTGCTGTCCTCCACAATGTCCGAACAGTCCGAAGCACAGGCCGATCTGAACCGTGCAAAATCCGAATACAGTGCAAACGAATCTGCCATTTCGCAGGCGGAAGCACAGCTGGAAACGATGGCACAGACGATTGAGGATCAGACAAGAACCCTCGAACGCGCAAAGAGCGACCGGGCAGCGATCGCCGCGCGTCTGGAAAAACTGCTGTCCCAGCCCAGCCAGGATGAGCTGGATGCGGAGCTGGATGCCGCTCAGGCGCTGATGCGTGCGGCAGAAGATGTACGCGAGGATGCACAGGAGGTCTATGCAGATGCTCAGAGTGCGTATAATGCCGCAAAGTCCGCCTATGAATCCGCAAAGCAGAACGGCCGCAGCACCGACACCGTATACACCCGCGAGCAGCTGGAAAAGCTGATCGTCAGCACTGAGCTTGAGTTGGAACATGCACGCGAGGCACTGGAAGATCTGAAGGATTCGTCCAACAACTATACCGACGGCTACAGCAATTACACCGCCTATGTCGAGGCCATCACCGCACAGCAGCGTACCATTGAGGGGCTCAAGACCGATCTTGCGCGTACAAGAGAAGAACACGCGCTGGAAGAACCGACCTATCTGGACGCAATCGCACGCGCAAAGGAAAGCGTCGAACGCATCTCCGAGACCGTCGGCAGCAACGAGATCTTTGCAAAGGTCTCCGGCACCATCAACAACATCGCCGTTTCCGCCGGTCAGGAGATCAAGTCGCAGACCGTGCTTGCGGAGATCGAGCAGGCGGACCGCGGCTATTCCGTGGAGCTGACCATGACGACCGAACAGTCCAAGCGCATCGCTGTCGGACAGGCGGCAACGATCCTCTATTACTGGGGCACCACGCCGGAGGCGACCGTTGAATCCATCAAGCCCTCCCAGTCCGACCCGCAGAATTCCCGCATTGTCACGCTGACTCTGAACGGCGACATCACCGCCGGCCAGAACTTCACCTTCTCGCTCGGTGAACGCTCCGCGAACTACGACAACGTCGTTCCCTCCTCTGCCATCCGTGAGGACTCCAACGGCAAGTTCGTTCTGGTCGTCGAAGCGAAAAACACACCCATCGGCAACCGTTATACCGCCGTCCGCCGTGACGTGGACGTCATCGCGGAGGATGATACCAATACGGCCGTTTCCGGTCTGACCGGCGGCGAGTTCGTCATTACCACCTCCCAGACCCCCATTTCCGCAGGACAGCAGGTCCGTCTCTCCGATAACTGATGGATGAGGACACGTTATGATTCAATATTTCAGAACACCCCCGCAAAAGCGGCGACATGCCCGTGTGATGTGGATTCTGGGTGCGTCAGCGCTCCTTCTGTTTCTGATCTTTGCACTTGTGCTGTCCGGTATCCGATCGCTTGCGGTCTCCATACCCGGTACAGACGCAGCACAGCGCTGGCGTTCGGAGGACAGCGCCGTCCCATTCACACAGCTCGCCGTCTACTATGATTCGAATTCCTCCTTTTCACTCAACGATGTCCGGCTGCGCCGGATGAACATCGAAAAGAAGCTTGAAGAAAATGCAATCAAGCCGCCGGAGGGCGCCTCTGCCATCATCGATGCATATTCCGGCGAAACCTCCCTCTCTGTCAGAACCGAGCGCGGCAGCATTTATGCGGCGGCTACGGCATGCGGCGGCGATTTCTTCTTCTTCCATCCGCTGAAGCTGCTTCACGGGGATTATTTCACCGAGGACGATCTGACCGCACATTCCGTGATTCTGGATGAATATGCCGCATGGCAGCTGT
>JAFTLK010000145.1 GCA_017455975.1 Clostridia bacterium | reverse complement strand
CTGAACTGCAGGCAAAGGGTCTTGAAAATGAAGTCAAGATCGTTATGACCGGTTGTTTCGGTCTCTGCGCGCTCGGTCCGATCATGATCAGTTATCCCGAGGGAACCTTCTACTCCATGGTCAAGAAGGAAGACATTCCCGAAATCGTTGAAGAGCACCTGCTCAAGGGTCGTATCGTCGAACGCCTTGTTTACACCGATACCGGTGAAGAAAAGGTCGAAGATCCCGCGACCGTTTCCCTCAACGACACTGCTTTCTACAAGAAGCAGAAGCGTATTGCGCTCCGCAACTGCGGTGTCATCAACCCTGAAGATATTGATGAATACATCGCACGCGACGGTTACTTCGCACTTGAGAAGGTCCTCACCAAGATGAGCCCCGACGATGTTATCAATGAGATCCTCGCATCCGGTCTTCGCGGACGCGGCGGCGGCGGCTTCCCGACCGGCCGTAAGTGGGCATTCACCAAGGCATCCGCAGGCGACCAGAAGTATGTCGTTTGTAACGCCGACGAAGGTGACCCCGGTGCGTTCATGGACAGATCCCTTCTCGAAGGTGACCCCCATGCGCTGATCGAAGCAATGGCAATCTGCGGCTACGCAGTCGGTGCTGACCAGGGTTACGTTTACGTCCGTGCAGAATACCCGATCGCAGTCAAGAGACTCCAGATCGCCATCGACCAGGCGCGTGAATACGGTCTGCTCGGCAAGAACATTTTCGGCACTGACTTCAACTTTGATATGGAAATCCGTCTCGGTGCGGGCGCGTTCGTCTGCGGTGAAGAAACCGCTCTGATGACCTCCATCGAAGGCAACCGCGGTGAACCGAGACCCCGTCCTCCGTTCCCTGCTGTCAAGGGTCTGTTCGGCAAGCCTACCGTTGAAAACAACGTTGAAACGTTTGCCAACATCGCTCAGATCATCCTCAACGGTGCTGAATGGTTTGCATCCATGGGTACCGAAAAGTCCAAGGGTACCAAGGTCTTCGCACTCGGCGGCAAAATCAAGAACACCGGTCTCGTTGAAATCCCGATGGGTATTACCCTGCGTGAAATCATCGAAGAAATCGGCGGCGGTGTCCCGAACGGCAAGAAGTTCAAGGCAGCCCAGACCGGCGGTCCTTCCGGCGGTTGTATCCCGGCACACCTCATGGACGTCGAAGTCGACTACGATAACCTCACCGCAATGGGCTGTATGATGGGCTCCGGCGGTATGATCGTCATGGACGAAGACAACTGTATGGTTGACATGGCGAAGTTCTTCCTCGAATTTACTGTCGACGAATCCTGCGGTAAGTGTACTCCCTGCCGTGTCGGTACCAAGAGACTTCTCGAAATCCTCGACAAGATCACCATGGGTGAAGGCACTCTGGAAGATCTCGACAGACTCGAGCAGCTCTGCAACTACATCAAGGCAAACTCTCTCTGCGGTCTCGGTCAGACGGCTCCGAACCCCGTTCTGGCAACCCTCAAGTTCTTCCGTGACGAATATGTCGCTCACGTTGTAGACAAGAAGTGTCCCGCAGGTGTCTGTAAGAACCTCGTTACGTTCGTCATCGATCAGGATAAGTGTATCGGCTGCGGCAAGTGCGCTAAGAACTGTCCTGTCGACACCATCGTCAAGACCGATTATGTCGCACCCGGCCATAAGCTCGCATCCTACAAGATCGAGTCCGGCAAGTGCGTCAAGTGCGGTGCTTGTATCGACGGATGTAAGTTCAACGCCATTTCCAAGCAGTAATAAAGGAGGAGCCAGAACATGGATATGTTAAATTGCAAAGTAAACGGTATTGCCGTCAGCGTACCGGCAGGCTCCACAATTCTGGAAGCCGCAAGAGCAGCGGGTATTGAAATCCCCACCCTCTGCTATATGAAGGAAATCAATGCCATTGGTGCATGCCGTATCTGCGTTGTTGAAGCAACCGGCGCACGCGGTCTCGTTCCCGCATGTGTATACCCTGTCACCGAAGGTATGGAAATCCAGACCAACACCGCAAAGATTCAGGCAGCGCGCAAGATGACGCTCGAACTGATTCTTTCCACCCACGACAAGAAGTGCCTTTCCTGCCCGCGTTCCACCAACTGCGAACTGCAGAAGCTCTGCAACGACTACGGTGTCACCGCGTCCGCATTCGATGGCTTCAAGCCGGAATTCGCAGTAGACGATTCCGCTCCCCACCTTGTCCGTGACAACAACAAGTGTATCCTCTGCCGCCGCTGTATCGCTGTTTGTAACCAGCAGTTCGTCGGTATCCTCGGTGCAAACGACCGCGGTATCGATACCAATGTCGGCCAGGCATTCAAGCTGAATCTGAACGATACTCCCTGTATCTCCTGCGGTCAGTGTACCGTCGTTTGCCCGACCGGCGCACTCACCGAAAAGGACGACACCGAACAGGTCTGGGCAGCACTCGCTGATCCGTCCAAGCATGTCGTCATGATGACCGCTCCCGCTGTCCGTGCAGCACTTGGTGAAGAATTCGGCATGCCGATCGGTACCGGTGTTGAAGGCAAGATGGTTGCATCCCTCCGCCGCCTCGGTGCGGACAAGGTCTTCGACATCGACTTCGGTGCTGACGTTACCATCGTTGAAGAAGCAACCGAACTGCTCGACCGTGTCAAGAACGGCGGCGTTCTCCCGATGATCACCTCCTGCTCTCCCGGTTGGGTCCGCTTCTGCGAACAGTACTACCCGAACGAAATCGATCATCTGTCCTCCTGCAAGTCCCCGATGCAGATGACCGGTGCGATCATCAAGACCTGGTACGCAGAAAAGGAAGGCATCGACCCCAAGGACATTTACGTCGTTGCTGTCATGCCGTGTACCGCAAAGAAGTACGAAATCAAGCGTGAAGATCAGAATGCAGCAGGCGTTCCGGACGTTGATGTTTCCATCACCACCCGTGAGCTCGCGCGTATGATCAAGCGCCAGGGTCTGAACTTCGTCAACCTGCCCGATGAAGAATTTGACAATCCGCTCGGTGAAGACACCGGCGCAGCTGTCATCTTCGGTACCACCGGCGGCGTTATGGAAGCTGCTCTCAGAACCGCTAACGACTGGCTTACCGGCAATGACAACACCGAAATCACCTACGAAGCTGTCCGCGGCAACAAGGCACTCAAGGAAGCTACCCTCGAGATCGCAGGCATGACCATCAAGGTCGCTGTCGCATCCGGCACCAAGGCTGCAAACGAGGTCATGGAAAAGATCGCTTCCGGCGAAGCTGACTGGACGTTCGTTGAAATCATGGGATGCCCCGGCGGCTGCGTCACCGGCGGCGGTCAGCCGATCCACCCGCAGTATGTCCGTGATACCGTTGACATCCACGGTCTCCGCGCAAAGGTCCTCTACGATCAGGACGAGGCTGCTGTTCTCCGCAAGTCTCATGAATCCCCTGTCGTCAAGGCTCTGTACGAGGAGTACTACAAGGACGGCTACGGCTGCCACAAGGCGCACCACGACCTGCACACCACCTATAAGGCTGGCAAAAAGTTCTAATCGAATTTTTCAGAAGTTCTGATTGACTTTCCAAGCATAGAAAATCCCGTCTCATCACGAGGCGGGTTTTTCATTTTGTGTTTTCAGAATATCGGAATAAATGCAAACATCACGGCAAATACGATCGACGGTAAAAGATCACCGACCGCGATCTTCTTTCCGAATGTCAGATTGATACCGACACAGAAGATCAGCACCGAGCCGACCAGCGACAGATTGGAAATTGCGGCATCGGTCATCACCCCGACGAGCACCCGTGCAAGCAGCGTTACACTTCCCTGCAAAATCACCACAGGAATCGCCGAAAACAGACATCCGATGCCCATGGAAGCCGCCATCACGATCAGAATCACAAGGTCGAGAATCGCTTTTGTCGTCAGAATCGAAATGTCACCGGAAATGCCGTCGGCAATCGCGCCCATCACTGCCATCGCGCCGATGCAGACGGTCAGAGATGCGGTCACAAAGCCTTCGACAAACCGCGTGTCCCCACCGTTTCCTGTTTTCTGCCGCAGAAAAACGCCAAAGCGCTCGCAGTTGTCCTCAATTTTCAGAAGTGAGCCGACCAGCCCGCCAAGCACCAGCGAAAAGATCATCATCATACTGCCCTGCGTGGATAAGCCGTCCTCTCCGATGACCAGCATCTGTTCAAGCACGCCTGCCGCGCCGATAAAAATCACGCTGATGCCCATCACCGCAGTCAGCATATCACGCAGACGAGCGCCGATGTACTTCCCGCAGAAAATACCGATCAGACCGCCGACAAGAATTCCCGCGGCATTGATCAGTGTACCGAGTCCCGGCATATGAACCCTTCTTTCCATGTAAAGATATGGACAATTATACCACATTCGCGTCCGTCTGTCAAATATCCGTACAAAATTTTTTAGCCCTCTTGACAAATGCGCGTAAATCGTGTACACTTTAGAAAAGACAAATCAAAGAAAAGAGAGGATCCGTTATGCAGAAAACCTACAATCCCCCTTATCTCGGCGCCGCGTATTACCCCGAGGACTGGCCTGATACCGAAATGGCTTATGACATCCGCATGATGAAGGAAGCCGGCATCACTGTTGCGCGCATCGGCGAATTTGCGTGGAAGAAGATGGAGCCGCTGCCCGGACAGTACGATTTTTCATGGCTGCACCGTGTCGTCGATGCGCTGGCAGAAGCAGGCATTGCAACCGTCATGAGCACACCGACCGCAACACCGCCGAAGTGGCTGTCGAACCTCTATCCCGATGTTATGTCCGTCAACGCGCAGGGCATTCCCGCATCCCACGGCGGCAGACGTCACTGCTGTTCCAACAACGCCCATTACCGTGACTATTCCGCGCGCATTGTCGAGGCGATGGCACGGGAGTTCGGCGATGACGAAAACATCATCGGCTGGCAGATCGACAACGAGATCTATTCCTGGGACGGCTGCTGCTGCCCGAACTGCATGGGAGCGTTCCGCGAATATCTCCGTGAAAAGTACGGTACGATTTCCGCACTCAATGAAGCCTGGAACCTCAATCTGTTCAGTCAGGCGTATGAGGACTTTTCCGAGATTCCTGCACCGGTCAATGCATGGCACAATCCGCATCTGAAGCTCGAATGGCTTACCTTTGCAAACAACAGCCACATCGACTTTGTCCATATGCAGGCGGATATTCTGCATAAGTATGTCACCACAGGCGCGCCGATCGGTACCGATACAATGCCCTTCAATGGCATGAACTACCGCCGTCTCAACGAAAAGCTCGATATCGTCCAGTTCAATCACTACAATGAAATCCACAATGAATGGGAATGCTGTCTGTGGTTTGATTACCTGCGCGGTATGCGTGAGCAT
>JAFTLK010000144.1 GCA_017455975.1 Clostridia bacterium | reverse complement strand
TAAAATTCTGCGCTGGTCCTCAGCGTTTGAGCTAGACGGCGCAATGGAATTTTCAGATGACTGCCTCGAACATTGCGTTATCTGCGCAATCGGTCATTCCGACTCCGATCTTGCAACGGTTGAGGAAGCGATCAAGCACGGCTATACCCATCTGACCCATCTTTACTCCGGCATGAGCACGGTGCACCGCGTCAATGCTTACCGCGTCTGCGGTGTTGTGGAAGCCGGGTATCTCTGTGATGACCTGACGGTCGAAATCATCGCCGACGGCTGCCATCTGCCCAAGGGACTTCTGCAGATGATTTACCGTTTCATCGGTCCCGACCGCACCTGTCTTGTCACCGACTCGATGCGCGGCGCAGGACTTCCCGACGGCGGCGAATGTATCCTCGGCAGCCTCAAGAGCGGTCAGATCGCCATCATCGAAGACGGTGTTGCCAAGATGCCCGACCGCAAGGCATTTGCCGGCAGTGTCGCAACGACCGACCGTCTCCTGCGCACGATGGTCAATATCGCCGAGGTGCCGCTCTGTGACGCGGTCAAGATGCTGACCGAGACACCGGCAAAGATTCAGAAGCTCTGTGACCGCGGTACGCTTGACACAGGCAAACGCGCTGACATCGTTCTGTTTGATGAAAATCTGCACGTCATCCGCACGGTTGTCGGCGGCAGAACGGTTTTTGAAGTATAACGATAGGAGAACACACTATGTTTCGTATTGGTATTTTAGGTTCGGAAAACTCCCATGCCATGGCATTTTCCAAGATGCTCAACGGCATTGACAAAAATTATGAGGGCGAATTTGACGATATGTGTGTGGTCGGTACGTTCGGTACAGACGATGCGTCCAACAAAGCACTGATCGAACAGGCAGGCGTGCAGTTCATCGCCGACAAGCCCGAGGATCTGCTCGGACACGTCGACGCTGTCATGGTCACGGCACGCGACGGCAAGTATCACGCAGAATATGCCCGTCCCTTCATTGAAGCAGGACTTCCCGCGTTCATCGACAAGCCCTTCACCCGCGATTCCGCAGAAGCATTGGCACTGGTCAAGCTGGCAAAAGAAAAGAAAATTCCGTTGTGCGGCGGTTCTTCCCTCAAGGTCTGCATGGAAACCGAGCGTCTTGCATCGTATGCCGCCAAGAACCGCGACGCGATCCTGACCGGTTCCGTCTATGCACCCGTCAATATGGTCAATGAGTACGGCGACTTCTGGTTCTATGCCGATCATCTGGCGGAAATTTCTCTTGCGGTCTTCGGCTGGGATCCAAAATGGGTCGAGGCGGTCGGACGCAATGACAAGGGGGTCACGGCACTCGTCGGCTACGAAAACTATAACATTTCCAATCACTTCTGTGAGGGAATGTATCAGTACGGCGGCACGGTTGTCACAAAAGGCGGCATCCACACACAGACCATCGGTCTTGACGATGCTTACCCGAACGAATGTCGTGTCTTTGCACGGATGCTCCGCACCGGCAAGATGCACGGCACCTATGAGCAGCTCGTTCAGCCGGTATACTACATGGAAGCTCTGTTCCGCTCCATGCAGACGGGTGAAAAGGTTGAAGTTGCGAAGGCAGTTGTAGACTGACATAAAAAATACAGCAGGCGATGTCCGATCGGGCACCGCCTGTTTTTTATGTTTGATTCGATTTTATGATGTCCGCCGAACCGCTCCAACTACAGTAAACCCAAGGAAACAAACGAGATTGATACATACAATCGTCGCACCCGTCGGCAGACTGAACAGAAACGATACGCAAAGTCCGACAAAGAAGCACAGAACCGAGGTCACCATCGAGCAGATGACGACACCGCGGTAGCTTTTGTAGACGCGCATGGCTGTCAGCGCCGGGAATATGATCAGCGGCGAGATCAGCAGTGTTCCCATCAGCCGCATGCCGACAACGACAGTGAGTGCTGTCAGACAGGACAGCAGCAGATTGTACCGGGACGCACGCGTTCCCGTTGCTGTTGCGAAATTCTCGTCGAAGGTGACGGAGAACAGCGGGTGATAGAACAGTATATACAATGCAAGAACGACCACGGACACAACGATCGAGAGGATCATATCCTCACGGCTGATGGCAAGGATCGATCCGAACATGTAGCTGTTGAGATCGGTATTCATACCCGTCGTTGATGCGGTAATCAGGACACCGATGGCGAGCGAGGACGATGCCAGTATCGCAATCGCCGCATCCCCCTGCATATGTCCGCGCTCATTGAGCCACAGCATGAAGAACGCCGCGGCAACCGTCACGGGAATCGCAACGGCAAGCGGTGCGAGTCCGAGTACGGCGGCAATGGCAAGCGCACCGAAGCCGACATGGGAAAGTCCGTCACCGATCATAGAGAAGCGCCGCAGCACGAGGCTGATGCCGAGCAATGCCGCGCACAGCGAAACAAGGACGCCGACTACAAGTGCCCGCTGAATAAAACCGTAGGAAAAAAGAACGGATAACTCTGCTGTAAAGCCGCTCATACCGCACCTCCTTCGCTGTTTGCCGGAACAGCTGCATATCCCGTACAGTGATTGTGATGATGATGGTGCGCATGGAGCTCCGGTTCACAGTCTCCAACCATACGACGGTATTCCGATGTATGCATATAGTCATGTACCGCACCGCAGAAACGCAGTGTACGATCCATATGCAGAATCGTCGTTGCCTGTTCCAGTGCGCAGTGTATATCGTGAGATACCATCAGAATCGTAATGCCGCGCTCGCGGTTAAGCCTGCGCAGGATGCCGTACAGCTCATGCGTGACCACAGGATCAAGCACCGATGCCGGTTCATCGAGAATCAACAGCTTTTTGGTCGCGCACAGGGCACGTGCAAGAAGCACGCGCTGCTGCTGCCCGCCGGACAGCTCTCGGAACGACTTCTTTGCAAACGGTGTCACACCGAGCAGCGCCATCATTTCCTTTGCGAGTTCCTTCTGTGCTTTCGTATAGAACGGACGGAATTTGCCGTCGGCCAAGCATCCGGTCAAAACAACCTCGGTGACCGATGCCGGAAAATCCTTCTGCACGATCGTGGATTGCGGCAAATACCCGATCTCACGCCGGGTCATGCCGTGCATCTCGACTTCCCCGTCGGATGCCGGGATCAGACCGACCAGCGTCTTCACAAGCGTTGATTTTCCGGAGCCGTTTTCCCCGACAATCGCGGCATAATCGCCTTCCCGCAGGGAAAACGAGACATTCTCGACCGCACACTGCCGCTCATACCGCACGGTGAGATTTTTTACTTCCAACAGGTTCATATGTACCTCATTCGTTCCGTTGTCCGAGTGCGATTGACAGCACCCGCGCGTTTTCATACATCAGATCCAGATATGTTTTGTCCGCCGCTGCTTCATCGGCTGTCCGATTATGACAGGAGTGCATCATCAAAATCGGTGCACCGGTTTCCTCGGATATCGTCTGCGCGATTTTCCTGTTGCTCATCTCAATGGTCAGAATCGCCGGGATGCCCTCTTCCTTTACTTTTTCGATCAGAAAGATCATCGTCGCAGCACTCGGCTCCGATTCCGCCGCACAGCCGGGAAAAGCCGCGCGGTAGCCAAGTCCGTACGCGTCGCAGAGATACCGCATCGGGAACCGGTCACCGAACACCAGCGTCCGGTACACCGCGTGATCGGCGATACGGTGAAGTTCACCGTCAAGATCGGACAGTGCCTGCAGATATTCCTCTGTGTTTTCGCGGTAACGCGCTTCATTTACATGATCCAGCAAGCAGATCCGGTCACACAGCACCTCTGTTATCTGCATGGCGTTGTGCGGGTCAGACCAGACATGCTCGTCATATTCGATATGATCGGAATCCGGTGTCCTTTCATGGTCGTGTACGTCTTCTCCATCATCCTCATGGTCATGGTCATGCTCATGCCGGTGAGTGGAGCCCTCGATGTGCTCCTCCTCGACTGCATCGACAAGATCAATCATGCGGATGCACTTTTGCTCGGCACCCGGAACCGCTTCAAGCAGTGTCTGTACCCATGCATCCGACACACCACCGGTACAGATAAACAGATCGCAGTTCTGCACCGCGATCAGATCGGCCGGAGTCGGGTCATATGTGTGGCTTTCCATACCGGGTCGCAGAAGCTGCTGTACGGTAACATTGTCAACACCGTCCGTGATTTCCCTCGCAAAATCGTAAGGTGGAAAAATCGTTGTCAAAATATACAGACCGTCATCCGACGCCGCCGGTTCCTGATGCAAGCTCCCACAGCCGCAAAATGACAGTAATACGGCAAGCAGTATGCCGAAACAGATCGTTTTTTTCATGCAATTCCTTATTCCTATTTCCATCACCGAATTTGAAACTGATTTTCAATTTCATATTATACATCGGATCGCCGAGAAAAGCAAGAAACAATTTGTGAACATTTGCGGATTTCTAAAAAACAGACTGCAGTGATATGCCCTCCAGTTCCCGCATCCGCCGCAGCGCATCAAGCAGCTGACACCTTGCAGTAACCGCTGCCGCTGCATCCTCCGCACCAACCGATGCATAGAGATTCCATACCGCCTCATCGGCACGGTTCAGTGCGGTGTACCCGCATAAATACGAAAACTGCGGCATAGCATCTGCCCACATCCCGGTAATCCGTTCAATCTGTTTCCTGCAAATCTCCGCATTCGCCCTGTGCTCAGCCAATGATTGCGGCAGTTCTTCCGTCAGTGTGATCAGCACATCGAGCTTCTCTCTTGTAGCGCTGCTGCATCCTGCACAGAATGCAATACAAAGCACCAACAGCATAGCCGCTGCTGTAACCGATTTCATTGTTTCATGCCTCCGTCTTTTTTGACAAGATTCCACCTGTGTGCATCGTCCCGTGTCAATAAGAACACATCTGCCGGATCATTGACACCGTTTTTTTTCAGATAAGCGAACAGCTCCTCCTCCGTTACCCCCGCCATGCATATGCCCGTTTCGTTGAGTGTCCCATCGGCAATCAGTGTATGACAAATGCCGCTCTCGCGGACACGTACCGAAAGATCGGACGCACGCGGCGGTTCCGCTGCTGCCCGTCCGATGACAGACAGGCGCCCGTTTTCTTCAAGGATTGCATATGCGACGTCGGTGGGATCTCCGTATCCGTTCAGCCGCAGCTCTCCCATCAGCTCAGACAGCGTCATTCTGCAGCTCTCAAGCATCTTCCGGTCAATCACGCCATGCCGGATAACCACCTGTGGTACGCCGTTTGCCAGCCGTGACAGCCCGGGCAGATGCAGAAATGCAAACGACGTCAGAATTTCAAGAACAGCAAGTAAAACGATCGGCAGTACCGAATATAGCAGCGGAATCGAGGAATCGGTGATCGGCATCGCCGCAAGCTCCGAGAGCATGAACGCAACAACCAGCTCTGACATCTGCATTTCCCCGATCTGACGCTTTCCCATGAATCGCACCGTCAAGGTCAGTAAAACATACACAACTACCAGCCGGATCAGAATGACGGTCATAAGACAAAACCTCCGTTTCCTTTTTGAAAGTATGCCCGTCCGTGAGACATTTATTCTGTTATCAACAGCACTTGCAATGACATGAAAACCCGGTTCAGCATTGTATACAAATATCAACAACGATATTTGTGCACTATGTCGGATTACGGAATCTCGCGGATTTTATGTTCAGAATGGACAAAAATTTTTCTGACTTTTTTTCAAAAAGCTATTCCTTTTTCCGAAAAGGTGTGTTATAATGATTGCAAAGGGATTCCTGTGCGACGGTGCAAACGCACGTCCCGGAACTCAAATAAAAGAAATCGAAGGAGATTTTCATCATGGCAAACATTCTGGATGCTTACAAGGAAAATCATGACGAAGCAGTCGTGGATTCCAACAGAAAGATGCGCGTTGCGATCATCGGCTGCGGCTGGATTGCAGATGCTCATATGGCAAGCTACTTAAAGCAGCCCGACGTCGAAATCGTCGCAGGCTGTGACCTCATTCCCGGCAAGGCTGAAGCGTTCTTCAAGAAGCACGGCGTCGAAGGCGTCAAGACCGATTACGCTTCCCACAAGGAAATGCTCGCAGACAAGTCCCTGAACCTCGACTGCGTTTCCGTTTGTACCTACAACCGTCAGCACGCTCCGTGTGCGATCGACTCCCTCAACGCTGGCATCAACGTTCTGCTTGAAAAGCCGATGTGCGTTACCCTTGAGGAAGCAGTTGAAATTCTGAAGGCTGAAAAGGCTTCCGGTAAGGTTCTCTCGATCGGCTTCCAGCCCAGATTCGACAACAACATGAAGATGATCAAGAAGATCGTCGAATCCGGCGAACTCGGTGATGTTTACTACATCCAGACCGGTGGCGGACGCCGCCGCGGTATCCCGACTCCGTTCGGTACCACCTTCATCGAAGACGCAACTGCAGGTCTCGGCGCACTCGGCGATATCGGCTGCTATGCACTTGACTGCGTCCTCAACGCTGTCGGTTATCCCAAGCCCCTCACCGTTACCGGTCACAAGGGCATCTACTTCGGCAACGATCCGGCATACTATCCGAATCATCCCGAATATGCTGAAAAGTTCACCACCGACGACTTCGGATGCGGCTTCGTCCGTATGGAAGGCGGCATCATCCTCGACTTCCGTATCGCATGGGCGATGAACATCGACACTCCCGGTGACTCCATCATTCTCGGTACCAAGGGCGGTCTCCGTATTCCTTCTACCGACTGCTGGAACGGCTCCATCGGCGGTCCTCTCGTTCTTTACAAGGAAGTTGCAGGCATCCAGACCGAAACCATCATTCCTGTCCAGAACACACCTTACGGCCTGTTCGACATGAAGATCAGAACGTTCCTCGACGCTTCCAAGAACGGCACGCCCGCGCCTGTTCAGGCATCCCAGATCATCTACAACCAGGCAATCCTCTCCGGTATTGCTACCTCCTCTGCTCTCGGTCACGAAATCGAAATCGAAATTCCCGAAATCTGATCGTTCAGACAACAGGATTTCCTTTGAAATCTCGTAAAAGTGCATAAACTATATGCAGCCCGGCACACCATGCTGCCGGGTTGCTTTCATAAGAAAGGATTATTACCATGGATTACGGTATTCAGTTATATTCTGTCCGCGACCTCGCTTCCCAGGATCTCGAAGCTGCTCTGAAGGCTGTTGCGGAAATCGGCTATAAGTACGTTGAATTCGCAGGTTTCTTCGGAAACGATGCAGAAACCGTCAAGGGCTGGCTCGATAAATACGGTCTGGTCTGCTCCTCCACGCACTCCTCCTGGACGGAGCTGCGCGATGACTTTGAAGGTACGGTCAAGTATCACAAGATCATCGGCAACAAGAACTACATCATTCCCGGTGCTGATCTCTCCACCCCCGAAAAGCTGCAGGAATTTGTTGATTTCTGCAACGAATATGCGCCCAAGCTGGCGGCTGAGGGTATGACCCTTCAGTATCACAACCATGCACATGAATTCCATCTGCATGAAGACGGTCAGATGATCTATTCTGTCCTCGAATGTAAGACTGATATCGATCTCGAAACCGATACCTACTGGCTGTATGTCGGCAAGACCAATCCGCTCGCTGTTATGGACCGTCTGAAGGATCGTATCAAGATGATCCACATCAAGGACGGTGACATCGACGGTCACGGCAAGCCTCTGGGTCTTGGCACCGCTCCCGTTGCCGATGTTTACGCAAAGGCGAAGGAATACGGTATGCTGATGGTCGTCGAATCCGAAACATGCACACCTTCCGGCATTGAAGAAGCAAAGATCTGCTACGACTATCTGAAGTCCCTGGAATAAACCGAATAGTAAAGGGACTGTCGGCGTCAGCTCGCTTTTGACGGTCCCTTTCACGTTCTCATAAGGTATAGCGTGAAAACTGCTTTTTTCACGCGGATTTTGCTGCTTTCGACATCTTATGACATCGGTTTTGCTTTGCAAAAACACCACCAATTCCACAAGAAGGTAGGCTTTCATAACCGAAAGCCATGGTAATTTTTATGAACAGAACTGCCATCAATGTTGACTTTTCCTCTGTAACAGGCAGAATCAAGCCGATGCATTCCGTCAACAACGGTCCGATCATCGGCCGTGCGCATGCTTCCGGCGCATCGAATGCAAAATATTTCACAGAAGCGGCAATTCCCTTCGCCCGCAATCATGATGCAAATTTCTGGACATGCTACGGCGCACCGCACACCGTCGATATCATTGCCATCTTCCCGAACTTTGACGCAGACGAAAACGACCCCGCATCCTACGATTTTCATCTGACCGATGAGTATAACAAAAACCTGCAATCCACCGGAACCCGTGTCTTCTATCGTCTCGGCAACAAGATCGAACACGAATCCAAGCGATATGGCGCACTTCCTCCCAAGGATCCGCACAAGTGGGCGCGCATCTGTGAGCACATCATCCGCCATATGAACGAAGGCTGGGCTGACGGAACACACGCAGGCATCGAATATTGGGAGATCTGGAACGAGCCGGATCTGAATCCGCAGTGCTGGGATGGCCCGAAGGAAGTCTTCTACGAGCTGTATGACATCACCGCACGCCATCTGAAAGCCTGCTTCCCGCAGCTGAAGATCGGCGGCCCTGCTGTGACACACGCCGGCAATGACGGCTTCCTGGTACCTTTCTTTGAATACCTGACCCGCGATAAGAACGATCGAACACCGATGGATTTCTTTTCCTTCCATTTATATGCCACGACACCGGAGATCATTGCGCAGCAGCCCGTCATTGCGCGTAATCTGCTTGACCGATTCGGTTATGTTAACACGGAAACGATCCTCAACGAATGGAACTACGTCAAAGGCTGGTCAACGGAGGATCTGCGCTACGGTTACTCCGTGATCCCTTCTCTCAAGGGCTCCGCATTCGTTGCATCCACGATTCTCTCCTGTCAGAACACGCCGCTTGATCATCTGATGTATTATGATGCGGCAATGCCTGCTGCATGGAACGGTCTCTTTGACAAGCTGACGTACGAGCCGCAAAAGCCGTATTGGGCGCTGTACGCATTCTCACGTCTGTATCTGCTCGGTTCTCAGGCAGCAGCAGTCTCCGATGATGCGGCGCTCTACACCGCAGCGGCAGTCTCGGAAGACAAGTCGAGCGCGGCTGTTGTATTCACCTATTACCGTGACCATGACAGCATCGACGGCTCCGGCTGTGAAAACGAGATCAAGGATGTCCGCATCGACTGGACCGGTTTTGCATCCGATGACGGTGTCCGCGTGACATATCACTTGCTTGATGCGCAGCATAACCTCGAGGAGGTATCCGAGGAGACCTTCTTCGGCTCCACCGGTGCGCATATGTTCCGTCTGCCGCTGTATACAACGGTACTCATTACCCTGACCAAGCTCTGATATCATTTAACAAACCAGTAAAGGAATAATCCCATGAAAGATTTTATGAATGAAGACTTCCTGCTCAAAACAGAGACAGCGAAGATTCTTTACCACCACTACGCCTCCAAGATGCCGATCATCGACTACCACTGCCATGTTCCGCCCAAGGAAATCGCAGAGGACAAGCGCTACGACACCATTACCCAGCTCTGGCTCGGCGGTGACCATTATAAGTGGCGTGCGATGCGCTCCAACGGTGTTGACGAAAAGTACATCACGGGTGACGCATCCGACTACGAAAAGTTCAAGGCATGGGCATCTACCATGCCGAAGCTGATCGGCAATCCGCTCTATCACTGGACGCATCTGGAATTACAGCGTTACTTTGGCTATGAGGGCATCCTCAACGAAGACACCTGCGACTCCGTATGGGAGCTCTGCAATGAAATTCTTGCACAGCCGAATATGTCCGCGAGAAACATCATCCGCGATTCCGGCGTCAAGCTCCTCTGCACCACCGACGATCCGATCGACGATCTGCGCTACCACAAGCAGCTGGCGGAAGACGAATCCTACGATGTCCAAGTGCTTCCCGCATTCCGTCCCGACAAGGGTCTGAATGTCGAACGTGCGGGATATGCGGAATACATCGCTTCCCTGTCTGCTGCCGCTGACATGCCGATCACGGACATCGCTTCTCTCAAAGCGGCTTATGTCGCACGTCTTGACTACTTCGATGCACTCGGATGCAAGACCGCAGACCACGGCTTCGATGAATTTGTTCCGTATGCGCCCGAACAGTACACCGGTCAGGCAAACGAAATCTTCAAGGCTGCACTCGCCGGTCAGCGTGCAAGCATTGAAGAAATGAAGATCTTCAAGACCGAGATGATGTACTTCTTCGGTGAGGAATATACCCGCCGCGGCTGGATCATGCAGCTGCACTTCGGTGTGCTCCGCAACGTCAACCCGACGATGTTTGAGCTGCTCGGTCCCGATACCGGATTTGACATCATCGGCGGCGGTACAACCATCACAGAGCTTGCAAAGCTGATGGGTGAGCTTCGCCGCAATAACATCCTTCCCCGCACCATTCTCTATTCCATCAATCCTGCCGACAACGCAGGCATTGACGCGCTGATCGGTGCGTTCCAGGAAAATGCCGGCGGTATGCCGCGTGTTCAGCACGGTTCCGCATGGTGGTTCAACGACAACAAGTCCGGTATGCGATCCCAGATCAAGTCGCTTGCGAACATGTCTGTCCTTGGCAACTTCGTCGGTATGCTGACCGACTCCCGTTCGTTTGTCTCCTATCCGCGCCACGAATACTTCCGCCGCATCCTCTGCGATGTCATCGGCGAATGGGTCGAGCTCGGCGAATATCCGCTCGATATCGACACGCTGGCACAGATGGTCTGTGACATTTCGTTCAACAACACCAAGGATTTCTTCGGATTTGAAATTCTGTAAAGCATAAAAATGGCTCTTCATAAATTTTGGTGTATAACCCCTTTAGGCAAAGAAAGGAACCGGATATACGAGAAAAAGAAATCAAGATTACGGAAACCGTAAGCATTGCGTTTGGCAACTTTGATTTTGTTATTGAACCCTTCCAGTCTGC
>JAFTLK010000143.1 GCA_017455975.1 Clostridia bacterium | reverse complement strand
GTGCCGTAATCGATGTTAATGTCGATGGGGATCTTTCCGTCGAGAGCCGAGGACGGCTCGAGGAAATAATAGATAAATCCCATCTGCCAAAAGCTGAACATGGAGAAGCAGACGAGCATCTGCAATGGCTGGTCGAACCGTTTTTTCTGATTGTCGGAAAGAATGGAATGAAGCATAATCATGCCCTCACTTGTTCAAAAATTGGCACCTGGTGGGGTAGGAATCCTGTAATTTTGTGTGAAATCCCCCACAAAACAGGCGATTTGACGAAAAATACCACCAACGTGGTATATACATCCCGCTTAAATTCCTGTATAATGAAAACAAACAGAGAAATCTGACGCATTTACATTATACCATAACTGTCTGTAATTTTCAAGCGGGAGTGTAAAATACTACCCAAACGGGTTTGTAAACGGTGATTTTTGACCAATTCGGGAGGGTTACATTCTGGGAAAAATAAAGTATAATATTATAGAGATAAAGTACAGGAGGAAATCACGTGGAGAAAGAAAAACTGAATTATTTTGACTACATGGCTCTTGCGGAAACCGAGTACCGCCGTCTGATGCAGCAGTATCCGGAGCTGGCTGCATTGACTAAGCGCGAATTCGAAGTGTTTGCGCAGCTGCTGACTGACAAAACACAGGTGCAAATTGCCCGTGACCTGTTTGTATCCCATTCGTCCGTTCACTTCCATTGCAAAAACATTTATAAGAAACTGGAGATCAACAGCCGCAGACATCTGTTGATCAAATACAAGGATGTATAAACAAACTACAAAATTTTCATAAATACGGAGGAAAAAACTATGGCATTCTTTGACAAACTCGAAACATTTGCAAAAAACATCGGAGACAAAACAAGCGACGCAATTGAAACAGGCAAACTCAACTCCAAGATCAACGCCGAAAAAAATCTTGCCGCAGAACAGTGGAAAAAGATCGGTGAGTACTACTACAATCTATACATAAACAGCGGTGAGGCAGCACCCGAAATTCTCGAATTCTGCGAATCGGCAAAAGCACACCTGGCAGCCGCCGAGGAAGCACGCATCGCCATTGAAAAGATCAAGGAAGAAAACGAAGCACAGGCAAAAGCGCAGGCAGCTGCTGCGGCAGCAACTGCAACGGCGGCAGTACCCACAGTACCGCAGTCATCCGGCACTCTGACCTGTACCGCCTGCGGCGCGGAGATTCCCGAGGGACGCAAGTTCTGCTCCGAATGCGGTGCGAAGGTCGTCATTCCCGAGCCGACACCCGCACCTGCGGCAAATGTCTGCCCGATCTGCGGAGCCGAGATTGCTGAGGGCAAGAAGTTCTGCTCCGAGTGCGGAACCAAAATCGAAATTCCGGAACCCACAGGTCCCAGGTGCTGTGTCAACTGCGGCGCGGAAATTGCCGAGGGACGGAAATTCTGTTCCGAATGCGGCACAAAACAGCCGGAATAAGTCCCAAATGCATACACAGGCGGTCCACTGAGACTGCCAACATTTGTATGTACCTATGAAACATAACGAATAGGAGAACCAATAATGAAAAAATTTCTGATATTCCTGCTTGCAGCGGCAGTGCTCCTGTCCTTTACCTCCTGTGTTACCATCGGGGGGGAACCTGCGGGTACGGACACCCCGGATACCGTGCAGGACGAGCCTGTCGGCGGGGACAATACCGCCGCGCCGGACACCGAGGATACGGTGCAGACCGAGGAAGTGATTCCGACTGAGGGCACACCGCTCGGCTGGCCGGAAAACGACTACACCAAGCTTGTTCCGACACCGATCTGCGGCGGCAAGGTAATGTCCAGCGGTGAGATTGGCAATCTGTTTGCCGTTGAAGTGAAATGGACAATGGAGCAGGGGCTGGTTTATGCACAGCAGCTTGCGGACGCGGGATTCGGCGATGACTGTGTGGAGAAGTATGAAAAGTACGGTTACATTGACCGCACCGCGAACGGCGTCAATGTACAGCTGCTCGATGTATTCGGTATGGCAAGCGTCAGCATCATGCCGTCAGCAGAATAAACAACATGATCAACCAAAACAGAAACCTTGGAGGTAATCATCATGACAGCAAAACAACTATTTCATAAATCCTTTCCCTTTTGCATGGCAAAACTCGGACTCGGCGCGGCAACCGTTCTGATCGATGCGGTTCTGCTTGCGATACTGCTGGGCATCGGCTGGCTGTTCGGCGATACGGGACTGGTCGTCTGCTTCCTTATCTGGTGCGGTTTCATTCCTGTGGTACGGCTTGTGCTGATGCATTATGTCGGATACCTCGTCAAGGCGGGTCATATCGCCGTCATCGCGGAAGCCTGCAAGACGGGTCAGTTCCCCGCAAATCAGGTTGCCTGGGGCAAATCCAAGGTCAAGGAACGCTTTGTATCCTCCAATGTCTATTTTGCGCTTGACAAGCTGATGACCGCGGCAATCAAGCAGATTCAGGACGGTATTCAGAAGGTTGCGGGCAAGCTCGACTTCATCCCCGGCATGGATGCTGCGGCAGGACTTGCAAAATTTTTTGTTGACATATCGCTCGGATACATTGACGAATGCTGTCTGGGCTGGACGTTCTACCATCCCGAGCAGAGTGAATTCAAGAGTGCCGCCGACGGTGTTGTCATCTATGCACAAAATTGGAAGCCGCTTCTGAAAAACGCGGCGATTACAATGCTGAAAGCCGTGCTTGGGATGATTCTGATCGTGATTATAGCGTTTGTTCCGATCGGACTTTTGTTCAAGCTGTTCAAATGGAATGCGCTGATTGCGTTTGTTCTCGCTTGTCTGATTGCGTGGGTCATCAAGTTTGCATTCTTTGACAGCTACATCATGTGTCAGATGATGGCATCCTATATGCAGGTCGCACCGACCACAGTGATTACCTTTGATCTCTACTCCAAACTGTGTGCCATGTCCCGCAGCTTCAAGCAGCTGTTTGAACAGGGGCAGGCAGAGCAGCCGCAGACAGCAGCCGATGCAGAAATCGGCACAGTCCCGCCCGTACAGCCGAATCCGCCACAGCAAAATACCGCAAAACCCATCTTCTGCGGTGAATGCGGAACAAAGAATGAGCCGGGAACGAAATTCTGCGGTGGATGCGGCGCGAAGCTGTCATAAAGGAGGCAGAACGAAATGTCTTTGAAATGGGAATTACAGAGGATGGTACGGCGCGGCATCTCCAATGCGGTTTCCAATGCCGTCGGTAATGCCGTGGAGCAGGCGGTAGCACCTGCCGCAAAAAAGGTTGTCGATCAGACTGTCACACCGCGCATCAATCAAGCGGCAGATCAGATCAATGCACAGTACGGAACCTCCGGCGGAGGACAGAATACATCGAGCCTTGCAGGTGCACTGGGCGGCTTGCAGGGGGCTGTGATGACGGTGGCAAATGAAGCGGCAAAGAATCTGAAAATCTGCTCTGCCTGCGGAGAAGCATCCCCCAAGGATAAAACCTACTGTCCGCACTGTGGTGAAAAGCTGCCTGAGCAGACAGCCGCCGAGCAGAATCTGTGTCCGAATTGCGGCAAACAGAATGACCTCGGAACGAAATTCTG
The DNA here is from genome assembly GCA_017455975.1 of Clostridia bacterium. Taxonomy (GTDB): domain Bacteria; phylum Bacillota; class Clostridia; order Oscillospirales; family CAG-272; genus RGIG3925. The sequence continues at coordinate 2,881 of JAFTLK010000143.1, read as the reverse complement.
CGGCGGATGCGGAACAAAGATGCCGGAGAAACCGCAGGCAAAAAACGCCTGCACTGCTTGCGGCGAGGAACTTCCCGACGGCGTGAAGTTCTGTCCGCACTGCGGCACAAAGTGTACCGAACAGATTGCGGTAAAACCGATCTGCCCGTCTTGCGGTGCAGAAAATGAAATCGGACGGAAATTCTGCGCTGAATGCGGAACAAAACTTGAATAGAAGGAGGGACACTATGGCACATTGTACGAATTGCGGCGCGGAACTTGTTGACGGTGTAAAATTCTGTACCGAATGCGGCGCGACGGTTGCGGAACAGGAACAAAAACCGGAAGCTCCCAAACCGGAAGCCCCGCAGCAGGAAGTTCCCGCGCCACAGCAGCAGCAAGCCTACGCACAACCGCAACCTGCATACGCACAACAACCCGGACAGGGGTATGCACAGCCCCAGCCGCAGCCGGTATATGCACAGCCGGCAGCAGCGCCGATTCTTGCGCAGGCGCAGGCACCGATGACAGGCAGTCCGTATGAGCTGATCACAACAGGCGGCTTTGTCGGCATTTCGCTTCTGCTTTGTATTCCCGTGATCGGACCGATTCTGATGCTCATCTGGGCACTCGGCGGATGCCGAAAGTACCAAAAGCGATATATGGCGCGTGCGATGCTCATTCTGACCGTAATTATGCTGATTGTCGGACTGCTGCTCGGTTTGGCAGCAAAACTGCTGTTCAAAAATGCGGTTTCCTATATCACAGAAGAAGCGGCAGTCGCAACCGGTTTGACCGAGGAACAGATCGAATCCATTTTCGGCAGTTATTTCGGCGGAGAAAAAGACGGCTCTCTTGCATCGCAGGTGAAAGAGGAACAAGATGCAAGTATCCTCTCAGGACTGTTCGGTACAAGCAATCCTCTGGCGGGACTGTTCGGCGGTGCAGCGGGTGACGGAGAGGGCGATGATGGAGCCGGCGGTCTTGCCGGACTCCTCGGCGGACTGCTGGGTGGTGAGGCAGGTGATCTGTCCTCTCTGATTGAGGACGCGAACAAGGATGCTGAAAATCATTCCGATGGCTGGCCGTCCTCTTTGCCCGATTATCCGGATGGCGATAGGAATGCCGATGAATCCTATCGCACGAGTTTTTCGGGTACAACGGCGGAGTCTATGTGGGAATATATCGAAACGCTCAAGACTCACGGCTTCGAATATCAGGACTTCTACGGCATGGGACTGTCTGAGGACGATATGAAGTCGATGAACGCATGGTGGGGAACGGACGGCGAGCTGTATTTGAGCATATCGTTTGCCGACGGCGTGACCACGATTGACCATGTGACAGAACTGCCCGATTACAGTAATTTGTTTGGATAAAAGAATTTCAGATGTAGTGTTTCAGAATTGGAGGATAAACAAAATGAAAAAATTACTTTCGATGATATTGGCACTTACGATGTGCCTATCGGTGTTTGCCTTTACGGCAGCAGCGGCAGATACCCTCAAGGACGTTCCGATTCCCAAGCCCGCCGCGCCCGACTACTTTATGACCGATGTGGCATATGACGGCTGGGACGGCTACATCCGTATTGTCACGGTATTCGACAATTCCATGCTCGAGCTCGTCCGTGAGAACGACATCGACCCGGAGGGGTTCTACGCAAAGTACGGTATCACAAACGACAACTATAACGGTCTCTACATCAAAATGCAGTACGACGTGAACGTGGATGGCAGAGGCTGGCAGTACACATCCGCATGGGATGAGGAATGGGGTTATACCGGCAGCTACGCCGCCGGCTACGATCAGAACTATCTGAATGATGATCTGATTTCCGAATTCACCCTCGCTGATGCATACCATGAGGAGACGCGTGCGCTCTACGGCGATATGATTTATCTCTCTCATCAGGACGAATACGGAGACGATGTCTGGCGCTTTGACCTTACCAATCACTCCGTTCAGGTGCGCTGCCGCTACTATATGGAGTATTACGATAACGACGAGCAGATGATCCGCACGGGCGACTGGTCGGATGTCGCCGTTGTCGGCCGGGGCAGCACCCAGCGTGTTCCCGCAGAGCCCAAGAGTTATGCCGCACCGATCATCTCCGAAATGAAGGTCGTTCCGCCGGAGAGAGCGGAGCAGGAAGCATATGTATACTTTGAACTGGATACGCCTGACACCGTTTGGGATGCGCAGGTCTACTACGAAATGCATGACGAGTGGGGCATTGATGAGCTGGATGCGCAGATCAGCGTAAACGGCGGCGCATGGCAGGATGTATACGTTGGCAATTCCCATTGGCCGCTGTATGAGGGTGACCGTGTGACAAGCACGACTGCCGCGCTGACTGCCAACAGCCACGTCAAGCTTCGTGTGCGCTACGGCGGACCTCTTGGCTATTCGGATTGGTCAAACGTGCTGGAAGTCAATTCTCCGCAATGGAGCGTGGCATCCTCGTGGGCGACGGGTGAACTTTATAAAGCACAGGTAAACGGTCTTATCCCCGACTGTCTCATCGGTACTGACCTGACACAGCCGATCACCCGTGCGGAATTTGCCGCAGTTTCCGTCAAGGTCTATGAAGCGCTGACCGGTGAAACCGCAGTCGCGGCGAACGTCAATCCCTTTACCGACACGACCGACGCGGAAGTGCTGAAAGCCTACAACACCGGCATCACCGCAGGTACGGGCGACGGCACGACATTCTCCCCCGATGCGATTCTCAACCGTGAGCAGGCGGCAACCATGCTGACCCGTGTGTACAAGAAGACTGCGTTTGACGGCTGGTCACTTTCCACCGACGGCAATTTCGCGCTGACCTATGATAAGCCTGCGGCGTTTGCCGATGATGCGAATATTTCCGACTGGGCAAAGGACAGCGTGTACTTCATGG
>JAFTLK010000142.1 GCA_017455975.1 Clostridia bacterium | reverse complement strand
GAAACCGATGTCACCGAAACGGATGTATTGATTGAGGAAATGATCGCGGACATCGATATCAATCTTTCCAGACTTGCAAATTCGGTTACGAAGCCGACGGATGAGAAAATGTGTGTCAATACATTACCCTCGGCTTTTCACGAGATTATCTCATATGGGGAAGATGCACTCCCTTATCTTCTTGAAATTGCAGATGCTCATACGGAATATTATGGTGTCGATGATAAAGCATATCTGCGGTGTGTGCTTGCATGTTATGCAGCATATCGGATTAAACCGTCTTTGTATCAGTGTAATCTTCCGTCACCGGACGGGAAATATATTTTAGAGTTGAATCCGGTGATGTTCATAACAATGGGTGATCCCCATATCGGAATGATGTATCAGATACGTTTCCTGAAAGCAGATACAGGTGAAGCACTTGTTTCGACAGGAAAAATTTCTTCATCTGCTGTTCTTACATGGAGTGATAATAACAGATTTGCAATCTTTTGCGATAGACAGCATGATTGGAATACAAACTCGACAGTTACAGTGTATGATACAGAGCGAAACCGTATTTTTTTAGTGAATACACCATATATGCTGGAATATTATTCTTATAATTTGGGGAAGACGTGTTCTGTCCTTGATTTACGATATCAGCGTATACATAATGGTGACTTGATGTTCTGGTTTGGGATGAAGGCGGATGACGGTACTGTGATCACCGGTGAAATAGCCGCAAGTTTTTCCATAAATGTGCTTCACGAATATACCATTCAGAAAAATGATATCAACGATTTTATTGATGCCGTTCCAGCGCATAAAGGGGATGGCGAACCGGAAGAGCATTACTGGTATAATGGCGAAGTTGTCTGGACCGTAACCAAGGATTCAGAGGGCTATTTCACCATGGTATCGGATGATACGCTTGGCTACATGATAAATCAGCAAAAGGAAGGAGAAGCATAGGATGCGTTATTTTCAAATTCTTCTGCTGCTCTCACTGTGTCTTGGAACAGTATGTTTCTCCTCCTGCGCTGAAATCGTCGAGGAGGAGGAAGAAACCGATGTCATCGAAACGGCAGAGGTGAAAGAGGATTCCCCCGAAATGAAAGAGGACATCGACGCGCAGCTGAATTTGCTTGCATCCGCCTACGATGCGATCACATCGGCAAAGCCGGAGGGCGTCAACGAGTACGATTTCATTTCCGCCAATCCCGAGGCGTTTGATGCCATTGTCGCATGGGGTATGGATGCCGTGCCGTATCTTTGTGAGATCGGCGAGGGGCATCGAGTGGCGTTTACCAATATGCGTGTCGCGCCCGAGGAATACGCAAAGTGTATTCTCGCCTGGGCCGCGGCGCAGGAAATTGATTCTGCGACGTTCAACCGTGCGTATGCGTCGCCCGATGGGGTTTATGTGCTGTATCAGTCGCCGTCGGTATTGTGGGGCATGGCGGATGACTTTCAAAGGATCATTTATGATATGTTTTTGGCAGATGCGCGGGGTGTTGTGCTTGCAGAAGCGACAGGATTTTCCTCGCTTGCGTACATCGACTGGACGGAAGACGGGCGGTATGCCATCGTTTCCGACCGGCTGATGGAGGAGACGCTTCCTGCGCAGACGACCGTGTTTGATGCGGCGCAGAAGCGGATTCACGCCTTGCCGGGACGCGAGGTGTTTGACAGTATCGCCGCGCAGTACGGACAGCCGTATTACACCATTGACACGCGGTATCTTGATACAGTGTCCGACGGTGTTCTGCGCATCTGGCTGGGACTGCAGATGACCGACGGGCAGACTATCACCGGGTATTACGATTACGATCTGACTGTCGGGGAAATGACGGCACTGGAATATGCGCCGTTTGATGCAGAAACCGACGGTGCGGAAATTGCGCGTGGATTACCGTCGCACGAGGTCGGTACATCACTTGCCTATCTGATGTCGGACACCGCCATTTTCCGTCTGGAGGTGGAAGTGCGGGAGGAATGGGAGCGCACCTTGTTCATCAATGGAGCGCCGGCACTGACGGATTATCTGTTTCTGGACGATTTCCGCGTCATTGATGACCGTTATCTTGCCGTCGTGACCGGCGGTACGGATGTTAATTCAAAGCATCTGTATCTGTACGACTGGGCAGGAACGCTGCTTTTTGAAACGTACTATCTGACGGACAAGGGGATGATCTTTGACGGCATCAAGGCTGTGGAGGATGACCGGATTCTTCTGTACGGCGGGCGCGGCTATCACGGACCGTCGCTGCTGATGCGCGGGCAGGAGCAGGTTCTGTCCGGTGCTTATGCCGATTTTCTGTACTGCGACCCGATTCCCGATGTCATAGAAGGTGGGGAGGTCACGGCAGATGCGTTCGGCGAGGTACCGCTGTATCCCGACCGTGCGTCGATTGATCCCGATCTCAATCCGGAGCTGGTGATGTTTGGCGTTTATGCACTGCCGTATCTCGGTGATGGACAGTTTGGGAAAATCGAGCATGTGGAGACGGTACAAACGCTTGGTTCGATGTTGGATGAGCTGTATGGGGAATGACAGTCAATTCTCTGTTGATAGCGGCGACGGTTTATGGTATGATATCATAAACAACCGAATTTATTGAGGATAACTTTATGATAAAATTAAGAATGAGGATACTTCTTTTCGTTTTACTTGCCGTGTCTTTGACATGGTTTGTGTCATGCAGCCGTGACGGGGATGATGCAGAGCAGACAGAATCGGTCAGTTTGACGGAGACGTCGGTGACCGAGGAAACAACGACAGCGATGACGGATGTCACACAGACTGTTTCGGAGGAGGAAGAAATTCCTGTTTATCTTCATCCTGACGGAGAAGAATTTGCGGAACTGTTTGGCTCATTTTTCCATGCGGAATCGTTTTCTGCCGCTTACGGCTGGGATACAGGCGATGAAGTTGTCATCTTTTCGGTGGAGTATACCGCGGATGAACCGTATCCGGGAACGGCGATGCTGTCCATCAACGGCGGGGAGCCGTTTGACATCAGCTGTGTACATCTGACGGATATCCGTGTGACGCGGGACTATATCGCGGTGGAACCGGGATATACCGACATCGGCGGTCCGCTGTGGGTCTTTGACTATGACGGGAATCTGATTTTAGCCGTATATGATGTGACGTTGGAAGGTGCACAGTTCCGTGAGCTGCATGCGGCGGATGATGACGGGATCACCGTTTCTGCCTCGCGCATCCGGCATATGGAGCTGACCGGGAACGCCGCACTGCAGCTGCAGGCACCGTATGCCGCGTATCGGAACCTTCTGTGGGATGACCCTGTGTCCGATTTTCTGCCGGGGATGGATGCGGCATCAACCGATGCGCTCGCCGTTGATCTGTCCCGCGGTTGGGACACGGTACCCGATACGCTGAATCCGGCGCTTGTCGTGTCCGGGGAATATCGGATTCCGTACCTTGGAGAGGGGCAATTCGGGCAGATTGTACCGACAGAGAATATGAAGACACTGCAAACCTTTATGGAAGCACAGTTCGGAGAACGAACACCAGCCGTGACGCAGGAGCCGATGACTGAACCTGTCACAGAACGGGTGGATATCACCCCGCCCGCAGGTGCTGACCTTGCGGCGCAGGTCGATCATTACCTCGATCTTCTGATGCCGGATGTCGAATCGTATTCTGATGTGCAGTCGGTCAGGGACAAGCATCCCGAGGTGTTTGACGCACTGGTTGCGCTTGGTGAGGATGCTGTACCGCTGCTGCAGGAGCGCGGACAGGGGATTCGGGCTACCTATGACAGTACACCGGAAAACTTCCGTCGGATGCTTGCGTGTACGATGGCACAGGCGATCTCCCCGCAGCTGTATCAGACTGATTATCCGTCGCCTGACGGAAAATACGCCGTGCGTGCGGAGGTGGATTCGCACTTTACCCGGTGGGATCCGTTTTTGGGTACAGTTTATACACTATCCCTGGTGGATCTGACGAGTGGAGAAACGCTTGCATCGCATGGCAGCGGTCATTCTCTTGAAAATGCTTATGTTGGATTTGACAGACCTCCGTTCCTCTGGTCGGAGGATAGTCGGTATGCGGTTTATGAATCCGGATATCGGCACTACTTTACAAGTGTATCTTTATTTGATACAGTACAGGGGAAAATCGTTCTGCTTCCCGGAGAGGAAGAACTGGAAGCCTTGATCGGCGAAAATCTGATCTATACTGAGGATGATTTTACAGCGGAACAGGTGCACTGTCATTTTGCCGCTTGGTACGGGGATTGCATAAAAATCGATGTATTGCTCGAAAGCAACTTCGGCGGCGGTGCAGTGATCGGGTATTACATCTATGATATCAATTTCGCACAGATCATCGAATTTCGACGCTATGAAACGACAACCGCAGATATGGAGCTGATCAAACAAGTAGAAACGAATCTGGATCTGCTGTTGGACGGAGCGGATGGGCTGTACGATGAATCCGATGTCATTGCACGGAATCCCGATGCCTTTGATGCGCTTGCTGCGCTTGGTTCGGATGCAATTCCGTATCTGACAGACATCGGCGACAAGATGCCTGCCATGATGACGGGCACGGAAGGAAACATCGTATTGAGTATCCGCGCCGCACTTGCCCGGATGGCGGCATATCACATCGACCAAAGCCTTTATGATATAACATCTCTCTCCCCGGACGGAAGTATTCTGGCTGCTGCAAAGGTCGGTACGTTTCTCAGCGGGGACTGGGGCGGTACGATTCTGACACAATACGACAGGATGGTGTTTACCGATACGGCGACGGGGGAAATTCTCTGGGAATACCCCTGTGAAGAACTGTATATGATCCGTCTTCGGAATCAGCAGTGGTCACCCGATGGACGTTATTTTGCGCTGACCTTTGGCTCGGAATCGCACGGTGCGGACTCTATGGTGTTTGATATGACCGATATGACTGCGCGTGCGTTCCCTGATATTCGTGAGATCGTGGCACTTGCAGGGTTGGGAGAGGAGCTTCCGTCCCACTACCATATCCTTGTGAAGGCATGGCGGGAAGACGGCAGACTGGATGGCGAGGTTTTCTTTGATTACGGAATGACAACCATCGGAGAAGGTTCGTTTGTGTTTGATCCTGCAACAGGAGAAATCTCGGATTTTGTATGTGATGTTTTCCGGCGCGAAGAATGAAGTATCAGAAATTGAGGACTGTCGGGCTGATATGCCAATACAGTCCTCTTTTCCTTTGTCAGAAATCACAGTTTCTGCACGGATACCTGTATGAATTAAATAATGATTACATGAACTTTTCATCGCGTGAACGATTGACAAATGAGACATTCGGGTGTATAATAAATGGCGGCATCGGGATTGCTGACGGTTGATGCGGCAGAATCTGAGCCGATTTTACGATTATCCAACTTTTGGGATACACTACAAGGAAAGTCGAGGTTATTACGATGAAAAAGACAATTATGGGTGTACTTGCGGCAATAACGGTTCTGTTGCTTGCCGCGTGCGGCGGACAGAAAGATACAGTTGATGCGCTTGGAGCAGATGTACAGCAGACCGGCGCGGCAGTACAGACAACGGAAGCTGTCGCCGACGGTGAAGCAGCCGGCGAAACCGATACGGTACCTGCTGAAACCGAACCCGCAGCAGAGGAGACGACCGTCCCCGCAGAGCCAGAACCCGAAGCACCGTTTGACAACAGCTGGGCATCCAATGCGTTTGAAAAACAGATTCCCCAGCTGCCGTTTGCAGAATGGACAGCCGATGAATCGCAAACAGGTAACTCTTACAATATCATTGTTAAGAATGCAAATTCCGATGATGTTATGACTTATGGGGAACTGTTGTATAAAACAGCATTTACTGTGGATGTAGAGTTGTTCGACCATCCCAAAGAGTATACACTGTTTGCAAAAAATGAGGCAGGATATTCGCTGAACTATATGTTTTATGCTACAAAATGGGATGCTGAAACGATTATCGGTGAATTGCAGATTGATATTTACAAGCCACAATAAACACAGGCGGCTGAATCGCATGAAAATTGTCCGGGCTGGGTACACATGTACAGCAGCCCGGGTATCTTTTTCTGTTATTTTTGCGTACTTTTTTGAAAATTTATCCGAACTGAAAAATTTTATGCAAAATCCCTTGCAAAATGGGCAGAATTGTACTATAATATTACTGTATTGTTTTTTGGCATCAGACTGCATTTGCATTGCTGCTTCGATTGTTCCAACGGGCGATTCGTGAATCGCCCCTACAAGGATTCGGCAGCGGATGAATTGCCCCCGCAATGCGGTTATATGTCTTCGGAAAACCAAAATAGCCGCATGGCAGGCGGAGAAACGGAATTTGGGGATCATGACACAGAAAATCGGATTCGACAACGACAAATATATTGAGGAGCAGTCCAGACACATCAAGGAACGCATAGCGCAGTTCGGACAGAAGCTGTATCTGGAGCTGGGCGGAAAGCTGTTTGACGACTTCCACGCCAGCCGTGTTCTGCCGGGATTCGCACCGGATTCCAAAATCCGGATGCTGCTTTCCCTGCGTGATCAGGCGGAAATTGTCATCGGCATCAATGCTTCCGATATCGAAAAGAATAAGGTCAACAGCAACCTCGGCATCACCTATGAAGCGGATGTGCTGCGGCTGATCGATGCGTTTACCGATTCCGGACTTCTGGTCGGTTCGGTCTGCATTACCCGCTATTCCGGGCAGTATGCCGTCGATGTCTTCCGCAAAAAGCTCGAGCGCCGCGGCATCCGCGTTTATCTGCATTATACGATCGCCGATTATCCGCACAACATTCCGCACATCGTCTCCGATGACGGTTTCGGACGCAACGATTACATCGAGACGTCAAAACCGCTTGTCATTGTGACAGCTCCCGGTCCCGGTACCGGCAAGCTCGCCATCTGCCTGTCGCAGCTCTATCATGAACACAAGCGCGGGATTGCGGCGGGATATGCAAAGTTTGAGACGTTCCCGGTCTGGAATCTCTCTCTGAAGCATCCTGTCAATCAGGCATATGAGGCGGCAACGGCCGATCTCAATGACATCAATATGATCGACCCGTTCCATCTGGAGGCCTACGGTCAGACGACCGTTAACTACAACCGCGATGTGGAAGCATTCCCGATTCTCAATGCGATGTTTGAACGCATTCTCGGATCCAGCCCCTACAAATCCCCGACGGATATGGGTGTCAACATGGTTGGCTTCTGTATCTGCGATGATGAAGCCTGCCGTCGTGCATCCTACGATGAAATCATCTGCCGCTACTACAAGGCGCAGTGCGACAAGCTCGTCGGACGGGTCGACGAAAATACCGTTTACAAAATTGAAAATATCATG
>JAFTLK010000141.1 GCA_017455975.1 Clostridia bacterium | reverse complement strand
TACAAACCGATATGTATCAAGGCGGCTGCCGCGAATTGAGCGGTAGTCCCTTACACTTCATAAAAAAAGACGCATAAAGCGTCTTTTTTTAACGGTTCTATCGTTTGAGATGTGATAAACATCATCAAGCCGCGACATTCGATCGGCTTTACAGCACCACTTCATCCCCGTCGGCGGCGACATGGACAGCCATCGGCAATGTGGGAATGATTTCCGGCATTTTTTCGATGTTGTAGCCGATCATGTGGTTGAAAATCAGCATCTCGCAGTCGCACGCGGCAAACGTGTCAACATGCTGTTCCACGCGGAAGTGGGTCAGCTCGGAGACGATCGCGGCACGGTGCATCTCCCATGCGGTCTTCGGGAAATCGGACAGATCGCCGCGCAGGTCGCCTGTGAACGGCACATGCCTGTTCTCCGCCTTGCAGTAAAAATCATAGGCATACGACGGATACGGACGGATGTGCTCGGTCAGATATGCCGTCACGGTGACATGTTCGTCGTCATGGATAACACCGGGTTTGACTGTTGCAAAGGAAACACGGTTTGCGTCATATCCGCCATGCATCGCGCGATCCCACGCAAGGAACGCATCAATTGCGCCTTCCTCGGGCAGATAGAACGTGCCGTGGGCTGTCGGATGATAATGACCGAACTCCTTGAGCACAGCCGGAAGTGTCCCCATATGATCTTCATGCATATGGGTGATGAAGATACCGCGCAGGTCTTCAAAACGCTTGCCGCGATTCAGCATCAGCGCATCAACCGGCGCACCGCAATCCACAAGATACGACACGCCGTCGGTTTCCAATAAGGTACCGGAGCAGAAGCGTCCCGGCTCCGGCGCGCCGTGTGATGTTCCGAAAAAAGTGAGTTTCATGGTGGTGGGGTCCTTTCTTTTCTATAGGCTCCCTCACCGAGGGAGCTGTCACCGCAGGTGACTGAGGGAGTAAAATCCGCACCTTTGTATAAGTGCGTTCACAAATAACTCCCTCCGTCACGCCTATGGCGTGCCACGCTCCCGCGGGGCTACGGAGTATCCCCAAGAGGGAGGCTTATATTACAGGTTCATCGACTTGATAAAGCGCATCATCGCTTCTCTGCCGTCGGGCGTGCACTTGTAAACGCCGGCATCCTCAAGAACGCGAACAAACGTCTTGCCGATCTCGCGGCGGAGGATCTTATCGACGTTGTCTGCATCAAAGGAATAAAGACCGGCAAAGGATGCATACCATTCCGCATGGTGCGCAATGGCAGGATCTGCGGCGATGTCGGTGCCCTGCAGGATGGCATCGGCAAGGAGCTTCATTTCGTTCTTGAGACGTGCGGGCAGGACAGCCAGACCCATAACCTCGATCAGACCGATATTTTCCTTCTTGATGTTATGGTATTCCTTATGCGGATGGAACACGCCGAGCGGGTGCTCCTCTGTCGTGATGTTATTGCGCAGAACGAGATCGAGCTCGTAAAGGCCGCCTCTGCGGCGCGCAATCGGTGTGATGGTATTGTGCGGTTCACCGTCGGTTTCCGCGAAGACAAAAGCGTCGGGATCAGAATACCCTCTCCACGCGATCATGATGTTATTGGCGAGGTTGACAAGCGCATTCTTGTCATCGGAATCGAGACGGATGACGGACATCGGCCAGTGGACAATGCCAGCCTTGACGTTTTCATAGCCGTGGAAGGAGATCTCACGCTCGATGGGGGCGCGCTCCATGGCAAATGTATAATGACCGCCCTGCATGTGATCGTGGCTGAGAATCGAGCCGCCGACAATGGGCAGATCGGCATTGGAGCCGATGAAATAGTGCGGGAAGATCTCGACAAAATCAAGCATACGCTCAAAGGTCTTGCGCTCGATCTTCATCGGGCGGTGCTCACCGGACAGCGCAATACAGTGCTCGTTGTAGTAGACATACGGTGAATACTGCAAAAACCACGGTTCACCTGCCATTGTGATCGGCAGAATGCGGTGATTCTGACGGGCAGCAGCGCGCAGGCTGCCTGCGAAGCCCTCATTTTCGCGGCAGAGCGCACACTTGGGATAACCGGCCTGCGGTGCGTTCTTTGCGGCTGCAATGGCCTTTGGGTCCTTCTCGGGCTTGGAAAGATTGATGGTGATATCGATTTCGCCGTAGGGAGAGGGCGTCGTCCACTTCAGATCACGCTTGACACGGTAGGTACGGATATAGTCGGTCGCGCGGCTGAAATCATAGAACCAATCGGTTGCCGCCTGACGGTCGGTATCAAACTTTTCGTTGAAGGTACGGATGACGTCCGACGGTCTGGGCGTCAGAATGCCCATCAGCTTTGTATCGAAGAGATCGCGGTACGCAACGGAGTTTTCTTCCAGCTTTCCGTTCTCGTATGCATAATCACACAGCTCACCAAGGACAGCTTCAAGATCGATATCGTCCGCTGTCAGTGCATCACCAGCCGATGCGGGAAATGAAAATTCCGTCATGCCGAGTGCATCCATCAGTGCATTGATGATACACGTCTCGTCCTCCTTCTGTGTCAGCGCATGGATCTGACTGTAACGTACCAGTTTTGCGATTGCTTCATTGATCATATTTGTTTACCGTGGGGTGTTATGATTCAGAGAAAGGATCTTTCTCCCCGTGATACCGGTCTTACCGATGTACGGCGGGAGCAAGCCCCCGCCCTACGCGTTAATTGTCACCGATGATCTTCATTGAGCCGTAATTACACGATTCTTTTGTCTTTGCTCCGAATCAAAACAGCCTTTCCTTATCTTACATCATAGTATCTATATTTTACCATATTTTTCCGCAGTTTTCAACTGTTTTTCAAGAAAAGAAGCGGGAAAAAGAGAACTTTTTCAAATTCTTTGAAAACTTCATACACAGTTCACATTTGTTCTGTATAATAGATTCAAATAATTTTCACAAGGAGCGACTTATGGAAAACAGAATCTATGCCCGCACGGGCAAACCCGTTTCACTGCTCGGCTACGGTACGATGCGCATGCCGCTGAATTCCGAGGACAACAAGGATATCAACTATGAGGCAGGCAAAGCACTGATTGACCGTGCTTACAAAGCCGGCGTCAACTACTTTGATACAGCATATATGTATCACGGCGGCGAATCGGAAAACTTCGTCGGCGATGCGCTGTCCGCGTATCCCCGCGAAACCTTCTATCTTGCAGACAAAATGCCCGGCTGGATGGTCGGTGACGGCGGCGCTGCCAAAGCAAAGGAAATCTTTGAAGATCAGCTGAAGAAATGCCGTGTCGACTACATCGACTTTTATCTCTGCCACGCGCTTGGCTCCAAGGAAGATTTTGAAAAGATTTATGTAAACGGCGGCGCACTCGCGTATCTGGACAGCGAAAAGGAAGCCGGACGCATCCGCAATCTCGGCTTCTCCTTCCACGGCTCCGTCGAATTCTTTGAATATCTGATGCAGTTCCGTAAGTGGGACTTCTGCCAGATCCAGCTCAACTACATGGACTGGGACAACCAGAACGCAAAGGAGCTGTACCGTCTGTCCGTTGAATACGGTGTTCAGCTCATCATCATGGAACCCGTCCGCGGTGGTTCTCTCGTCTCCCTGTGCGACGAAGCGGTCAGCATCCTCAAGACCGCGGAACCCGACCGTTCCGTTGCTTCCTGGGCAATCCGCTTTGCCGCTTCCCTGCCGAACGTTCTCTGTGTCCTCTCCGGTATGTCGAACATGGAGCAGGTCGAGGACAACTGCGCAACGATGACCGACTTCAAGGCGCTGACCGAGGAAGACCATGCGACCCTCGCCGGTGCCATTGCAGCGTACAACCGCGCAGGTACGATTCCCTGCACCGCATGCCGCTACTGCTTTGAATGCCCGAAGGGTATCCAGATTCCGGAAATCTTTGCCGTTTACAACAACGCCGCAGCTGAAAACCGTCTGCCGCTGACCGTCGGTCATACCGAGGAAGAATTTGCCGCCTGCAAGGCTGCCTTCATCGCGGAATATGACGCGATCCCGGCGGAAGCACAGGCACACAACTGTGTGAACTGCGGCAAGTGCAAGGAAGTATGTCCGCAGTCCATTGACATCCCGCGCAAGCTACGTGAGATTGCAGGAATGGTTGACAGAATCCGCTGAAATAAGCAGAATGCATATCACTTCATTTGTAGGGGAGGGGTCACCCCTCCCGCTGCTTATATCATAGATACTGTTTTTATTCGATCATCAAACCTTTGAATATGTCAACACTCATCACTATGCTGCCTACCAGAAAATCAACACGATTGACCAAATTTGATTATTCCCATTTTGGCGTATATTTCATAACAATCTGTATTGCTGATCGAAGATGCCTGCTATCAAAAATTCAAAAAACGGAACAGAAATGTGAGATCATGCTCACGCCAATCGGAGAAATTGTCTGTGAATGGCTCGGTCACCTATCGGAATATGCTGCAGATTGCGTCGTCGATCAATATACAGTCATGCCCAATCATATTCATCTTCTGCTCCGCATACGTTACAACGAAGCAGCAGAATCAAAATCATTGTCCGCAATCATCGGATGGCTGAAATATCAAATCACGAAATCCGTTCGTAAAAAAAACGACTTGACGCATTTTCCGTTATTTCAGAGGTCATTTTACGATCATATTGTTCGTAATCAGGAAGATTATGAAAGAATAGCAAAATATATGTATGAAAATCCTGTTATGTGGCAGGAAGACAGATTTTATTTGCATGAATAAAAGGATTACGCAGACCAATCTCGGTGCGTAATCCTTTTTGTTTGTTATTATTTGTCGGTATTTTTACTGGCAACGGGTTCGACACCATATGTGGCGGGAGGGGTGTCCGCAGACACGGGTGACGTCCCTCCCCTACAGAGTCTTTGGAAACAACTCTTGTCAACCCAACCCCTGATTCTTCAGCCAGATATCATAATCGTTGATGACATTATCGAGGTTGCGGATGGTTCTGTGCAGGCAATCGTTTTTGAGGCCTGTGGCGGTCATAACGATGCAGATATAATTGCGGCGGCCGAACACAACACCTGCCTCATGGTAGCCGTTGTAGCCCCAGCCGGATTTATGCGCGGAGCCGTCATATTCGGGCATGGCAACCTCAAATTCATTATAGAGGTTGGTGGTCAGATACGTCCAAAGAAGCCGTCCCTCGTCGCATGCATCGCGGTAGTCGTAGATCTCCTGCCAGACCATAGCAAGATCCTGCGGTGTGATATCGCACCAATGGTCGCGCAGGGAGACCGTCTGCGTCCAGCCGAGCTCTGCGGTCATCTCATTGAAGCCGTCAAGGCCGGTATACTCGGACAGCATATAATACGCGACGTTATCGGAGTTATAAAGCAGACGGTACAGCATCGCCTTGAGGGTGAACAGTGTGCCGAATTCGGAGAACTGCGTGGAGCCGGAGCCGTCGGTTTTGTGGTGCTCCTTATATTCAAGGATATCGTCAAGCGAGACCACGCCGGCCTCCAGCTGCTTTGACAGGTACAGCGCATACGGTGCCTTGATCGTGGATGCGCACTCAAAGTACTTCTGCGGGTTATACGCAAACGATGCGTGCGTCTCAAGATCGATGACATAGAAACTGGTCTCGAATTTGTACTCCGCCATGGTATCAAGGAGCTTGTCCTGCAGCACCTGCGGGATCTCATAGGAAGTATTGTTGACGCAGATCTCGTCTTCAACAAAGACATCGTGCCGATTGTCAAGGAAGATGGCACCGACTGTCTCCTCGACGATCGGGCGCATGGTCGGAAGCGTGGACGAACGGATGCCGTAGGCGAACTGTTCTCCGATCGGCCAGTTCTGCCAGACAGGACCGTCGGGATCGGCGGATGTACAGCCGGTTATGGCAAGCAGGACCGTGCACAGCAGCAGCACCGCGCAGCTGCGCATTTTCTTGATGGGATATCGCATGGGTTTTACACCTCATTGTCAGTTTTGAAAAGATGCAGACGTTTGTCTGATCCGAAGAATGCATATACATAATATTATATCTGATTTTGTCGGATAAATCAAGGGGTTGGAGAAAATTTGTCAAAAAAACCGGGCTGCTGCACAAAAGTACAGCAGCCCGATCGATCCGGATCATTCGTCGTCAAACTGGGAGTAGAATTCTTCAAGCTTTTTGTTGATGGACTTTTCAACAGCAGCCCATTTGGAGGCGAGCTTCTGGTTGGGAGACAGCAGCAGGTCGCGGAACAGATACGGCAGACGTGCGAAGTGCTTTTCGCCGAACTGGAACGAAACCTCAAACTTTCGGCCGGACATGATGAGGTCGATCATCTCAGCGGTTGAGGGGTCGGAGGAATACTTACCCTTGAGCGCAACGTCGTAGTATGCCGGGTAGACGGAACGGTAGGATTCCGCGGACAGCGCCTCAAAGATCATACCGACAAATTCGGTGTCGGATGCGGTCTTCGGCACGGAGAATACCTGGAACTTGTCGTCTGCATTGGTGTAGTAGTGCTCCTGCTCGGTATCCCACTTCGGGAACGGCAGAATCGAGTAGGTGTCCTTCATCTCACGCAGAGCCTTGAATGCGGCGTAGAAGCGCATCGGCGAGAACGCAAGCGTACCGTTGGCAAAGAAAATTTCCTCGTCATACTGCGTTGCGTATTCATAAAAGCCAAGCGAATTTTCCTGATAGTCGCGCATCTTGCCAAGCGCAGCTTCCGTCTTTTCGGTCATAAACGTCAGCTCCAGTGTGCCGTCTTCCTTGACAACGGTCAGCGGCTGGTCAAACGCGGTCAGCCAGACATCACCCGGATTGGTGATCTGATAGCCAAAGCCGTAGGTATCGTTTTCGTCCTTCTTGCCGTCGCCGTTGGCGTCGACATAGAGCTCCTTGGTCAGCTCGATGAACTTGTCGATCGTCCACTCGCCTGATCTGACCAGATCATACAGCGTATCGGGGGACATATCGTAGTTGTTCGTGATCTTCGTGTTGAAGAACATTGCGTAGGTGTAGGTCATCGAGGAGACGGACAGGTCGGAGCAGATGGAAAAGAGCTTGCCGTTGATCGTTGCGCCGTCGTTGGCGAGCTTGTTGTGCCACGGTTGTGTCAGATCGATGTGCTCAATTTCCGTCCAGTCAAGGCAGGAACCCGCACCGACGGGCGTATATGCCATATAATCGACATAGGCACAAAGCTCTGCCGCATCATCGCCTGCCATAACCATGGTATTAAAGAACTTGGGCGTATCATCGCGGACAGTTCCCTGCGGCAGAATGGTGATCTTTGTATTGAAGCGGGACTCGATCTTTTCGTTTCGTGCGTAAACCGCGTCGTTGCACTGGTCGCCGTTCTGTTCCTCGACCCAGAATTCTTCGTTGAAGTCATATTCCTCGGAGCAGATGATACGGAATTCCTTGCCGCCCCAGTCCTTTTCGGGCAGATTGTCGGGGATTCTCTGGCGCTTCTCCAGCTCGGTAAGCTCGGCAGTTTCGACGCTTTCCGTGACAGCATCGGTTCCCTTCTGTGCGTTTTCTGTCACTGAGCCGCCGTCGGAGGTATCTCCGCCGCACGCGGTCATCACAGATGCGACGGTCAGGACAGAGAGCAGCCAAGCGGCTATACGTGTTGATTTCATAACGAATGCTTCCTTTCGTATTCACGGCTGCCCATTTTCTGCGGCAGCACGATTTGGTTCAGAAATAGTATAACAGGTTTATTGAAAAAAGTCAATAGATAAGTCGGACTACTGCGCGCTGTCCGACTTATTTTTATGATATTTCAACAAATTTATCGCTTCGTTTTTGGGCAGTTTGAACAAGACATCAGCGCTCGGTTTTCGGCTGATCCTTCATTCGCATGACACGGTTGACATCGTCGTTTTTGCTGCCCCACAGGACCACTTCCCCCGACGCCCGTGTCTTTTCCATGTCGATGATGCGCTGGTTCTCCGAGCCGCGGAACCGCAGGGAGATGTTTTTCAGTTCTGCCACAAACTCACCGTCAATGAGCACGTCGATGTGCGACAGCATTTCATCCGTGACCTCGCAATACGCGCGGCTGTCGGGTGTGCTGCCGTCGGGATGCCACAGGTCTTTGTCGAGCGTATAGCCTGTATAGCACCAGATCGATTTTTGGGGGTACTGTTCTCTGATTTTGCGCAGCAGCGGCAAAAGGGCACGCTGGTTGTCAGGCTCCATCGGTTCGCCGCCGAGCAGCGTGATGCCGTCGATGTAGTGGGGGGCAAGCAGGTGCAGAAGCTCCGCCTCCGTCTCCTCGGTATACGGCTGACCGTAGGTAAAGTTCCACGTCTGCGGATTGAAGCAATCCTTGCAGTGATGCGTACAGCCGGAGACAAACAGCGAGACGCGGACGCCCTCGCCGTTGGCAATGTCACAGTTTTTGATTTCTCCGTAATACATGGTTGTTCTCCATTTTCGCTTTCTATAAAAAACGCGTAGGGCGGGGGCATGCTCCCGCCGAAGCCTCAGATATTGATGTTGTTTCGTGCAGAAAATTTCGATTCAGTGAAATTGAATGATTATAATTCAACGATACAAAATAAGAATCATATTTTTCTCTATTGTTATCGGATATTGGTATGTTGTTCACCACAGCGGCGGGAGCAAGCCCCCGCCCTACGCGGTAATT
>JAFTLK010000140.1 GCA_017455975.1 Clostridia bacterium | reverse complement strand
TGTAACCGGTACTGCCGACAGTCCCCGCCGCCTTATTGCCGTCGAGCGTTATCTCCTCAAAGGAAACAAAATGCGCGGGCATGATGTCATCCTCGGAGAAGCCGTACAGCGCCAGAAAATCGGAAACGGTGAGTGGTTTTTCCTCGGTTTCGGGTGTCTGCGTTTCGCCGACAGGTTCAGCGGTGCCGGTGTCTGCATCCTCTGCCGCCGTATCGGTCATCTGCTGATCGATATAATCCTCTGCCGCAGACAGCAGACTGTCAAGATTGCATGATGCCAAAGACAGCATCAAAAGTACCGAAAGCAGAATTGCAATGATGCGTTTCATATGCCATTTCCTCCGTTTATACTGTGTTGGGTTTACTGCAGATTCTCCACCATACGAACCGCAATCAGCAGTGCCTGCTCTCTTGTCGCGTTGGCATAACCGATGGATTCTTCCGCTGTGGTGGTGTTCTTCGGCGCGAACTTCGTTCCGTCGCCGACACCCTTGATGATGCCGTTTGCCGCCATGAAGTACACGCTGTCCTTTGCCCAGTCGGAAATATTCGCATCATCGGCAAACGCGGCAGGCTTATCATAGGTCAGCGCGAAATTGCCGTCGGTGGAAAGTGTCCAGCTGTCAAATGCGGTCTTCTTGTACACACGGGTCAGCATGGTTGCCGCCTGCTCGCGGTTGAGAATCGCATCGGGGGAGAATGTTGTGCCGTCGCCCGTACCTGCAGTGATGCCGGTGTTGTACGCTTTCAGCACTTCCGCGTCGGTGGTATCGGTAAAAGGATTTTCACTTGCCGCGATTGCAGTTTCGCCCGTCAGTGCTTCGTAGACCTTGACGGAAACTGCGGCAAATTCCGCACGGGTGATCGGCTGTGTCAGGTCAGCACCGTCAAGACATTCGGGGATCAGTCCGAGCAAATCTGCTTTTTCCAACTCCTCATTTGCCCATGTGCTGCCGGATGCGGGAACTTTAGCATTGAGTCCGGCAACTGCGTCAATATCAGCACCCGGCCAAGAACTGCTCTGTCCTTCAATATCGGTAATACGGACATATTTGTACTTTCCGTCTGTGGGCACTTTCCCATTCAAGTCGACGCCGGAAAGCGAACCGTCAACATCCCCGACATATATCCAATTCTTTAAGTCACTGCTCACCTCGACTTTCGTGGCTTCAACAGCCGGACCGATCTCAAAAACATAGATATCCATACCATCGCCATCGGTAATGAAAATATCGAACTCCAACGTAACAGAACCATATGCACCCAAACAAAGGTAGTTTGTGTCAGCATTTCTGTCATAGTCCGGCACACCCAAAATATCATCGGGGTTCATTGCTCTTTCATCATTTGTCCAAGGATCTCCGGCTGAAAAATCAACGACTTTGGTTGCGCAGGATTTCGCACCGCCGGGGATTATGATCTGATTACCTCTGTTATCGGTATAAATGACATCCTCCATGTCTTCTGCCGCCACCGTCATAGGCAGGAGCGTGAAGCACATCACAAGTGCCAAAAGAACCGAAAGGATTCGTTTTGTCATGATTCATATCCTCTGTTTCATATTGTGTTTGGTTTACTGCAGATTCTCCACCATTCTGACCGCAATCAGAAGCGCCTGTTCTCTCGTTGCGTTGGCATAACCGATGGATTCTTCCGCTGTGGTGGTGTTCTTCGGCGCGAACTTCGTTCCGTCGCCGACCCCCTTGATGATGCCGTTTGCCGCCATGAAGTACACGCTGTCCTTTGCCCAGTCGGAAATATTCGCATCATCGGCAAACGCCGCAGGCTTTTCGTAGGTCAGCGCGAAATTGCCGTCGGTGGAAAGTGACCAGCCGTCAAACGCAGTCTTCTTGTACACACGGGTCAGCATGGTTGCCGCCTGCTCACGGTTGAGAATCGCATCGGGGGAGAATGTCGTGCCGT
>JAFTLK010000139.1 GCA_017455975.1 Clostridia bacterium | reverse complement strand
TGTGACGGGATGCTGTCTGTATGTGCTCGATGAACCGGAAAGTGCGCTCGATTTCCGTCTGCGGCATCGGATGCTGTCTCTGCTCTCGGCGCGTGTACACGCGGCGGGCGGCGCCGCGCTGATGGCGCTGCACGATCCGATGCTGGCACTCAACAGCTGTGACCGTATTCTGATCCTTGACGGCGGTTTGATCACAGGTGATTTTTCACCGAATGTCGATCCGGCGAAGGACATCGAGGCACATTTGCGCACCCTCTACGGTCCGCTCAGCCTGATGCGGTGCAGACCGCGCGGCAGGACAGGTGCCGAACAGTGGGTGATGCTGCGGGAGGATGGTATCCATGAACAGTTATGATTACCCCGATGTCACGGCAGTACAGCGTGCGTTTGCCGCAAGCGGAAAACGGCATCTTGTACTGACGGGCGGACGCGGAGCGGGAAAAAGCACGCTTCTGTCAGCGTTTTTCGGCGGGGAAATACGCCCCGGCATCACGACGGAGGCCTGCCCCGGTGTATGCGTGACTCTGCACGACAACCTGGGCGGCGATCGGTTTACCGTCGGACGTTTCGATGCCGCACTGCCCGGAATCGATCGGAAAATGCGTGCGGTTCCCGGTGTGTTTGATATCAAGGGAGCGGCGATCCTGCGCCGTCTGGCTGAGGCGGATGCAGCGGCGGCGGGGGAATGGGTCACACTTGATGAGATCGGCTATCTTGAGGCGGACAGCGCGGACTATGTATGTGCGCTCGGTGCGCTGACGGACAAAAAACGTGTGGCGGCGGTCGTGCGGCGGGAGGTGCTTCCCACACTTTCCGTGTTCACCGATCGGGACGACATATTCGTATTCGATCTTGATGCGCCGCACGGCAGGACGGGATGCGTTATTATGGCATCCGGTATGGGTGTGCGCTTTGGCGGCAACAAGCTGATGGCACCGTTTCACAGCAAGCCGATGATTGCGCAGATCCTGCGTGCGACGGACGGGATCTTTGCAAGACGGATCGTCGTGACGCGGCATGCCGATGTCCGCACATACTGTGAAGCACTGGGAGCCGATGTACTTCTGCATGACCTGCCCGGGCGGAATGACACGGTACGTCTGGGGCTGGCTGCCGTCGGGGAGGGGACCGATGCATGCATGTTCTGTCCGGCCGATCAGCCGCTTCTGCGGCACAGTACTGTCTCTGCACTTGCCATGGCAACGGCAGGTGATCCGGGGATGATCTATCGCGCCGCGTTTGACGGTGTGCCCGGTGCGCCTGCGGTTTTTCCGGCTTGGGCCTACCCGGCACTCTCGGCATTGCCGCCCGGAAAAGGCGGCGGTGTCGTCATGAAGCAGTATCCCGACCGCGTACGGACACTCGGTGCGCTTGATGCATGGGAGATGACCGATGCGGACACAGAGGAAATATTGAGAGAATTGGAAAACAGAAAATAGAAAAGCAAAAAAAGACGCAGATGCGTCTTTTTTTTTGTCGATGGATTGGATATCAGGTATCAGCATCGGTGCAGTCAGCGTCGCCGATGCTGCGTGTATCGGCCTGAGCGCGGCAGAGCTTTGCATAAAGGCCGCCGCGGGCAAGAAGCGCTTGATGCGTGCCTTCCTCGACGATCCTGCCCCTCTCAAGGACGATGATCTTATCGGCGCGCATGACAGTGGATAGGCGGTGGGCGATAACGATGACCGTGCGTGTTCCGGCAAGCGCTTCGATCGCCGCCTGGATCTCCGCCTCGGTCTCATTGTCGACGGCGCTTGTGGCTTCATCGAGGATCAGGATCGGTGCATTGCGCAGGACGGCGCGTGCGATGGCGATGCGCTGCTTCTGACCGCCGGACAGGCGCACGCCGCGCTCACCGATGAGCGTGTTGTAGCCGTCGGGCATGTCCTCAATGAAGTCGTGCGCGTGGGCGATCTTTGCCGCCTCAATGATCCGCTCCATGTCAAGGGCGGTCACGGATGAGGAGAGAATACGGTCCTTTTCGGCATCGGTGTGTACGACATCGGACAGCGGTTCGCTGACACCGCTGACAGACAGGCTTCCGCCCGGTGTGGTCAGTGCGGCGAATTCCTCGCCGTCCGCGCATGAGATACCGTATGCGATGTTTTCGGCGATTGTGCCGTTGAACAGGAACACATCCTGCAGTACCATCGACATCTGCTCTCGCAGGGATTTCATCGTCAGTGTGCGGATGTCGTGCCCATCGATGCGGATACAGCCGGAGATCGGATCCCAGAACCGCTCAATCAGCGATATGATCGTTGTTTTGCCGACGCCCGTCGGACCGACGAGCGCGACCATCTCACCGGGTGCGGCCGTAAACGAAATGTCGTCGAGTACCGGCTCGGACGGATTGTAGTGGAAGGTGACGTGTTCAAAGGAGATCGTTCCGTGCGCCGTACCGTCGCGGGTGTCAATGCTCACGGCATCACATGATTCCGTGATCTCCGGCTCTGCATCGAGCAGGGCAAAGACGCGCTCCGCGCTTGCGGCCGCCGCCTGCATATCCTCGACCAACCGTGCAAGAACGGCAAGCGGTGTATAGAACAGCGACAGGTACATGATGAAGCCGACAATGTCGGAGATGCGCATCTGCCCGTCCAGCACAAGCAGACCGCCGAACAGCAGAACGAGGATCGTGCCGATGGAGGTCATAAGCTCAATGCCCGGTGTAAAGACCGCATTTGCAAGATTGGCACGGATATTGACCTTGGCATAATAGCGGCAGTTATGGCGCATTTTGATGTGCTCGGATTCCTCACAGCCGAAGGCCTTGATCTCCTTCATGCCGGTGATGTTGTCCTGCAGAACGCCCGACAGCTCGCCGTAGACGCGCGAGTTGATGCGGAACATCGGCGCGACCTTTTTTGAGTACAGCCAGCTGAACAGAAAGATCAGCGGTACGGGGATCAGCGTGATCAGCGCCAGCCGCACGTTGATGGTGAACAGCATGATGCAGACACCCGCGATGACGAGCAGATTGCTGACAAGATCGGGAATGGAGTGCGCGATCAAAAGCTCAAACTGTCTGGCGTCGTTGCCCAGACGGCTCATCAGATCGCCTGTCTGCTTGTCCTGATAATAGCGCAGAGACAGCTGCTCCAGCTTGTCATAGAGCTTTAAGGTCAGCTCGCCGACGAATCGCCATGCTGCGATGTGCGCAACACCGAGGGAAATTCCGCGGCATACCGCACGCACAAGATATGCCGCGAGCAGCACGCCCGCATAGAGAAGCAGCATGCGTGCCGTCAGAGCACCGGGCTCCTCCATGGAAGCCGTGAAGCGGCGCAGGAGCGCAGGGGTGACAAGATTGAGCACCGCCGCACCGACAATGCCGAAGCAGGCGAAGATCATCGTTCCGATGTGGTTCGATGCAAGGGTGAGAAGCCGCCGTACAAGTTTCATGATGAGGCCTCCATTCAGTAAACGTAAAATTCTTTGAAATCGTCGAGCCGGATACAGCCAAGCGGCATGCCGAAGCCGGCACCGCAGTCGACGGCGATGTGTCCGTGTCCGCGGAAGATGCGTCCGGTGTATGCCGGATCGATGTGCAACGTCGGCGTGTGCCCGGTGACAAGGTAAACGTCGTCAAAATAGCGACGGTTATAATCGGGACGTGATTCGGTCAGTGTAATCAGCGAATGCGCATCGGGCGGCAGATGCCGCCCGTCATACGGAATACCGCCGTGGACGAGCAGAAAGCGGTTCCCCGCGACCGTCAGCGTTTCATACGGCAGAAAGTCGTCGATGTAGTCAAGCAGTGCACAGCGATCCTCCTGCGCAAGACGCCGGAAGCCGGAGAGCGTTGTGTCGCCGCCGTCCTCCTGCCAGTCATAAATGGCACCGAGAAGCTCCTGCGTGATCTGCGTTTCGGCATTGTCCCCTGTGATCTCCACACACAGTCGGCGCAGCAGCACCGCCGCCGTCAGCTCATGGTTGCCAAGCAGCGGAATCACATTTGCACGCAGGCTCATGTCCCAAAGCAGTTCTGCAGGCTGCTCTCCGCGGTCAAGTACATCGCCGAGGACATACAGCGTGTCGTCATCGGAAAAGCCGATTTTGTCAAGCATCGTTAAGTATTTTTGATAATGACCGTGGATGTCGGACATGACGTAGGTCACAAGGCATAGGCTCCTTTCACAGATCAATGTTTAGGCAATTGCAAAATTGCCTACCTTCATCGCCCAAAGGGCGATATATAAACAAATTGCGTCGCTTGGGCGGGTTTCCCGCCCAAAAAGACACCTTCAAAGCGACCAAAGGGAGCCATCGGGCTGCGTCAGCCCGATGAAACCGATTGCAAAATGCAATTTTGCAATCGATTA
>JAFTLK010000138.1 GCA_017455975.1 Clostridia bacterium | reverse complement strand
GTTGTCCGCTATCGCTGCTGGGACTCCTGTATGTATTCCCAGTTTACGCGCATGGCACACGGCAACAACCGCAATACGCAGAAGGAACGCTTCCGCCAGAGATTTATGCATAAGCTCGTCTACTTCCCCGAGAACAACGACGGCGTGTTCTCCTGTGTCGGATGCGGACGGTGCCTTGCAAAATGCCCGATTTCGATGAATATTGTCAAAGTCATGAAAACGGTTGGAGGTGAATCGAAATGATGAATGAAACGCTGATTCCCGTGCTCGGTGTTATCACCGATGTGCGCATCGATACGCCCGACATCAAGACGTTCCGCGTCCTGACTCCCGACGGAAAGAAGCCGTTTGACCACAAACCCGGTCAGTGCGCCATGCTGTCGATTCCCGGTGTCGGCGAGGCGATGTTCTCCATCACCTCGTCTCCGACCAACACGGACTATATGGAATTTTCGATCAAGAAGTGCGGATGCGTCACCGAGTGGCTCCATTCCGCCGAGGTCGGTCAGATGATCACCGTCCGCGGACCTTACGGTAAGCCTTTTCCCGTGGACGATGTGTTTGTCGGACGTGATCTGCTGTTTGTCGCCGGCGGTGTCGGTCTGGCACCTCTGCGCTCCGTTATCAATTATTGCCGCGATAACCGCGACAAGTACGGCAGGATCGATATCGTCTACGGCTCGCGCTCCAAGGATGATCTGCTTGACTACGAGGAGATCATAGGCGAATGGGCAAACGATACCGATGTCCATGTCCACCTGACCATCGACCGTGAGCAGGAGGGCTGGGACGGTCATGTCGGATTTGTGCCCAACTACGTCAAAGAGCTTGGCTTCGATACGAACAAAACGGCAGTCCTCTGCGGACCTCCGATCATGATCAAGTTTACACTCGAGGGTCTGTGCGCACTCGGATTTGACAAAACGCAGATTTACACGACGCTGGAGCTTCGCATGAAGTGCGGTGTCGGCAAGTGCGGACGGTGCAATGTCGGATCGAAATATGTATGCAAGGACGGTCCCGTCTTCCGCTGTGATGAACTGGAAGAACTGCCGAGCGAATATTAACGAGGTAATTATGGAAAAAACAGTCAATATATTCCTTTTCGGAAAGAAATATGAGGTTCCGGCTGAGCTGACCATCATGACGGCGATGGAATATGCCGGATATCAGCTGGTGCGCGGATGCGGCTGCAGAAACGGCTTCTGCGGTGCTTGTGCGACGTTCTATCGCATCAAGGGAGAACGTGACCTGCATGCTTGCCTTGCCTGCCAGACGAAGGTCGAGGACAATATGTACATCGCGACCCTGCCGTTTTTCCCGCTGGTCAAGCAGGTTTACGACATGGAGAAAATCACGCCCACCGAAGCCGTCATGATGCAGCTGTACCCCGAAATCTATGCCTGTGTCGGCTGCAACGCCTGCACCAAGGCGTGTACGCAGGGGTTAAACGTCATGCAGTATATCGCCTATGCACAGCGCGGCGATTTTGCGGCATGTGCTGAAGAATCGTTTGACTGCGTTATGTGCGGTGTCTGCTCCTCCCGCTGTCCCTAGGGT
>JAFTLK010000137.1 GCA_017455975.1 Clostridia bacterium | reverse complement strand
TCCGTACAAACGGTAAATTCGGCATCATTGATTTTGAAGCAGATGCTTTTATCGACGCAACCGGAGACGGTGACCTTTCGGTACTCAGCGGATGTCCGTGGGAAATCGGCCGCGAAGGAGACGGTCTGGTTCAGCCGGTAACTCTGATGTTTGTGATTGACGGAATTGATCCGAATCAGAAACTCCTCTGCTGTCATGAAGAGCATTATACCGATCTTGGCGACGGCAGGGAATATCTGGACCTCTGCCACAAAGCGTGTCGGAGCGGGGAACTCCCCGAAAACGTAAATATTGTCCGTCTGTACCGCACAGAACGCGTAACGGAACGTATGGTCAATGCAACACAGGAAAACTACATCAATCCGCTTGATCCCATGTCTGTATATCATGCAGAGACAGCTCTGCTGAAACAGATCGGAAAGATCATGGCATTCCTGAAAAACAATATTCCCGGATTTGAAAACATCACCATCAAGGGAAGCGCGTCAACACTCGGCGTCCGAGAATCGCGCAGAATCACGGGACGCTATCTCCTGACCGAACAGGATTTATTGGCAGGCAAAACTTTTCCGGATACTGTGGTACACAAGGCACATTTCTGTCTGGATATTCACAATCCGGCAGGACCCGGTCAGTCCGAACATGACGAAAAATGCCCCAGCAGTCCGAAACCGTATGATATTCCGTTTTCCGCAATGTGCCCTCTCGGGTGCGACAATCTGATTACAGCAGGACGGTGCATTTCCGGAACGCATGTCGCACATTCGTCTTACCGGGTCATGCGAATCTGCATGACAATGGGACAGGCAGCCGGTGCGGCAGCATCTATTCTGTGCAGAACGCAGGAAACCACACAGACAATTTCTACGGAAAAGCTCCGCAGGCATCTCATAGACCGCGGTGTACATCTGGAAGATTGACAACAAACGATGAAGGGACAGAGCAATATCTGCTTTGTCCCTTGTTTTGATAAAGACAACCACCAGCTATGCTGGTGAGAATAAAAATCTTTAGATACAAGATTCTGAGTGAAGCGAATGACAATAAATAGTTTGAAAATACGCAAGGTATTTAAGGGTAATTACCAGTGTACTGGTTGTAGGGCATGAGATGCGCTTGTTAAAATTTTCAGTGCCTCTTGAGGGGCATGCCGGTAATATGCCCTTCTAGGGCTTGTGCATACCACCAGTTTCACTGGTGGTTTTGATTGCATGATACCGGTAAATTGGGATTTATCATCTTAACTGTAATACTTATCTATTCCACCAAAACCAACAATCAATTTTCCGCTGCGGGTCTTGTTAATAAAACTCGCAAGGCGCTTTTTGAATTCGTCGGGGCGTTTTCTTGCTGCATCAATGTAAGCAACGCGAATGCGTTTGTATGGTTCGGATAGTTTCTCATAGTTTTCCCATGCAGCCTCGTCTGCTTTTATAGCATCAAGGATATCATCAGGGAAAATATACGGCGCACGAATCAAAGGCAATACACGATCTCTTATGCTCGGATGGAGCATTCCCCGTTCGTCAAGCCAAATCAGCCGTTCTATGTTCGGTCGTGAATACGGACTGCCTTTCTTTCTCGGGGTAAATCGCTGTGCACGATGTGTCGGGTCTATGTGTTTAATGGTGCTGTCTATCCAGCCGAAACAAAGTGCTTCTTCTACTGCGTCATTATATGAAAGTGATTTTTCGCCCGATTCCTTCATCGGAAAAACAAACCAGATTTCGCTCTCCGTTTCAAAGTGTTCGGCAAGCCACTTTCGCCATATATCCCGTTCACTTGTATAGAATACGTTCATTCTCTCATCCCTGCAAATTCAAACATACCGAAATTGATCAATGATCCGCCTTAAAGTCAATATCTGCTTTTCTTGCCTGCGCACACAGGTCCTTTATCTGCAGTTTATACTCCGTGCCGTCCTTGATAAAATGTGTTCCGCACTGGCGGAATTCGAAGGACACGTTTTTCCGGATGCATTGCTCTCTGATATCCAGCACCCAGGCGTAGTCAAGCGGTCTTGCATTCGTGTCCGATTCACCGCCGACCGCCACAAGCTCGATACCGTCCAGATACCGTTCCATATCGATGGCTCCGATCAGCGGCTGAGCGGTGATGCACTTATGTCTGATCGGGAGCTTTTCAAAAATTCCCAGCTTATGGTCGGCGTTCTTCTGGTTCTCAACCGTACAGCAAACGACCACGTTTTCATAGCCGTCGCCCCAGTCCTCGGGGATGCAGTCCATAAACCGGTCGATGCGCTTTGTGAGAAAGAGGAACGTGCAGTCCTGGCGCTCCTTTATCATCTGCCAGCATTCGGTACGCCACGCATCTGCTTTCTCAATCAGAAAATCGGTGGAAAAACAGGTGTACACGATCCCGGATTTCATTTTGTAATCGCCTTTTTTCATGCGTTCTATGGGCTTTGCAAAGTCCTTTGTCTTTTCGATGATGCTTGTATCAACGCCGCGCTGTGCGTCCCCCTTGTGGATGTAGCAATAGAGGCAGCCATCGCTGCATTTTCTGCATCCTCTCCACGGATTCCACATTGCCATGTTCTTACCTCCGTTATTTTGGGATTTATCTGACTTCCAAACCGATAACAGCACGATACATCATTACAAGTCCTGCACTCAGTAACGCGCCGCCAACAATATCTGTGAACCAGTGAACACCGGACAGTAGTCTGCCAATCACCATAAAAGCAATAAATGCGATGATTGCAGCAGTAATGAGCTTGCGGAGCACCTTGTTCTTTATGCGGCTGCTCAACTGCATGACAGCCGTCGGCATAACGCACATCACCAGCATTGTTGTTGACGACGGATAGGATGCTTCCAAAAATCCGTTTATCAGTACCGGTCTGTAATTGATTACCACGCTCTCGAAAAACAAATAGGCGGCAACCGTGACTATATAAAATCCGCCCAAAACAAGAATGTCGTAATCCACCTTACGTATGCTTTTCCGCTTGATCCACTGCACAAGCCCCAATATACCGAAGCCCATACACACGAAGATCGGCACAAGTCCGAGCCAATCCGTTATGGTATATAGGCTGAAATGCACACCCGTCAAAGTGTGGACAAAACCGTTGATGCCGGCAAATCCCACAGATGAACCTTGCGGGCCAATCGCACGCACATCCAACAGGCAAATTGCCGCCGTCCACAGCATAAACGCCGCAAGCAAGCACATGGAAGCTGCAAAGCTTTTTCTGATTCTTTTCATTTTTCTGCCATCCTTTTGTTTTGTATTTCGGCTTTCACCTGAATACAAGTATAGGGAAAAGCAATGAAAAATGGAAGAATTCAGCTGTCACATCGATGATACACTTCGTATCATTGCCGTTTTATCAACATTAGAGCCTTA
>JAFTLK010000136.1 GCA_017455975.1 Clostridia bacterium | reverse complement strand
CGGCAGACCGAGCTCGCGCGCGGAGGTCACGCAGGCCTGCGTGATTGCGGCCGCCATCGGGTATGCCTGACCGATGTCCTCACTTGCAATGACGAGCAGCCGTCTGCAGGCGGAGAACAGATCTCCTCCCTCGAGCAGCTTTGCAAGATAGAAAATCGCCGCATCGGGATCGGAGCCGCGGATCGATTTCTGCAGTGCCGAGAGGGTATCGTAATGTGCGTCGCCGTCACGGTCAAAAACCGCCATCGATGACGGCATCAGTGCTTCCAGCAGCGCCCGGTCAATCACACCGCCGTCGGCGGTATAGTAAGCGTTTTCCAGCAGTCCCAGTGCGCGGCGGACATCTCCCGCACCGGACTGCGCAATCGCGAGCAGAACCGTGTCGTCTGCCGCGGTATTTGTGTTGTTTTCCCGGTTGAGCAGAGCAAGACCGCGCTGCAGCGCCGGGACAATTTCCTTCGGCGCAACGGCACGGAATTCAAACACCGAGCTTCTGGACAGCAGTGCATTGTAAACATAAAAATACGGGTTTTCCGTGGTGGAGGCGATCAGTGTGATGCGTCCGTCCTCCAGAAATTCAAGGAGCGACTGCTGCTGTTTTTTATTGAAATACTGGATTTCGTCCAGATACAGCAGTACACCGCCGGAGCCGAACAATCCTGCGGTCTGCTGTGTGACCTCACGGATGTCGGACAGGGACGCGGTTGTCGCATTGAGCCGGCAGAGCGTTTTGTCGGATGCGGCTGCGATGATATTGGCGGCGGTCGTTTTTCCGGTACCGGGCGGTCCGAAGAAGATCATATTCGGCAGAAATCCGGCATTGACGATTCTGCGGAGCGCGCCGTTTGCTCCGAGCAGATGTGCCTGACCGACCATATCGTCAAAGGTCGTCGGGCGGAGACGGTCAGCGAGTGGGTTCATGGTGTGTCCTCTTGGCGTTTTTCGTTATTGGTACGGTTATTATGCAGGATAGCAAGCATTTCCGCCGGTGTCACAATACATTCTTTGATGGGATAATGTTTTAGATTTCCTGTAACAAGACGAGCATCTTCATCTTGTTTTTCCATGGCTACCTCGTAAAAGATCAGATCGGACATATCGATCAGATGCTCTCCTGTCGGCTGCGGGAAAATTTTCATACCAAAGGATTCAATGGCGGAAATAAGGGCTTCTGTCAGCTGCGGTGAGAATCCGAATTTTTTTCGGTTCAGAACTTCGCGGTATTCCTTTGTGATGTCCGGATGATACAGCGGAATGATTTGTCCGTTCAGAACAGCGCGGAGAACCTGTGCCGGAGGTGCCTCAGGATTCTTTGTCAGAAGTGCGGATACCAATACATTGGTATCAATGACAGCGTACAGTTTTTTCATTCT
Source organism: Clostridia bacterium (assembly GCA_017455975.1). GTDB lineage: Bacteria > Bacillota > Clostridia > Oscillospirales > CAG-272 > RGIG3925. Next base: position 2,643 of record JAFTLK010000136.1, on the reverse strand, counting down.
GCGAGCGCTCCGTTGTTTCTTGCTTCCCGGATTTCGGCATTGATCTCCTCAAGGGACATCTCCGGCAGGGAAGCGGCTTCTGCACGAAGCTTTTCGAACGCGGTAAGAGCTTCGGTATGTGTGATTTTTTCCTCTGGTAAAACAACCTGAAACGGAATTCCCCGTACCATTTTGCTCATACGCATAAACATACGGAACGCCGTTGGAAGATCCATACCGAGTGATTCATAAATCTCGGAAACCTCCTGCTTCAGATTCTTATCTGCACGGAATTGAATCAATACTTGTTCAGACATATCGTATTTCCTCCTTAAGAATGATAAAATCATGCAAAACAAATATAAACTACATACGAAATATATTTGATCTATCTATATTATACCCATTTGGCGTGATTCTGTCAATCCTATTTTGTAAACAATTTGTGATATGAGGCAAAAAGAAGGCTGCTGTACATCTGTGCAGCAGCCTTGCGGTAACATATGATTACTTGTGATAGTAGCCGTAGCGTTCGGTGATGGCACGCAGGAAGTCAACTGCCATACCGATGTCCTTTTCGGGAGTAGCACCGCATTCGCGTTCGATGGTAAGGAAGCCGTCGAAGCCGGCATAGTGCAGCGCGGGGATGTAGGTGTCAAAGTGGACACCGCCCTGTCCGAGCGGAACTTCAAGATAGGAATTATGACCGGTTGCGATACCGTCCTTTGCATGGGTGTGGACGATATACTTGGAGAGAACATTTGCGGCAAAAGCTGCGTCATCGTGCGAGCACATGACGAGGTTTGCAGGGTCGAGGTTGACGCCGATGCCCTTGGAATCAAGGCGATCGAGGAATTCCTTTAAGAAGACTGCCTTTTCCGGACCGGTTTCGATGGCAAAGGTTGCATCGATGGAAGCGGCGTAGTCTGCGATGGACTTGCAGGCTTCGTACATGGTGTTGTACTTGACGCAGGTCGTGTCTTCCGGAATCTTGCCGATGTGGGTGGTAACGATGCTGCATTCGAGCTTCTTGGACAGGTCGAGGATTCTCTTGAAGCGTTCGACCTTTTCCTTGTTTGCGTCGGGATCGTCGTAGCCGCCGATGTCGCCGCAGAGTGCGGAGAAGACCATGCCCTTGTCCTTGATGCGGGACAGGTGATCCTTCACGACATCGTCGGGAAGATCGTCGGAGACGTAGAACTGGACGCCGTCGATACCGAGGGTAGCGGCAACTTCAAGGTTTTCAGCGAACGTAGGACGGCGGAAGCCGTTAATCATTGCACCGATTTTCATAAGTGTGAGTTCCTTTCTTTGTTGGGGTAATTTGTTGGATTATTGATTGGCACCGTGGAAAACATCGACCAGCGCAGCCAGCTTGTTTTCCGCTGATTTGAGTTTCTTTTCGACAGCAGATGCATAGTCGGTGGAATTTCTGGAGACCAGATCACGGTAGATCAGACCGATGCTGTCAAGCGCATAGTTATATGCGTAAATAAAGTTGGTTGTCAGCGAGTCGTGAATAATATCGATCATCTGACCGGACAGATCATCGCGTGCATACTTGACCTTGAGTGCTGTCTCATACCATGCCGGTGTGACAGAACGGTAGGATTCTGCGTTGAGCGCTTCGATGACCGCACCGGCGATGTCAAGATTTGCGGAGGAACCGGGGATGCAGCCGAGCAGAGCAGTATCATGTACAAGCGAATGGTAATTCTCCTGTTCCTCATCGTACTTGGGATGCGGCAGGAAGCCGAAGTCCGCTTCCATGCTGCGCAGACCGTTTGCGGTGGAGAATACACCGTTTCCGAGGAACAGGGTATTGCCGGATGCGAAGATGGATGCCTGTTTTCCGTCCGCTCCCGTGAAAGTACCGGGCAGATGGAACAGATCATTGAGCTTTTCCGCCAGCTTGATCGCATCGTCGGAAATCATCGAAAGTTCAATAAAGCCGTCGGAATCGCGCTGTGTAAACGCGATGTCGGAGCCGTAGACAAAGCCGTCGACAGAAGCCTGCGTTGCATAGCAGACAAAGCCGAGCTTGTCATCTACATCGGGTTTGGAGTCGTTGTTGACGTCGACATAAACTGTCTTGATCAGCTCTGCCATGCGGTCAATCGTCCATTTTCCGTCGATAACCTCCTGATAAAGACCGTCGGCGTTGTCGAAATGATCGGCATAGATCTGTTTGTTGTAATAGACCACGCGCGCGTTGAGCAGTGCGGTGATGAAATAATCGCCTGCAAGGAAGAAGCGGTAATCGCTGCCCAGTGATAACTCATCCATATAAAGGTTGTTTCACCATGGCTGGGAGAAGTCGAGATGCTCGATCTCAAACGCATTGACAAAGCAGTTGTCGGAGAGCAGCTGCGTGACACCGGTCTGATGACCCATGAACAGATCATAGGTCTGATCTCCCGCCATAACGATGCGGCGGATGGAATCGGCAACGGAGTCCCATGAATCGTTGTAAGGATCGTGCTGCAGTGTAATGTTCAGACGTTCCTCGACTGCCAGATTGCGGCGCATAACAGCATCATTGACCACGTCACCGGCAAGCGCCTCGGATTCCTCATAATAGATCTGATGTGATTCGATGGCATTGTAAATGCGGAATGTTTTCCCGCCGAAGTCGAGACCGTCGGGCAGGGAGTCCTTGATCTG
>JAFTLK010000135.1 GCA_017455975.1 Clostridia bacterium | reverse complement strand
ATGCCGGCATCCGGATCCATTGCCGTCACACGGTCAGGTCCCGCTCCCGTCGGTTTGTTGGACATGAGATACAGCCCTCCTCCGAGAAGGGCGAAAAAAAGCACAATAAAAAGTGCAACCATTATCCGCTGCAAAACGACCGCTCGCATCTTAATTTCCGCATTCCCTCCCGATTTACTTTGATTTCATATTATTATACCATTTTTAACCCGGAATTGCAACCCATTTTTCGCGAAATTCCGTTTTTTTACGGATGATTTTCCACGCGGTGCGCGATTCTGACGGGATTTTGCACAAACCGTGCGAAAAGGGCTTGCCAAAGTCGGGCACATATGGTAAGATAGGTACAGACACTGAATATTTTTGAAAATTTTTCCTGCAGAAGCGGCAGATTCTGCGCGTTTTTGCGTCTATATAGGCAAAGGGGCAAACCAGCCCCGCATGAACCCCTCTCACGAAAGGAGCTCAAAGATATGAAATTACGCGAACTTTTCAAAACGCTGTCCCGCAGCCGCATTGCACTGACCGCGGCGTTTCTCGCCGTATGCGTGCTGCTCATCGCCGTCATCCCCACCCTGCTGACACGAAACGGCGGCAGGGACGAGCGCCCCGCCGGTGTCCTGCGCGGACCGCAGACACAAACCGTGACGCTGTCCCCGATCCCGGATGACATGGGCGATCCCATTACCGCCGCTCCCTTTGCCCCGGTCACGGGCGATTATTCGATCGAGCTGCCGGAAAATACGCCCGGTGCGCTGTATGCATGGCCGACCGAATGTGCGGTGCTGCTGAAGACCGCAGATGCGGCCGACACTGCCGCCGTCATGGACGCGCTGACCGTCACCCCGCAGACCCCCGTCATCATGGAAGCATCCGGGGAAGGTGTGCTCATCACGCCGATGTCCGGCGCATGGGAGGAGAACACGCTCTACCGCCTATCGCTGTCCGACGCACACGATGCGCTGGCCGTGTTCCAGACCGCCCGCCCATTTACAGTGGACAGCGTTTACCCCGCGCATGCATCCGTCGATGTCCCGACCGATACCGGCATTGAGATCACGTTCACCGATACAGTGCGTTCCGCCGATCTCACCGCGTATCTCACCGTCAACCCACCCATTGACGGCCGCATCGAGCTGTACCCGAACGGCCGCACCGCCGTCATCATCCCGGATGAGCCGCTGGAGGCAGAAACGCAGTATACCGTCACGGTCAAAACCGGCCTATCCTCCGACAACGGCACGACCCTCTCCGAGGAACGCGTATTCGGCTTCTTCACCGAACGCCGCACCTCCGTTGAAATGCAGTCATCTGTCAGCTTCAGCACGGAAAATCAGGTGCTGACCTCGCCCGGTACTGCCGCTGTGCTCAACTATAATCTGTACTGCTCCGGCGGACGCAATACCACCGTCTCGTCCTTTGATGTCACCGCATCCGTCTACGCCTATTCTTCCGCCGACGCGCTGCGGGAGGCTCTGTTCCATGCGATGTCTGAGCGCGGCGCACACATTTATGACCCGGACAGCCTGCTCCCGACAGACGGCCTGAAGACGGTCTGGGAGGGTACGCCGGAAAAGGTCATCTCGTACAACTGGCGAAACAGCGAACACGGATGGCTCTATCTGCCGGTGCTTGACGAAGGCATTTATCTGGTCGAGTTGCACGGTACTGCAAACACCTACGGCAGCACACTGTATGACACCGTCACAGTCCAGACCATCGTTCAGGTCACGCCGCTGCGCACCTATACCGAGCATGTCGGCACCGATGCCGGAGGCGAATCCCTCATCTGGGTGCACTCCACCGAAAGCGGTACCGCTGTCAAAGGGGCAGCCGTTGCGGCATTCCTGTTTGAAAACACCCTGTGGAATGCCGACGGCGAGGTACCCGCACCCGCATCGGCGAAAGCTGTCACCGATGCCGACGGCCTTGCGTATCTGACCGCGGAAGCAGGGGCCGACACCGCGCTTCTGCACATCACCCACGAAGGTCACAGCCTCATCCTCGGCACCTCCCTTGCCCGCAAAACCGAGGGGGAAACCTATCGCATGCATCTCTATACCGACCGCGCGGTGTATTTCCCCAACGATACAGTGTACTTCCACGGCGTTCTCGGACGGACATATCCCACACAGAACCTGCCCGATACACTGTCCCTCTCCGTTGCCGGATGCGATACCGGTACCCGTGTCTCTGTTTTGCCGGACGGCAGCTTTTCCGGCAGCTTCACGGTGGAGGACTGGCTGTCGCGCTCCATCTCCTTTACGCTGACGGACGGTGACGGATACGTCAATCTCTACCGCTCCCTGCGCGTCACACAGCAGGAAAAGCCGGTATACACGCTGACCGTCGACTATGACCGTCCCTGCTACACGCTCGATCACCGCCGTGCGACCGTCACCATGACGCTGTCCTATTTCGACGGCTCCCCCGCACCCGGCATGCAGCTGTCGGTTCACACCGACGGAAAATCGGAGGTCGTCCGCACCGACGAGGACGGACGTGCGACTTTTACCTATGATATGCCGAACGGCACCTACAACACCACAGAACCGGTTTACAGCGAGGTCTCCGTACAGCTCTCCGGTTACGAAACGACCTCCATCTATCAGTACCGCCATACCGAGTATTTCCACTCCTCCGGTGTCATGACCGCAGAGCGGCTGAACAAGGATCAGAGCCGCGTGACCCTGCATCATCTCGACACCTCGCGCATCCTCACAACCGACGATATTTTCCGGTATCCTGACGGCTACCCGACGCTGGTTTGGGGCAAGCCGATGGACACCACCGTCCGTGTCGCGCTGGAAAAGCGGTATTACGTCAAGACCAAGTCCGGCTCGACCTATTATGATCCGATTAACAAGGTGACCGTCGAGCAGTACGACTATCAGCCGAAGACCGATATCATCAAAACGTATGAGGCAAAGGTGACAGACGGCGAGCTGCTGCTTGACCACATCGATGCATCCGGTGAGGAATGCAGCTACTATTATGTCGTTTCGTGGGACGATCCGGTCAGCGGACGCACCTACACCGAGCACGTCCGTGCCAACCGCGGCTCGTACGACTACGCCCCCTACGGCGACAATACGCCGCAGTATGCACTGACCGCCAATCTCGATTCCGCACTGCCCGGCGAGGAAATCGTCCTCTCGCTTACCTACGGCGATGAGCCGGCAGCCCTTACAGGCACGCATGTGCTGTACACACGCCACAATGCTGTCAATGGACGCACCGATGTCACAGCCGGTGCGCAGAACAGTTACCGCTACACCTTTGATGAGTCCTGTACCGTCGGATGCGCGGTGTATGTGACCGTCTTTGACGGTGAGAAGTACCTCTCTCACCTGTCCCACACCGCAGTCTACGATGAGGTGCGCGGCAGTACGGCGGAAATGTCTGTCACCGCCGACAGCGATACCTACAAGCCGGGCGAGCAGGCGGTCATCACCGTCACCTCCCCCGCCCTTGCCGGCGGCACCGTGCTTGTCAGCGTGGTGGATGAGGCATGCTTTGCCCTCGGCGAGCATTCCCCGACCACGGACGATTATTTCCGGTTCGCAGGACAGAACCGCTGGTGGGGCAGCACAAAATATCTGCTCCCGCCCGTCAGCCGCGGCAGCAGCATTTCCCTGCTCTCGCTTCTGCGCGGCTCGCTTGCACAGAGGTATCTGTACGATGACATGCTTGAAATGGAGGCACCGGCGGAAGAAAGTGCATCCGCCGACAGCGCACTCAAAAATGAGGTGACTGCCCCCGCAACGGGCGGTGCGCATCCTGACGGCACGGCTGCCTACGTCCGCGAGGAATTCCGCAACAACGCTGCGTTTGTCGCCGTCACCCTCGATGAAAACGGCATCGGCACAGCATCCGTCACCGTTCCCGACAACATCACGACCTGGCGTCTGACCGCCATCGGCTTCTCCGGTACCGGAACCGACGGCGATCCCGACCGCTTCACCTCAGGGGTAAAATGCGGCACGGCTGTCAGCAATACCGTCTGTACCCAGCCGTTCTTTTTGAATGTCACCATGCCCGACCTGTTCCTGTCCGCCGATGAAATTTCCCTGTCGGCACGCACAGCGGGAACGGTGCGCGCATCCGCCCCCGATACCCCCGTCACCTACCGCGCTGTACTCTATGACGAGACCGGTGCGGCACTTGCCGAGACCGCATCCTCGGCTGCGGCCAATGAAACCGCATGGTTCTCCTTTGCGCCGCTTGCACCCGGCGCGTACTCCGTTGTCGTTTCCGGTGCGGCCGGTGACGCACAGGATGCCGTCCGTGCATCGTTCCAGGTCACAGAGACCGCACAGATCGCACAGGTGCGCAGAACCGTGACCCCGGATGCACTCGGTACCCTGCACCCGGCAGCATATCCTCTTACGCTGACATTCTATGACGGTACGGATACGCTGTATTACGACCTTGCCGCACGTCTTGCATATGCCGGCTACAACCGCACCGATGCAAAGGCGGCCGCATATGCCGCGCTAATGGCGGAGGAAGCATGCTTCGGTTCCTCCCGTCCGTGGTACGCACCCGGCAATTCCGCCGATGCGATCCGACGCGAGCTGTCCGAAAATTACTGGGGCTTTCTGCCTCTGCTGCGGTACGGCGAAGGCGACCCTGTCCTGACCGCCGAGATCCTCTACTGTGCCCCGGGCGTCCTGTCCTCCTCCAGCCGCGAAAATCTCGTCTCCCAATACGAGCTTCTGTTGTCAGACAGAAACACCTCCGCAGAAAAGACAGCCGCGGCGCTGCTGGCACTTGCGTGTCTTGACCGTCCCGTGCTTGACCTGCTCTGGGGAGCAGCGGAAGCGTCCGCCGACATGACCGTACAGGAGCGGCTGTATCTCGCCGCCGCGTTTGCTGCCATCGGTGATACAGCGGGTGCAAGGGGTCTCTGGGAGCCTCTGCGTGAAGCCATGGGAGAAACACAGCCGGGCGATGCCTTCTGCATCGTCGGCGCCGATACCGAGGAAACCATTCATCTGACCGCGCTTGCACTGCTGCCGGCATCGGTCATCGATGCCGACACGGCATGTGCGATGGTGCAGTATCTGAACGGACACACCTCGTCCGTTGATCTGCACGTGCTTGAGCTTGCGGCATTTCTGACCCATTATAGCCCGTCGGCCGCAGAGCAGACTTCCTTTACCTATACGACCCGCACGGGAGAAACAAAGGACGTCACCCTCACCCGCGGTCAATCCTGCACGCTGACACTGACAAAGTCCGACTTTGATGCCCTGCAGATCGATGCGTTCGACGACGGCATCGTTGTCTGCGCATCCTACGGCGCATCACCCGAGGAGGCCATGCTCACCCCGGATGAGGTGCTGCATATCAGCCGCAGCATCACGCCGTACGACGCGCAAAACGGCATCTACCGCGTGACCCTGTCCTACAGCGGTGAAACCGATGCCGACCACATCCGCTATGCCCTCTCCGACACCATTCCCGCAGGTGCACGGTTCTTCATCCTCGACCGGAATACAGCGTGGACGGATGCGTCGTATGCGTATCTTTCCAACGACGGCGGCCAGCAGATGAAGGGCACGATCTCCGTTCACAATCCGACCCTGTTCGACAAGACACCCCTTGACGGAACACAGTCCTATGCCTTCTCCGGCACCGTTTCCTATTACATCCGCGCCGCCGTCCGCGGCACCTTCACCTTTGAACCGGCGCTTGCCCTCAACTACGAGTGGGGCACTTACGCACGCACAGAGGCGCAGGGTATCACAATTGACGACGGCGGATGGGCCATTGAAGAACGGTGAGGGATTTGAATCAATACAACCACGAGGTGCTGCAAGTTCTTGCAGCACCTCCATTTTTTTCATTGACATTCCCGCCAATCTGTGGTATTATAATACAATAAGTATGAATTTTTGAGAACCTGACAGGAGGACACCGCCATGCCGGATCAGAACCAGCGCCGCTCCGGACAAACGCATACAAACACAGACCGGCAGAACCGTCAGCCGCAGCGTCCGACCGCGCCGTACCGTTCCGCATCGCCGTATACCGTTCCGGACCGTACCGCATCCCGACGGGTACCGTATCCGCCGTCGGAGCTGCGTCGCAGACAGCTTCTGCGCCAAAAACAGCGCCGCCGCAGACGGATCCTGCTTACCGTCACGACCCTGCTCTGCCTGCTTCTGCTCGCCGCACTTGTGACCGCCGCCGTATTTGCGATCCGCGGTGCTGTCGGCGCATTCGGAAGCCGGGAGGACAGCACGGGCACACCGACGGTGTCCGATCAGATACCCGATACGACCGCCGCACCGATCCCCGTGGAAACGGAACCGCCGCTGCCGGCATATGACGCGCCGCACCGCATCACATCTGACGCCATCACCCCGACCTTCACCGCCGGAACCGCAGTGCTTTCCGATACCGTCTCCTGCCCCCATGCCATTCTGATTCATGCAGAGACCGGTGCCGTCATCGCAGGAAAGAACGCAGAGGATATCATTTACCCGGCCTCCATGACCAAGCTGATGACTGTGCTTGTCGCGTATGAAATGATCCCGGAAATCGATGAGACCTTCCGTATGACGCAGGAGATCATCGACCCGCTTTACCTTGAGGGACTGTCGCTTGCCGGATTTTCCGGCGGTGAGGAGGTCGTCATCCGCGATCTGCTCTACGGCTCCGCTCTGCCATCGGGCGCGGAAGCCTCGTATGCCCTTGCCGTTGCAGCCTGCGGCTCTGAGGAGGCATTCGTTGAAAAAATGAACGACCGGGCACTGCTGCTTGGCATGTACAACACCCACTTTGAAAACTGCACGGGTGCCCATCATCCCGATCATGTCAGCACACTGTCCGACATCGGCATTCTGATGGCATTCATGATGCAGAACGAGACGCTTGCCGGAATTCTCGGCACCTATCAGCATACCACAACACCGACCACCGAACACCCGGAGGGGATCGTTCTGACCTCGACCGTCTTTTCCCGCATGGATGGCTCCGAATCGGGTGTCTGCACCGTCCTCGGCGGTAAGACCGGCTACACGGCACAGGGCGGACAGTGCCTCGCCACCTACGCCGAGAGCAACACGACCGGCGAAGGCTTTGTCTGCGTTACGGCAGGCGGCGAAACGAAATGGCGTCCTGTCTATGACTCCATCTACCTCTATCAGTTCTATACAGGCTCCGTCATCCCCGATACCCCGCCCGGCTCCGCAGCGCCCACTTAAATGCCGTTCCCGCCAAAAATCCAAGACCAAAAAAGGAAGAACACCATGGAATACATCTACCTTGCCGCCGCAAGCTTCTGCTTCTCCATTCAGTTCATTTTCAATAAGCTCTTTGAATCGCGCTCCAACGGCACCTATAACGCCGGAATGTGGAGCTCGCTTGCAACGGCTGTGTGCATGCTCGTCTACCTGCTGCCGGCAGGCGGCTTTACCTTTGCTGTCTCCGCCTCCGCTCTGACCTGTTCCCTGCTCTATACCGCATCATCCCTGCTCTGCTCCGGCGTGACGATCCTCGCGCTTCATCGCGGCAAGATCGCCGTCGTCACGACCTACATGCTGCTCGGCGGTCTCGTCCTGCCGTTTCTGTGGGGCATCATCGCCTACGGCGAGGCGCTTACCGCAACCAAAGCCATCGGCGTTGCTGTGCTGATGCTGTCCATGGCCTCCTCGCTGGTTTTTGACATGCGCGCAAACACAGCCGCAGGGACAAACGGCAAATCCGGCGGTCTGCTCTTTCACTTCTACTGTTTCATCCTGTTTCTGACCAACGGTATTGTGTCTATTGCAACGACCCAGAGCCAGAAGGCGGCAGATGCCGTCTCCTCCGACGATTTTCTGCTGCTTTGCGAGGTAGAGATTGCCGCGGCCGCCGCACTGATTCTGCTCATCCTCGGAATTCTGAAGATGAAAAACGGAGACCGTCGCGGCATCCGCACGGCATTTCTGGAGATCGCACGCGACAGACGCCCGATGACGGGAAAGCTGTTCTGCATCCTGCTCCTCTCCTGCGCACTGTATGCCGTATGCAACGGACTTGGCAACATCTTCTCCCTCAACTGTGCCAAAACGATGGATGCATCCATTCAGTTCCCGGTCATCAGCGCCGTCGTCATTGTGCTCGGTGCGCTGTTCGGCTGGCTGATCTTCCATGAAAAGATCGAGAAAAAAGATTGGCTCGGGCTCGGGCTCGCCGCCGTCGGCATTGTATTTTTCGTCATCTGACCCGTATAACAAGAAAAGAGGAAGCGTATGCAGTATCTTGACAACCCCCGCGATACCCTTGTATTTGAAAACGATTTCATCCACCGTGAGATTACTTTCACCCACGGCCGCCCGACCGCATCCGCGCTGACACGTCCGGAAAGCGGCTATACATGGTGTTCTCCGAAAGAAACACCCATCCTGCACCTGCCCGGCTTTGACTGGAGCATGGTCGAGACGACCTATGAGGACGGCATCATCACCTTCACGGCAAACTACATCGTCCGTTGGGTCATCTCCGTCTCCGACAGTGCCCCGGCGATCCGCTCCCAGCTGTTTGCCCGTGCACTTTCCGTCGAGGAAACGGGCATCGAGTCCGACATTGCGGCACTGACCGAAGAGCCTGCCGCCGAGGCCGATATCATCGAGCGTGTCTGTCATACAGGACGGCATGTCAGGCTCGACCGCGTCCGCTTCTTTGACCGCACCGACCACATCGATTCCCTGCTCCGCGAGGAATCGTCGTATTTGTACCATACAGAGGAGGACTTTGACGGTCATCTGTTCTTCTTCACGGATTCCGTGGCCGGAGAAACCTGCATGATCCAGAAGGAAGCACCGTCGGGTGCTGCACATCTGCACCGCCTCGCCTCCGATGTCCGTGCATCGTCCGCGCAATTTTCGGTCTGCGGCTCCGGCATTGACTATCAGAATCTGTCCCCGGCAGGCTTTACCGCAGGCTATCCCGTGACCGTTGCCCTCTGTGCACCGGGAAATGCCGCACACACCGCCCGCATGGTCTACACCGCCGACTGCGGCGGCTTTATGCCGTTCATCATGTCCAACACATGGGGCGACCGCTCCCAGGACAAGGCCGTCTGCGAGGCGTTTCTGATGCGTGAGATCGACTGCGCCCGTCGTCTCGGCGTCGACATCGTCCAGATCGACGACGGATGGCAGAAAGGACGCTCCGCCAATTCCGCCATTGCCCAAAGCGATGTCTGGAACGGCGGCTTTTACGACCGCGATCCGGAATTCTGGACGCCCGACACCGATAAGTTTCCCGGCGGCTTCGGACCGCTGTGCCGATATGCATACGAACGCGGCATCGCGCTCGGACTCTGGTTTTCGCCGGACGCGCACAATGACTACGCCAACTGGCAGCGCGACGCAGAGGTACTGCTCGGCTTTTTCAACATGTACGGCATCCGTCACTTCAAGCTCGACGGCATGCACATCACCTCCAAGACAGGCGAGAAGAATTTTCTGCGCATGTGCTTCCGTCTGATGATGGAAAGCGAGGGACGCATCGCCCTGCAGATGGACATCACCAACGATCTGCGTCCCGGCTGGTTCTATGAAAAGGATCTTGGCACACTGTTCGTCGAAAACCGTTATACCGATTGGGGCAACTATTTCCCGCACAACACCCTGCGCAATCTCTGGCAGACAGCAAAATACATACCCGCGCAGAAGATGCTCTATGAGGTACTCAATCTGCGCCGCAATGCCGACAGGTATCTGCTCCCGGACGGCACGCCCGATCCGCTTGCCCCCGACGGATACGACGCGGACTATGTCTTCGCCTCCGTCATGGTTTCAAATCCGCTCATCTGGTGCGAGATGCAGAACCTCTCCGAGGATGATTCTGCTGCCCTGTCTGCCATCATTGCCGAGTATAAGCTCCGTCGTGAGGACTTCGTTGAAGTTATTCCGGCAGGTGCCTGCCCGGACGGCTTTTCGCTGACGGGATTCTATATCCGCGGCATCGAGCACGATTATTATATCGGTCTGCGTGAGGATTCCGAGGACGATACCGTCCGCATTCCCGTTGAGCGCATCCTTGCGACCAACGACCGCGAGCTCATCTGTGACGGCGACACGGTCCGCCACTCCGCCCGCAGAACCTATTTCTTCGCCATGCTGCGCAAGACAGCGCCCTTTTCGTGAGGTACCCGCCGATGAAGCACCTGTATTTCTGTCTGATCCCCTATTTTGTCCATTATGACGGCACCGAATCCCCCGATGTTCCGGAATGCGCAAACTTCCTGCCCGTGGATATCTGCGATGAAAACGGCGGCACACACGAGCTGCTGTTCGGTGCGCTGACCGCGAAAAAGGCTCTGCCGCGTGCGGTTTTCGATGCGGCCAGTGCTGAGGGCTTCGTTGCGGATGCCACTGTCGTTTTCTGTGCAAAGGCGGAGACCGGCGCACTTGTCACCGTTGGCTGGTATTCGCACGCCAACGTCACGCCGTATCCGGAGCACCTGCCGATGACCGACGAGGACGGCGGTGAGCACGACCATCCCTTTTTCTTCTGCACACACCGCAGGAATGCCACGCTTCTGCCCGAGGACGAACGCTTCAAGCCGATGTGGCAGATCCCGCGCGCCAAAAACGGCGGAAAATTCGGCTTTTCCGCCGATCCGTTCCTGTCCGGCGACACGGCATCGGGCAGCGCCTTCTGCCGCGCCTTTGCCGAAAACATCGCAAAGTATGAGGAAACCGGTGACAACTGGATGACCGAGGACGCATCCCCGGACGATGAAACAACGACAAATTGAGGAAGGCTTTCCAATGCGAAAGCCGTGGTAATTATCATGATCAAAGCAATCATTCTCGACCTTGACGGCACGGTCGGCTACACCATGCCGGAGCTTCACAAAGCCATGAACGAAACACTCCGTTCCTTCGGTTATCCCGAGCATACCGTGGAGGAGCTGTACCAATGGGTCAACCTCCACGCACGCGAATGGATTGAGGGCTGTCTGCCCGATCACTGCACCGAAGAGCAAATCGTCGCGGCACACGAAAAATACAATGAGATCTACGGCCGATACTACCTTGACACCGATTATTACCCCGGTGTTGAAGCCCTTCTGCACAAGTGGATCTCCGAGGGCTATCCCGTCTGTCTGATGTCCAATAAAGCGCACAACCACGTCGTTGGGCTTGCGAAGAAGCTTTCCCGCATGCCCGCCGTCCCCGACGATCCCGCCGATTTCACGGAATTCGGCCGCGTCGGCATTTTCACCTGTGCATGGGGTGTTTCAGACCGCTTCCCGCCCAAGCCCAAGCCCGATTCCACGCTCGCCATTGCCGCAATGCTCGGTTATGCCCCCTCTGAGATCGCGTTTGTCGGCGACTCCGAGGTCGATGTCAATACCGCGCGCAATGCGGGTATGGTCGGCATCAGCGTCACATGGGGCTACCGTCCGCGCGCGTTCCATGAAGCCATGGGCGTCAAAAACCTCGCCGATACCCCCGCAGATCTCGATGCGCTGATCCATAACCCCGACATCCGATGATACATAACGAAAGGACACAACCTGCAATGAAACAGTATAAACATGCGCTCGCATGGATTCTGTCCGTGACCCTGCTCTGCGGCTGCTCCGGCGGCGGGGAGGCACAGACCGTCTCCTCCGAGGAATACGCAGAATCCGTCCGTCTGGCGGAGCAATCCCGTGCCGCCGCAGAATCCGAATCACAGCGTTTGGCAGAAGAATCCCGTCTTGCCGCAGAGGAGGAATCCCGCCGATTGGAGGAGGAAGCCGCAGCACTGCTGGCATCTCAGATAGAGGAAGACCGCGAAATGGCGCTCCGCGATTTTGAGGAAAACCGCTATACCACCTTTGACGGTGTCGATTATGAGCTGACCTTCATGGACTCGTTCAACGGGCATTACCTTGATATGGAAAAGTGGGAATACTGCCCGAATTGGGAACGCGATGACTGCATCTGGATGGAGGACGCGGCGTATCTGGAGGACGGCGCACTGATGCTTGCCGTCACGGGCGACGGTGTTCCCTATCACGCCGGTGCCATCCGTACCAAGGGCTTGTTTGAGCAGGCATACGGCTATTGGGAGGTACGGGCAAAGCTGCCGCAGGCAGAGGGGATCAACGCGGCATTCTGGCTGATGTGCGAGGGTGCGGGTCACGCCGAGGTTTCAGGCGCCGCAGACGGTGCGGAAATTGACATCATCGAAGCGCCGCACCACGACTGGTCACAGGTGCAGCATGCCCTTCATTGCGACGGATACGAGGCGGAGCACAAAACCCTGAATTATCCGATCGACATCCCGGGTATCTACGACGATGAATGGCATACCTTTGCGCTTCTCTGGACGCCGGAGGGCTATTATTTCTACATCGACGGCGAAAACACCTGGAATAAAACCGGCAAATGGGCAAGCCATGCGCCGTGCTATGCGAAGCTGACGGCATGCGTCGGCGGCTGGGCAGGAGAACTCGATCCGTCGCTGACACCGCTTATGGGTATGCAGGTCGACTATATCAAGGTCTATCTGCCTGTTGGCGGGTACGAAATACCGGCAGGAAAATAACTTCCGTTTTTGATGACGGTGATGGTATATGCAGGCGTTGCTCTATGTCTTGCAGGACGAGGCTGAAGCCTCAGACCATTGGTCGTCCATACAGAGTCATCGGGAGCATCTGCGCTTGCGTTGACAACATTGATCTATAATCGATTGCAAAATTGCATTTTGCAATCGGTTTCATCGGGCTGACGCAGCCCGATGGCTCCCTTTGGTCGCTTTGAAGGTGTCTTTTTGGGCGGGAAACCCGCCCAAGCGACGCAATTTGTTTATATATCGCCCTTT
>JAFTLK010000134.1 GCA_017455975.1 Clostridia bacterium | reverse complement strand
CGAACAGCTCCCCGGACTGTATTTCCAAATCCAGCCGATCAACCGCCGTCAGATGCCCGTACCGCTTGACCAAGTCAGTCGTTTTGATTGTCTGCATGTTGTTGTCCTCCATTTCATTTTTTGCTCTTATTATAACACAGAAACACGAAGAAATGAGGATTTTTGTCTCATCGGTATGCAGGGATGTCTGATCGGTGAAAGAAACGGTGCTGTTGCATTTAGATCAATGTGTCAAAAACTCCCTCCGGCTCACCGAAGGTGAGCCACCTCCCTCGGCAGAGGGAGGCTTATTTTAGGTTCCCTCTGCCGAGGGAGCTGGCAAAAAAAAGACGCTTCTGCGTCTTTTTTTTGACTGAGGGAGTTATCATTTGCTCAATGATTTTTCAAATGCAACAACCCCAATGTTTTGATGATGTGATTGTTATCCGTGATTTGTCACCGCACCGATGAACGCCTTCATTCTCGGGGTTGCACCCTCGCCGAAGACATAATCCGGTGCGCCCTTGACGGCAACCACGCCTTCCTCCATAAACAGCACCGTATCGGAAACATCGCGTGCAAAACTCATTTCGTGCGTGACGATGATCATCGTGGTGTCCTGTGCGGCAAGAGAACGGATGACGGCGAGTACCTCACCGGTCAGCTCCGGGTCCAGTGCCGAGGTCGGTTCATCAAAGCAGAGGATGGCGGGCTTCATCGCAAGTGCTCTTGCGATAGCCACACGCTGCTGCTGACCGCCGGACAGCTGACAGGGATAGTTGCCCGCCTTTGCCGACAGTCCGACTTTTTCGAGCAGATCATACGCATTGGCTTCGATTTCCGCAATGATCTGCTTTTTGTTTTCCTTGTAATCGGGGCGTTCCTTGGCGTGAAGACGGCTTGCCAGTGTGACATTGTCCAGCACGGAATACTGCGGGAACAGATTGAACTGCTGGAAGACCATGCCGAATTGCAGCTGGTTTTCCCGCGCTTCTTCCTTGGAGAGCTTGACACCGCGTTCGGGGTCGAAGACGACCTTGTTGCCGACGGTGATGACACCCTTGTCCGCACGTTCCAGCGAGGTCAGACAGCGCAGAAGCGTGGTCTTACCGGAACCGGACGAGCCGATGATGGACAGAACCTCGCCCTGCTCCATCGAAAAGCTGATGCCGCGGAGGACCTGCGTTTTGCCGAAGTTTTTATATAAGTCTTTGACTTCTAAAATAGACATATCGCACCCCTCCCAATCAAGCCTTGAAGTAGTCGAGCTTCTTCTCGATATAGCCGAACAGCAGCGTCAGAAGTCCGCTGAACAGCAGATAGAAGACAGCGGTATAAAGCAGCGGCCAGAGCAGACCGTGCAGCTTGATATACGCCTGTGCGCTCCAGATGATTTCATAAACCGCGATGACACGCGCAAGGGAGGTATCCTTGACGAGCGTGATGATTTCATTGCCCATCGGCGGAACGACGCGCTTGACGACCTGTAAAAGCACGACGTGGAAGAATGTCTGCGTCTTCGTCATACCGAGCACCTGACCGGCTTCATACTGCCCCCGGGGAATCGACTCAATGCCGCCGCGGAAGATTTCGGAGAAATAGCAGGCATAATTGACGACAAACGCAACCATGACCGCCGTAAAACGCGGCAGAAGTTCACCGCCGAGCAGACCCGGACCGTAGTAGATGACGATCAGCTGCAGCATCAGCGGTGTGCCGCGGATGACCCAGACGAGGAACTTGCATATCGCAGCTATCGGATAGATTGCAAGTGGCT
>JAFTLK010000133.1 GCA_017455975.1 Clostridia bacterium | reverse complement strand
TGTCTTGAAATGAAGTGAAAAAACCGGCACACCCTCGTCGGGTATACCGGTCTTTCTTGATCTTTGAAACGATTGGCTTACTCGACAGCTTATTCAGCAGCGTAAACGCTGACACGCTTCTTGTTGCCTGCGATGCGGTCGAACTTGACGACACCGTCGATCAGTGCGAACAGGGTATCATCCTTACCGATACCGACACCGACACCGGGATGAACATTGGTACCTCTCTGTCTGACGATGATGTTGCCTGCGACAACAGACTGACCGTCAGCCTTCTTGACACCGAGTCTCTGTGCATTGGAGTCACGGCCGTTCTTGGTAGAACCGACACCTTTCTTGTGAGCAAAGAACTGTAAGCTCAGCTTTAACATGGCTATTACCTCCACATGTAATTTTTGATAGTAAAGAAACAGTTTTGACAGATACAGACAATTCGTATTCTCAATAAGCCCGTTCTTCGACATCGACATCCAGATAGTCATAATAATCTTCCAGCATATCATTTAACTGTAAATAATAGCCGTAGATCAGACCGTGCGCTGCATACTGCTGCTTTTCATCGGGATTGACGCCGAGCGCCGCACGACACTTTACTGTGATGTCGGTCGTCTTCTCGTCGATCTTATAATCCACATCAGCCGCGTATGCAACCTCCAGCGTATTGATGACAAGCATCGTCATGGCAGACAGAGCCGCACAGAGAACATCGTGTCCTGCGCTTGCAAAGCCCGCATGTCCCGTTTCACGGAAACCGTAAAACGCGCCGTTCTGCTTATAAAATACGATTTTGGTCATGAAATCTTAACCTTCGATCTTTTCGATCTGGATCTTGGTGTAGGGCTGTCTGTGACCGATCTTCTTCTTCTCGTTCTTCTTGGACTTGTACTTCAGAACGTAGATCTTCTTGCCCTTGCCGTTCTTGATGACGTTAGCCGTAACGGTTGCGCCCGCAACAACGGGTGCGCCGATCTTGAGCTCGCCTGCTGCACCAAGTGCGTAGACCTTATCAAAAACTACCTTGTCGCCATCTGCTGCATCGAGCTTCTCGATGAAGAGGATGTCGCCTTCCTGAACCTTGTACTGCTTTCCGCCAGTTTCAATGACTGCAAACACGAAAAGCACCTCTCTTTCATTTATAGACTCGCTGAGTAACAGGCCGGATCCACTTGCGTTTTTCCAGTTGTACGCCCAATCTCAAGCGGCATATCATTATACCATATTTTAGCCTTGTTTGTCAAGGTTTTCTGCGGTATTTCGCCATTTTATCGGCACATTATTTGTAAATATTTTATGAACAAAAGCTTACAGTCCGTGATGCAGCTTCGATGCCGTCAGCGTGTTCTGCAGCAGCATCGTGATCGTCATCGGTCCGACGCCGCCGGGTACCGGAGTGATGTACGATGCACGTTCCGCAGCAGACGCAAAATCCACATCCCCTGTCAGCTTGCCGTCCGCACGGCGGTTCATACCGACGTCAATGACGACCGCACCTTCCTTGACCATGTCACCCGTGATGAAATCCGCACGGCCGATGGCAACGACGAGAATATCCGCTTCACGCGTCACAGCGGCAAGGTCTTTGGTCTTGGAATGGCAGACCGTGACCGTACCGTTGGCGCCGAGCAGCAGCATAGCCATCGGCTTGCCGACAATGTTGGAGCGTCCGACCACAACACAGTTCTTACCCGTGATATCGATACCGGTCTTCTTCAGCATGACCATCACACCGGCAGGCGTGCACGGAAGGAAATCGGGATTTCCGATCATGATCTTTCCCGTGTTGACCGGATGGAACGCGTCAACGTCCTTGTCGGGGCGGATCGCGTTGATAACCTTTTCTTCATCAATGTGCTTCGGAAGCGGCAGCTGAACAAGGATGCCGTCGATTTTTGTATCTTCATTCAGTTCTGCAATCTTTGCAAGCAGAGTTTCCTCGGTCGTGTCACCGGGCATTTCAATGACCTCGGAGTACATGCCGACCTCACCGCAAGCCTTGTGCTTGTTGCGGACATAGACCTGCGATGCGGGATTTTCGCCGACGATGATGACCGCAAGACCGGGTGTCACACCGGCTGCCTTCTGTTCAGCGACCGCGGCCGCGATCTCGGCGCGCGTTTCCGCCGCAATTTTCTTGCCGTCAATGATCTGTGCTGCCATATTATATTTCCTCCCCATTGTTTCCGTCGGTCTGCTTCTCCGGTTCGGCGGACACTTCCGCCGGCTTTTCTGTCGGTGCGCTTTCCTCTGCAGCAGCTTCAACCTGAGCTGCGGCAGCCTTTACCGAGGAAGACTTCTTTTTCTTCTTTGCAGGCTTGTCGGAGAACAGGCTCTCGTATTCCTGTGCATCCTGTTCTGCCGCGAGAACCGGCTTTGCCTTCTTGCGAAGCAGATGATAAAACATGATGCCGAAGATCACGCATCCGACCGCGAGCAGCTGTGAAATACGGACATTGCCCAGATACAGCGAGTCTGTGCGGAAGCCCTCGATGAACATGCGGCCGAAGCCGTACCAGACGATGTAGGAGAACAGGATCTGACCGTCGAATTTCTTGTTCTTATAGCGGATATTGAGCAGGATAAAGCCGAGGATGTTCCAAAGCGATTCATACAGGAACGTCGGATGCGCATAGTAAAGCGCCGAGCCGTTGACATTTTCAATGGTCATGATCCACGGAATGGCCTGTCCTGCAAAACGGGAGGTCTCAAACGTCTTTCCGAGGAATTCGTACTTGAGGATAGAGCCGTAGGCTTCTGCGTTGAAGAAGTTGCCCCATCTGCCGAGTGCCTGTGCGATCATAACGCCCGGGGTAACCATATCAAGGAACTTGAGCACGCTCTTCTGCTTCTTATAAGAAATGACCATAATGGTCAGTGCGCCGGCAATCAGACCGCCGTAGATGGCAAGTCCGCCGTTCCAGATGGCAAAGATGTCAAGGAACGATTCATAACGTCCCCAGGTCATTGCGACATAGTACAGACGTGCACCGAGAATGCCGAAGAGAACGACCCAGATGGCGTAGTCGAGAACGTCATCCGTCGTAAAGCCCTCCTGCTTGCCGCGCTTGATGGTATACAGCACCGCGAGTACGATGCCGATGGTGATGATAATGCCGTACCAGGCGACCTTGAAATTGCCCGCCTGAAACAGGAATTTGTTGATTTCCCACGGTCCGAGACCAAGGTTCGGGAAACCGATGATGTTCGTGGAATTCATTGTGGTGTTCCTCTCTGTAGCTTTATTTTGTCACAACACTCACGGCCATGCACTCGGGTTTGTAGAGTGTATCAAGCGCGAAAGTGAGGTTATCCATGGTGATCTGCATCATGACATCGACCGACGCAAACAGCTCGTTTCCGTCCATCGTACAGTCAAGGCAGTCCAGCGCCATATCCTCCGTCGATTCGTATGCCGTCACCGAGGACGCATACATGACGCGGCGGCATCTGGCAAACTGTGCCTGTGTGATGTCGTGCAGCGCACGGCGGTCGGACAGGTACGTCCGGATGGCATCCGCCGTTTCTTCAATATGCTTCGTCTCCGCCGAGATCAGCGCATAGGAATAGGTTTCGGTATGCTCGTATTCCGCACCGAAGCGTCCGTTGATCCATCCGCGTCCGTATAAGTCAGCGAAGATCGGCGACGACTTGCAGAACAGGATATCGTTGAGAATGTCAACGGCAGATGCATATCGGAGCCGCTCTGCGGGATCGGCTGACAGGTTCGAATCCTTGACGCCGAAGTAGAGCAGCGGCGTTGCGGCACCTGCTTCTGCCGTGATCTGCGGACGGACGATCTGTTCCGGTTCCGGAAGATAGATGCGCTGGGTCGGAAACAAAGCAGCGGCATCGGGCAGACAGCGGTCGCAGACGGCAATGACCGCCTCAGCCGTTACATTGCCCGATACGGTAAGCACCATGTTTTCCGGGCGGTAGAACGCCGCATGACAGCGGTACAGCAGCTCCGGCGTGATCTCTGCAATCGTTTCCTCCGTGCCGCCGACGTTGTCGCGGATCGGATGGGTATGATACAGCGCCGCCATCAGGTTATAATATCCCGCCTGCATCGGCGTGTCGTCGTACATGCGGATCTCCTGCGCAATGATGCTCCGTTCCTTTGCCACATTTTCCTCCGTGAAATACGGATGCGTCACAAAGTCAAGCAGGATCTCAAGCGGCGCATACGGATCCTCGGTCGTGGAATAGAGATACGCCGTCAGATCGGGGGTCGTATACGCATCGGCATTCGCACCGCAGCGCGCAAACCGCGCAATGGCATCCTCCCCGTCCCTCTCGGCAAACATTTTATGTTCAAGAAAATGTGCGGTTCCGGCGGGAATGAAGTTCGTATCCTCCGGAAGTGCGGACGGACGGAGGAGCGGCACTTCTGCTGCCTCCGAAGTATTCCGGAACATGCGGTCATTTGCACCGAAGCCGACACCGAGTACCGCATAGGTCACAGCCGCACGCTTCGGCAGAACGCAGACGGTCAGTCCGCTTCTGTGCCGGATGCGCGTGTAGGATTGGTGCAGACGTGCAGAGGTCAGATGTTCAATCCGTGTCATCATCATAATCCTCCTCGTCTTCTCCCGTCACGGCGGTTCCCCGCAGGAAATATAACGTATCCGCAGTCAGTCCCTGCGCACATGCAGATACCTCCTGCAATGTACAGGAGCGCACCTGTTCTGCAGTTTCGTCGGGCGATGTTGCAATTCCGGCGGCACGGCGGTTTTCGTACCAGACCGCAATGGCAGCAGCGCTGTCCTCGATCTCCCGATAGCCGGAGATCAGGGATTTTTTCGCCGCGGCAAATTCCTCTTCCGTGACATCCCCTTGTCGGATGGCATCGATCTGCGCGGTGATCGCATCTTCGGTTTCCTCTGCCGCATCGGCAGAGATCCCGCAGCTTATGTACAAAACGCCCTTCTGTGCCTCCGGAGAGGATGCACAGTCGTAGCAGAGCCCGCGCCGCTCTCGTACCTCTAAAAACAGCTTTGACGATGCGCTGCCGCCGAGCAGCTCATTGAACAGCGCGAAACGGTAAAAGTCTCCGTCGGAGAGAATCATCCCTGTCCGATAACCGATGCAAAGCCGCGATTGACGGATATCCATTTCCTCCGTCACACGGTGCAGCGGATGCGCTGCCGCACGGCGCACGTCTGTCTGCGGGCAATAAAGCGGTTCCGCTCCGCGATGCTCCGCCAGGCAGCGGACGAAGCGGGTGAGCGCATCTGCAGCCGCCGAAGCCTCCATCCGTCCGACATAGGTGACAGACAGGGGAGCACGGGCAAGCATTGTACGGTAGCAGGCAAACAGCGATGCAGGTGTGACCGCAGCCACCGACTGCTCCGTACCGCGCGAGGAGATACCGTAGCTCTCCCCGGCGAACATTTCCTCATCCAGACGGCTGATGGCATACGCAGCTTTGTTGTTGATTTTTGCGCGGATGGCCTCGCAAAGGTTCTTCTTTTCACCTTCCACATACGCAGGCAGGAACGCACCGTTTTCCGTCAGGGGTGAAAACAGCAGGTCGCAGAAGGTATCCAGCAGCGACACAAACAGCGGCCCCTCGTTTTCGTCCTCCGGCGGGACGACATCCTCCTCCAGACACCGCAGCTGAAACGTCACCACCTGCGCATCTCCGCGCTTATGTGCCCGTCCGGCAATGCCGGCATTATACAGCGTGTCCAGACGGCAGGCAAGCGATTCCAGCGTCGGATAACGCACCGAGCCGCGGCACAGCACCGCCGGCAGCAGCGCATACTGCGCGGCAGTATCCGCATCCAAGGGCAGCGTGAAGGAAAACATGATAAAATCGGTTTTGAAGGTGTCCTTCGGGATGACAAACAGCTCTGCTCCGGGACACAGTGTGATACATGTATGATTCGTCATGATTTGTTCCGTTACTGTACCTGCGTATAAAGATTTCCGAGCGATACAGCGTAGTTCCAATCACTGAGTGTATCGTAATGCTCGGATTCCACGGTCTTCCAGCCGACAGACACTTCGTCAAGCACCTGATAGAACCGCAGGGCAAGATATGTGGACTTGATGGATTCAAGATGCTCGTCAAGATACGCCGATTCTTTTTCACAGCGCCAGATGATATGATAGCCGTAGGATGACACGACGATATCGCTGATCTCGCCGACGTCCAGTGCAAAGGATGCCTCCTCAAAGGTCTCCTCCATTTCGCCGCGGAAGAAGTAATACCCGCCGGGCTCGGATTGAATACCGGGATCCTCCGTGTATTCATTCATCAGCGTATCGAAGTCTTCCCCGGCCCGAATACGCTCAAGCAGTTGTTCTGCCAGCAGCTGATTCTCCTCTGCATCCTCACCGCTGTCGTTTTTGATAAGAATGTGCTTGCAGCGGACAAATGCATCGGTATCGAGCAGTGCACGGATATCTGCATCCTCAGTCAAAATCTGCCCGTTTTCCATGTAATAGTTCTCAAGCTTGCCGTACAGAAGCTCCAGCTCCGACTGGTACTGAAAATAGTATTCCGTCATATAATACGGGTCGAGTGCTTCTCTGAAATAATCGGGGCCGCCGAATGCCGCAACAAATTCCGCATTGCTGCGATCAAGTGCCGTCTGCTCTTCATCGGTCAGAAGAAGACCGTATTTTTCACATTCCGCCAGAACCGTATGATTGCGGAGGATCTCGGTGTTGTACATCTGCGTGACGCGATCCTTCATCTCTGGATAGGTCGTCCAGTAGGCATCCTCTCCGCCGTCGAAATAATTTTTATAGAGCAGCTGGTAATAGCGATATTCGTCATATGTAACAGTGTCAGCTGTATTCCCGTCGCCGTGATCGAAGGCGTAAACATACGGGATGTCCGGGAATGCGCTTTTGACATTCTCAAACGAATATGCCTCATATTCCTCAGGCGTCAGCGTCACAGCTTCAGCCGTTCCCGTAGATGCACCGCTGTCTGCGGTATCGTCCTTGCAGGAAACCGCCCCGCACAGCACGAGCACACACAGCACCGTCATTATCAGGCGTTTCCGATACGATCTGCAATTCATGATCCTCGCACCCTTTCTTTGCGTGTTTTTCACTTCTGTTCTTATAAACATATATATTTAGTATATCATAAATTTGTGTTCATTTTGTGACGAAACGAAAAAAAGTTATCCCCGACGCAAAGATTTCAGGAGAAACGGCTTTTTTGTGTGATTTTTCGGAATTATGCAGGCTTTTTCGGAAAATGCCTTGACACAGAATGCAAAAAAATGTATAATAAATAAGATAAGCTGCTGCATGAACACAGCCGGATCGCCCCGGAACCGCCCGCACCGCAGTATTACTGTGCCGTGAGCGTCCCGGAGCGCCGCATGACGTACAGTACCGCCGGATGTCTGTCACCGTCCTTGGCTTTGTACAAGTCCTGCCGGGGTACAGATACGGAACACTGCTGCATCGGATCACCGTTTGGTATCCCTTTGTATTGTATGCACCGTATGCCGCCCCTGTTCCGGACGACAGCTGACAGCCGATCACCACCGATCATCCGATCCAAAGGAGCCAAGTGTGGGAAACCGTGGATTTCGCGGGTTATGCAGCTTTTTTGTCAGACGATAACAATTTTTCCGCGATTATATCGCAATCAAAACCCGGCTCCCCCAAGTCCCGGATTTCGGAACTGAAATTCCAGAAAGGAAGGCTTTCCCAACGGAAAGTCATGGTAATTGCTTTGAATCACAATATAAAAATCGCTCCCTCCCTTCTGGCAGCTGATTTTGCCAATCTGCAGCGCGATGTTGCCGCCGTAGAAGCCGCAGGTGCCGATTATCTGCACCTGGATGTCATGGACGGTGTCTTCGTTCCGAACATCTCGTTCGGCGCACCCGTCATTGCCGCACTCCGTCCGCACAGCAAGCTGTTTTTCGATGTCCATCTGATGATCACCGACCCCATCCGCTACATCGACGATTTTGTACGTGCGGGAGCCGACAGCATCACCATCCACTACGAAAGCTGCGAAAACCAGATCGATGCACTCCGTGCCATCCGTGAGGCCGGATGTAAGGCGGCCGTTTCCATCAAGCCTGCCACCCCGGCTTTCGTTCTCGAACCGCTTCTGCCGTATGTTGACATGGTCCTTGTCATGACGGTCGAACCGGGCTTCGGCGGACAGAAGTTCATGCCCGAAACCATGCAGAATGCAGAGGCCATCGTCCGTATGATCCGCGACGGCGGTTATGATATCGAAATTGAAGTCGACGGCGGCATCACCGCCGACAATGCCGCACTTCCTGCCTCCCACGGCGCAACCGTATTTGTCGCCGGCAGCGCTGTTTTCAAGGCAGCCGATCCCGCCGCAGCGATCAGCGCCATCCGCCGTGCCGCAGAAAACGTCCTGTCCGAATAAACCGGACAGTAAAGGAGTAATCCCATGTCCAAGCAACCGGAACAACCGCATTCCCGTCAGACAGACCCCGGCCGCGAAGCACTCGCCCGTGCCCGTGCCGCGCGTTCCGTTCTGCGTGAACAGCAAGAGCAGCGGGAGCAGCAGAAGCAGCAGAGCCTGCATCGGCGCCGTGCCCTGTTAAAGAACACCGTCCTGCGCACCTGCTGTATTTATACCGCACTGAACATTCTGTACTTTTTTGTCTACCTGGCCGTCATTTATCCAATCAAGGAGCAGCCTTTTTCAGACATGATCCGCGGCGGCGCATCCATCGTCGGTCATGCCGTCTTCCTTGCGGCTTCCCTGTTGACCGCCTTTGTTTATTCCCTTATCCGGTACAAAAGACAGTCGGGGCAGCCGGGGCGTATCCTGCAGCATCTGACACAGAGCAGCGTCTGGTTTACCTCGATCATGTGGCTCTGTATTGCCGCCCACGGCATTTACCTTGACATGCTGTACAATCAGTACGCCGTCACACAAGCCGGCATCTTCCTGGGTCCGTCCTTTCTTCTGGCACTCGGCGTTCTGCTGTTTTCCCTTGCCCTGCCCGCAATCAACCGCATTTATGCAGTCGAGCGCTTCCCCGCAGGCATCCGTGCAATTCTGCACCTGCTCTGCATTATGATCCTGCTTCCGATCTGTCTGCAGCTCATCGCGCACGGCTTTTCGACAGCCGCCGATCTGCTAATCTTCCTTGTGATCTTCGCTGTCCTCTACGCCTTTGTCTGTATCTTCTGGTTCACCGCGAAGGGCTCCATCCGCCGCGAGGAAAATGACGAGGAGGACTACGAATCCATGTTCAAAAAGACCTCCGGGAAAGCCTCCGACGAATCATCCTCCGATTCGGACAAATAATCATACCGGCACCGCACTGTCATATCCAGACAGCGGGTGCCGGTTTTGTTTTGTTATGAACGGTTATCCTCAAAGAACTTCATCAGCTTTTCGACGCGCTTTTCCTGTGCTTTTTCTTTCTTTGCACACCATGAAGCAACATCGGTGGACGGCGTATTGTTGAACAGATCCCACATCATATTGAAAATGCTCTTATAGTCACCGAACAGGTATGTGAACGAGATAATGACATTGTCATGTACAATATCGATCATCTTTGCGTCATCCGTCTGATCGGCATACCGCGTCTTCATTGCAATCTCATAAAACGCAGGATATACCTGTTTATAGCCCTCCGCATTGAGTGCTTCTGTCACAATACCGATATTTTCCAGATTCTGCGCCGTTGTCGGGACAACAAACGGACGGTCAAACGAACCGCCGTAATAGCCGTCTTCAGCCGCATCCAGCTTCGGCATCGGCAGAACGCCGAAAACAAAATCGGTGTCGCTGAATGTATATACCGCGTGATCCAGAGAACCGTAGAAGAACATCGAACGTCCCTCGGAAACCATATTCAGAACACGGGCACTGTAATCCTCATACTTACGCGGCATCAGATATCCGCCCTCGCCGAAGATCAGATTATAGAACTTTTCAACGACCTCGGTCGTTCTCTCCAGATCGACTTCATAATACAGTGTACCGTTGTTGTCTTTTCTGTACGGCTCAACGTGGAACGGCTCCAGCATACCGTAGTAATTCGGCATATTGACGTATCCGTACCGGTCTCCCTCATCCTGTGTGCCGTCACCGTTCAGGTCACTGTATGCTGCGGCAGTCATCTGCTTCATCGCATCCAGTGTCCATGTGCCGTCATAGACCATCTGATACGGATACTCAAAATCAAGCGCCTGCATCATTTTCTTGTTAAAATACATGACACGCATCTGCGCCAGGTTGCTGTAGGAAATATTGTTGAACATCATGTACATCTGTCCGGCAACCGTCATGCTTTCCAGGGTTTCGGGAAGCCACCACGGCTTGGAAAAATCCAGATACGGAATATCGTAAACGTTGACAAACAGGCCTTCCAAAGATGCATTTCCCAGATTGACATCATGACCCTGTGCAATCTCACAGCTGTCATCCCCTGCCATAATCGCACTTTTCAGAACACCGACCTGATCGTCTTCCTCCTTGCTGATTTCGGCAAGAACGATATCTGTATTGAACCGTTCTTCGACTGTTCGGATCTTATGGTAGACCGCATCATTGACAATATTGCCGTCTTCCTCGTCGTTATAAGTCATGATACGCTGAATATCCGTACCGAATACCGCCATGCGGTACTGATAACCGTTTAAGTCTGTATCCGGCAAAGAGTCACGAAGCGCGGGATCCTCGGTCACCGCTTCTGTTTCAGCAGCAGCCGATTCCGTTACAGCAGCAGTTGAGGTATCCGTCGTCTGCGGTTCTGTCGTATCGCCGCAGGATACGCATACGGATGCGGCAAGCAAAACAAGCAAAACACCTGCCGTGATACGTTTGCTCTGTTTCATACTATGTGTTCCCCCTTATTCTGTAATGATGACCGGTTCCGGTGACAATCAATCGCGATTGTCGTCAAAGAACTTCATCAGCTTTTCGACGCGCTTGGTCTGGGACAATTCGTTCTTTGCGCACCACGATGCGACATCCTTGGATGGGCTGGTCTTGTTGAACAGATCCCAGAGCATCTTTCCGTAGACACTGGAGTAATTGTCATGAATATAAGTAAAGGAAATAATGACATTGTCGTGGACGATATCGATCATCTTTGCATCATCTGTCTGATCGGCATACCGTGTCTTCATTGCAATTTCATAATACGCTGGGAAAACCTGTTTATAGCCCTCGGCATTGAGCGCTTCTATGACCAGACCGATGTTGTCGATGTTCTCCCCGGCTGTGGTCGGTACGACGAACGGACGGTCAAATGCTGCACCGTAATAGCCGTCCTCGGACGCATCGAGCTTGGGCATCGGCAGAATTCCGTAGGAGAGATCGTTTGCTGCGCTGAAATTCTTGACAGCGTTTTCCAGCGGTCCGTAGAAGAACAGCGAACGGTCCTCACAGAACAGATTCAGCACCTGATCCTGGTAATCGGAATCCGTGGATGGATACAGGTATCCGCCCTCGCCGAAGATCAGATCATAGAACTTATCCACGATCTGTGTCGTACGTTCAAGATATACTTCATAATACAGATTTCCGTTCTCATCCTTGCGGTACGGCTCAACGCGGAACGGTTCAAAAATACCGTAGTAATACGGCATGCTGACATAACCAAACCGGTCTGCGGAATCAACAGAACCGTTGCCGTTGATATCACGGTACGCCTGAATGGACATCTCCCGCATCGCATCGAGTGTCCATGTGCCGTCATAGACCATCTGATACGGATACGCAAAATCCAGCTCCTGCATCAGTTTTTTGTTGAAGTACATGACACGGGTCTGCGCAAGGTTGTTGTAGCCGATGTTGTTGAACATCATATACATCTGTCCAGCGACCGTCATACTTTCCGTTGTTGCGGCCGGCCACCACGGCTTTGTAAAGTCCAGATGCGGGATATCAAGTGCGTTGATAAACAAACCCTCCATCGCGGCATTCGCCATGTTGACATCGTGCCCCTGTGCAAGATCACAGCAGTCGTCCCCGGCAAGAATCGCCTCCTTGAGGACAGTGACATGGTTTTCTTCAAGATAACTCATTTCAGTCAGGACAATATCCGTGTTGAAGCGCTCCTCTACCGTGCGGATCTTCGCATAAACGGCATCGTTGACAATGTTGCCGTCCTGTGCATCAACATAAGTCTGCGGTCGGTTGATATCTGTTCCGAACACGGTCATGCGGAACGGCGCACCGCCGAGATCCGCCTCGGGCAGCGAATCCGCCAGTGCGGGATCCTCGGTCACCGCTTCTGTTTCAGCAGCAGCCGATTCCGTTACGGCAGCCGTTGGAGTATCCGTCGTCTGCGGTTCTGTCGTATCGCCGCAGGATGAACATGCGGATGCTGCAAGCAGGACAAGCAGGAGTCCCGCCATGATACGGGTTTTCGAATTGTTTTTATTCATTGTTCATTTTCCTCCGTGTTTGTGTGTTTTTCACATGATTACGGTGATGATTCTATATAATATGGTATCAGAAATCTGTGATTTTGTCAAGTATTTACCATGATTTTTACACAAAAACTGCCGTGTATCCGAGAAAGATACACGGCAGTGATAACAGATAAATGTAATCAGCGATACTTTGCAACGATTGCCTTCATATCCTCAATCTGTGCTTCCATATCAGCAACAAGCTTCATCTGGGTTCTTGCACGGTAGAGGTTCTGGTTTTCATAATGCAGGCTGAAGTAAACGTCACCGTTGAGATGGTCGCCGAGGAAGCGCATACCGCATTCCAGGGTCATCAGGATCGCGGACATCGGGAGCAGATCCTTTTCGGTATCGTTGAGTGCTTCCTTTGCTTCGGAGAGGAAGCCGCGGGTATATGCTTCGAACAGCTCGGGAACAAAATAGACCTTGGACAGATCCTGTTCGTCTTCCGCTGCGGAAGAAGCACCGAAGCGGATGGAGTCACCGAAGTCGTACAAAGCGGAGCCGGGCATTACGGTATCAAGGTCGATGACACAGATGCCTTCATCCGTCTCGTTGTCGATCATGATGTTGTTGAGCTTGGTATCGTTGTGCGTAACACGAAGCGGAATTTCACCGGAAGCGATGCGGGAGGTAATTTCGCCGCAGATGTCCTTGTGTGCAAGGTAGAATTCGATTTCCGGCTGACAATCCTTTGCGCGTCCGGAGATATCGTTTGCAACCGCTTCTTCAAAGTCACGGAAGCGCTTGACGGTATCGTGGAACTTTGCGATGGTTTCATGCAGAGTGTCCGCAGGATAGGAGTCGAGCTGACGCTGGAACTTACCGAATGCCTTTGCTGCATTTTCGAACAGGATCGGACGCTCGACGGACTGGTAGCTGGTCGCATCCTCGATGTAGTTGTACATTCTCCAATAGCGGTTCTGATCGTCGACATGATAGATCAGACCGTCGGTGGTTTCGATGCAGGTGAGTGTCTCGCGGTTGACATCGCCGCCGTTTTCACGGATGATGTTCTTTAAGTAATCGGTCACGTTCTTGATGTTTTCCATCAGAGAAACGGGATCGGTGAAGATCTTGGTGTTGATGGTCTGCAGAATGTAGCGGATCTGTGCACCGCCCTCGCCTTCACAGGCGATGACATAGGTTGCGTTGATGTGGCCGTTTTCGATCTTGTCGATACCGACAACGGGACCTGCGATCTTGAAGCATTCAGCAAACGGCTTGATTTCGGGATATTTGATCATTTCCATAAACCTCCGGGATATACATTGTCAGCGATGCAGTCAGAAATGAATTTCTGCACCGTTTCCTTGTCTTCATGATATGTGACACCGTACCACTTTGCCATTGTCTGCAGAACGGTGACATCAGCCGCACCGGACTTCATAGCCGCATCGACCATATTCGGCAAAAGGAATTCATCCTTGAGCGGGTTCTTGAGGTTGTCGAAGAATGCGCGCTCTCTGGATTCGATCTCATCAAAGAAGGATGCCTCAAAGCCCCACATGTTCATCGAGACAATGGAATCCTCGGATACATCGACCCAGCCCATATCGTCTTCATAGAACTGTGTCTGACCGTCGTTGCGCTGAATCTTGGTGCGCTCGGTGATGGAGGTCAGA
>JAFTLK010000132.1 GCA_017455975.1 Clostridia bacterium | reverse complement strand
TAGGGCGGGGGCTTGCTCCCGCCGCCTTATCGATTTGAACCCACGATTGAATCGGTATAGTATGTCATCGCGGTTCCTATAATGTTACATGAAAATTTTCTGTTTTTAACGTCATGAAACATGTAACGCGGCGGGAGCAAGCCCCCGCCCTACGCGAATATGAACACACCTGCTTCCTCCCACAACCTCATCCTATTCTTTCATCACCCATACATCCCCGGAAAGGAAAAACCATGAAAAAACTGCGATTATTTCTGCTCTGTACCGCCGCTGTGATGCTGCTTGCCTCCTGTCACGGCTCACGCGGACTCGATGCGTTTGAGATTCCTGCGGAATTTGACACATCCCGCGACTTTGAAATCACGTTCTGGGCAAAGAACGACACGAACATGACCCAGACCGAGATCTATCAGCGGGCCATCGACGGCTTCGAAGCACTGTATCCGAACATCCGCGTCAATCTGCGGCTGTACACCAACTACGGCGTCATTTACAACGACGTTATCACAAATCTGGCAACCGGTACCACGCCGAATGTCTGCATCACCTACCCCGATCACATCGCGACCTATCTGTCCGGTGTCAACACCGTCGTTCCGCTGGACGGGCTGATGAACGACGCACGCTACGGTCTCGGCGGCAGCGACGTGCGCTTTGACGCGCCGACCTCGGATGAGATCATCCCGAAATACCTGTCCGAATGCGTCATCGGGGACACGCATTATGCACTTCCCTACATGCGTTCCTCCGAGGCTGTTTATATCAATAAGACCTATGTTGAAGCTCTCGGTTATGAGATCCCGGATGTTCCGACGTGGGACTGGATCTGGGAGGTTTCTGAAGCAGCCGCCGAAAAGAATGCAGACGGCATATATAAAGTCAACGGACAGGACGTCATGATTCCGTTCATCTACAAGTCGACAGACAACATGATGATCCAGTATCTTGCGCAGGCCGGTGCAGGCTATTCGACCGCCGACGGTGAGATTCTGATCTTCAACGAACAGACGGAAGACTTCCTCTATGAAATCTCCTCGCATGTGCAGACCGGTGCGTTCTCGACGTTCAAAATTTCCAGCTATCCGGCCAATTTTCTCAACGCCGGACAGTGCATTTTTGCGGTGGACTCCACCGCAGGTGCGACGTGGATGGGCTCCGATGCACCGCTGCTCGACATTGCGGAGGAAAAGATCGTCCGCTTTGAGACGGTCGTCCGTCCGATCCCGCAGCTTGATCCCGAAAATCCCGTTATGATCTCGCAGGGGCCGTCTGTCTGTATCTTCAATAAAGCCGACCCGCAGGAGGTACTTGCATCGTGGCTGTTCACACAGTATCTTCTGACAAACGAGGTGCAGATCGCCTACGCACAGACCGAGGGCTATGTTCCGGTCACCGAAAAGGCGCTTGCGGATCCCGTCTACGTCGACTACATGTCGCGCGCGGGTGAGGACAACGACCTTTATTATGACGTCAAGATCGCAGCTTCCCGTCTGGCGCTCGATTATACGGCAAACACGTTTGTCACCCCGGTCTACAACGGCTCCGCCTCTCTGCGCGATGCCGCAGGGCAGATGATTGAAAATACGGCCAAGGCGACCCGCCGCAAACAGACAATCGACGATGCATTCATGGACAAGCTTGAAACCGACATCACGGCGCTCTACCGTCTGAACGAGGCGCGCGGCGGTGCGATGGAAGCAAAAGATCTCGGTCCTCTGCCGTCGGGTGCAAAAGCCCTGCTCGCTGTCATCGGTGCTGTGTGGGTCGGTATTCTCGCGTATGTCGGATACGGTTACGCAAAGGAAAAGAAGAAGCAGAAGCGGTGACGTTTTGGTTTTTTGTAGGGGCGATTCATGAATCGCCCCTACATCTGTCAGAATATGCTCATCCCATCTTCGTTCCCAAAACAACGATTCCTCCCCGAAATCCTCATAATTTTTTACATAATCTCTTGACTTTGTGAAAAAAAAGAGTATAATATAACATAGTACGTTTTGCAAAAAAACGGCAAAAAAACATTTCAAAAAGGAGTTTACAACAATGAAAAAGGTAATTGCACTTCTTCTCGCGTGTGTTCTCGCATTTGCTATGGTTGCCTGCGGCGGCGGCGAAAAGCCCGATGTCAAAGGCGAAGGCGTTATGACCTACGCAGAATACGCAGCGGCAGCTCTTGACACCGAAGTCACCATCGAAGCTTATGTTCAGGCAAAGCAGGGCTGGTGGGAAAAGGAAGGCGTCGGCGTTGCTACCATCTACACCCAGGACAAGGAAGGCGCATATTTCATTTATGAAATGCCCATCTCCAACGAAGATTACAACAAGCTGACCGCCGGCACCAAGATCCAGGTCAAGGGCTTCAAGGCTGAGTGGGCAGGCGAAGTTGAGATCATCGACGCTACATTCACCATTCTCGAAGGCAACTGGATTGCTCCGGCAGCTGACGCTTCCGCATGGCTCGGTACCGATGAACTGATCAAGCACCAGAACGAATTCGTCGCATTCAAGGGCGCGACCATCGTTGCTTCCACCGATGCAAACGGTGCTGAACACGCTTTCATGTACAACTGGGACGGCTCCGGCGAACAGGGCAATGACGTATACTTCAATGCCATGATCGGCGGCCAGACCTACACCTTCACCATCGAATCCTACCTGACCGGTGCTGATACCGAGGTTTACAAGGCTGCTGAAGCACTTGCAATCGGCGATGTCATCGACATGGAAGGCTTCCTGTACTGGTACGACGGCGTGAACCCCCATATCACCAAGATCACCAAGGTTCAGTAAGTTCTGACACCGAAAAGCTCATCCATCCGGGTGGGCTTTTCTTTTATTGGAGCTGTTCGATATCCATAGACGAACGATTTTTTGTATATTTGTAGGGGCGATTCATGAATCGCCCGCGATGTAACAGCGATGGCTGTTATGTTCGGAGATCAAGGCAATGGCTCCCACCGTTAAGCCTTCCCTGGTCAGGGAGAGGTGACGAAGAAAGCGGAGCTTTCTTCCGAAGATGGCTTTGCCATCTTCTACGGATTCGAGTCGTTCCTTGTTTCTTATTCTTCAATTGCAAGCAGGATTCAAATGATGCAAGCGTCGAATCGTGTCATGACACGGGCGACACGTGAATCGCCCCTACAGATAACCAATTTTGTTTGTAAAGGTCAAACATATCTATTTACATCGTTTGGATTGACAACTGCGGCGCACCGTGTTATAATGATAGCAGAAAAAATACATTCTTGGAGGCAATTATGGAAACCTATCAGATTCATGTTCTTTCCAATACACACTGGGACCGCGAGTGGTACATGTCGCACGAAAAGTATCTTGTCCGTCTGGTATCCCTCATGGACCGGCTGCTTGATATCCTTGCAAAGAATCCCGAATACATCTTCATCACCGACGGACAGTTCTCCATGGTCGACGACTATCTGCAGAACCGTCCGGAACGTGCAGAGGAGCTGCGCGGCTATGTCAGAGAAGGCCGTCTCCGCGTCGGCCCGTGGTTCACACAGCCCCTGGAAACGCTTGTCTCGGGCGAGGCGATGATCCGCAATCTGCATTACGGCATCAAGGGCTCCGAGGAACTCGGCGGTGCCATGCGCTTCTCCTATGAGGTTGACGAATTCGGTCATGCCTCCCAGACCCCGCAGGTGCTCCGCGGTTTCGGCATTGAGGGCGCCATCGCATGGCGCGGCGTACCCAAGGGCTGCCGCAGTGCCTTTGAATGGGTCTCCCCCGACGGTACCTCTGTCATCATGCTCAACTCCAACGACGGCTACGGTGAGGCAACCGCACTGCCGATGGGCGACGAGGACTTCACCGAGGTCATTGACGGCGTGGAAATCTCCCGTGCCGGTCTTGACAAGCGCGTGCAATCGATGCTGAATCTGCGTATCCCGCGTGCGGACTCCCATCATCTGATGTGGCTGAACGGCATCGATCATTCCTTTGCACAGCCCGATCTGCTCGCGGTTCTTGAAAAAATCAACGAAAAGTATCCGAACCTGAACGTTCGCCAGTCGACCTGTGAGGACTACATGCAGGGTGTTGTCGAGGATCTGGCGGCCCGCGGCATCGCCATGGAGCGCGTTGAGGGTGAGCTGATGTATACCGGCGAATCCATCCTTGAATCGACCCATGCCTGCCATCCGCGCCAGAAGCAGCGCCACTACCGCACCGAGCGGTTTTTGGAGCGCAAGCTTGAACCGATGACCGCCATGGCATGGCTGTCCGGCTTTGACGGCCGCGTCTGGGCACAGGACCGCGCATGGAAGTACGTCCTTGAAAACCATGCACACGATACCCTCGGCTGTACCTCGGTCGATGAGGTATACGAACAGGCCATGGCACGGTACGGCTGTGCCCTGTCGCTTGCCGAGCAAGTCACCGAGGACTGCCGCCGCGATGTCATGTCGCGCATGGCAGACAAGCCGTCGATGGTCGTCTTCAACACATCCTCCTTCCCGGTGGAGGGTGTTTACTCCTTTACAATGGACATCCCGCAGGGCTACGGCTCGGAGAATTTCGTACTGCAGGCAGCAGACGGCTCCCGTATTCCGCTGACAATCGTGGAAAAATGCGACAACATCGACGTCCGCTTCAATCCGCGCCGCGGTCATCCGACCAATACTCCGGCCAGAACCGTTACAGCACTTGCTGAGCTGCCGGAGATCGCACCGTTCGGCTGGATGCGCTTTGATCTCATCCGCGACGGTGCAAAACAGTACAGCCGTGAGCGCACAACCTATCACTTCTCCCCCGCCGCCGGTGTACTGGAAAACACCTACCTGCGCTGTGAGATCATGGCAAACGGTACCGTTACAATGACCGACAAGCAATCGGGCAAAACCTATCCCGAGCAGTTCATGTTCGAGGATACGGGCGACACAGAAAACGTATACGTCCATATCCCGCCCTTTGAGGACAGATGTTATTATTCCAAGGGCTGCCAGGCAGATGTCTGCATGCTCTACGATACGCCGCTCGGCTGTAAATATGAAATTTCACTCATCATGCGCATTCCGGACGATGCACAGGCAAAGGATCGCCGCGACCGCCATATGACAGAGCTTCCGATCACCTATACCCTGTTCCTCGGCAAAAACAGCCGTCATCTCGATGCAGAGGTCACAATCGACAACCGCGCAAGACAGCACCGTCTGCGTGTCCTCTTCCCGACTTATTTCGAGGGTGCCGAAACCTCGCGCGGCGGCCAGCCGTTTGACGTCGTTTCCCGTCCGATCTACGAAGAAAACAATATCGACGGTCTGGCAGAACAGCCTTGGCCGACGCATCCGATGCAGGATATCTGCGATGTCGCAGGAGAGGGCGCCGGTCTGACGGTGGCGGCAGAGGGTATTTACGAATATGAATGCATCGACATTCCGTCCAGACCCCTTGCGCTGACGCTTCTGCGCTGCAACAATTATATTTATCAGGAATGGACAACCCTCCGTCCGGAAGCAGCGGAAAACGAGGGCCGCATTACCTATAAGCTCGCACTGTTCCCGCACGACGGCGATTGGCGCGAGGTTTACGGAGATGCCATCGGCTATCTGACCGCCCCGCACTTCACGCTGAACCGTCAGCCGGAGGAATCGGTCATGACCGACTATATCCCTGCCGCACGTACCTTCCCGGATGCCGGCTCCGCGCTGTCGCTTGCGGGTGATGATCTGATGATCACTGCCGTCAAGCAGAGCTACCGCGGCGACTCGCTGATCGTCCGTGTACTCAACTACGGCGACGGCGAATGTGTCGGGCGTCTGACGCTGTCATTCCCCGACCGTACCGTCGCACAGGTCTACAAGACAGATCTTGACGAAAACCGCACGGGCGAGATCGCCAACGTCGGCAACTCCATCGTCTTCGCACTCCGAGCGTCCGGTCTTGCAACCTTTGAAATCGTTATGGAATGACGGTCATACTATGACTTCAAACAGGAAAGAGAGCAACAGAGCTATGAAACTGCGGCATCTTCACACCATCCTTCTTCTGCTTGTGACCCTGATCTGCTTCGCCGGCTGTGACAGTACACCGGAGGTTCCCCCGCTGATCCTTCTCGGAGAGGGAGCACCGGTCTATACCGTTGTCCGCGGCGACAATGCGGATCCGGGCGATGTGGACGGCGTTGTGCTGTTCAACAAGTACATGAAGGCCTGCGGCACACCGTTTGCCACAACGACCGACTGGGATCAGAGCCCTGTCTCCGACTATGAAATCGTCATCGGTGAGACACTGCGCGACGATACCGATGCTGCTATGACGATCAGCCCGCGCGACCTGGGCCCTGAGGGTTGGTACGTCAAGGCCGCGGGAAGCCGCATCTACATCGGCGGCGGTACGCCGGAAATGACGGTCGCCGCAGTCGAGCATTTTCTGACGACGTTCTTTGGCTACACGGGCGATCCCGAAACACCGGCTGTCCCGGGAAATGTCACGGTCCCCGGTGACTATGAATACATTTCCAAGCAGGAATTTGCGCTGAACGAAATCACTGCAAACGGCGTCTCTCTGCGTAATTTCCGGATCACATGGGAGGACGGCGTTTCCTCGACGGCGGCAAAGTCACTGGCGGGAGAACTGCAGACAACCCTCTTTTACGGTTATGGCATCTGGGTCGACATTGATGCCAAAAACGAGGGCACCGGACCTGTTATCCGGCTGCGGATTTCAGACGACGGATCGTTCTCGCTTGCCAGTGACAGCAATGGTCTGCAGCTCTCCGCCGACATCGCATCCTTTGCGCGCGGCTGGAACAAGCTCGACAAAGAACATTTATCAAAGCAGCAAGGAGTGTGGAATATGGAAAACGGCTTCAGCTTCAAGGCAGACACCGGAAGTGCAGTTTACTACAGTGAATTCGGTGCGGTCGGTGACGGCAAAACGGATGACCTCTCCGCCATCATCGCCACCCACGAATACGCCAACAAATACGGCATTCCGGTCAAGGCAGATGCAGGTGCTGTCTATTACATCGCATCGGTCGGTACTGCGATCATCAATACCGACACCGATTGGACGGGAGCCTCGTTCATCATCGACGACAGAGAAGTTCCGCTTGACAAGCGCGGTACCGTTATCTTTGATATCACAGCGTCGAAGGCAAGCTATCAGCTGACCGATGAAGTCACCCCGCCCAAACGCGGTCAGGAAAACCTTGGTATCACGCTGCCCGAAAAGTCCATGGTCTTCTTAACCGATTCGAACACCAAGCGCTACATCCGCGAAGGTGTCAACGCCAATTCCGGTTCCAACCAGACAGATATTCTCGTGGTCGACACCGACGGCTCTGTTGACCCGCTCGCACCGATTCTCTGGGATTATGAACAGCTGACCGATGTCAAGGTCGTTCCGATGGATACGGAAACGCTGACGGTCAAGGGCTGTATCATCACCACGATCGTTGCCGACAACATCACCGACCCGACGTATTACAACCGCGGCATCCGCATCCGCCGCTCCAATGTTGTCATCGACGGCGTTGTTCATCATGTTGAGAATGAGACCGAGGAGATCGGTGCACCGTACGGCGGCATCATCATCCCGCAGGACTGTGCCAATGTCACCGTCCGCAACTGCGTCTTCACGCCGCATTTTACCTTCCGTTATCATCTGGTGGACGGCTCCCCCTTCACACAGGGCACCTATGACCTGCTCCCGACCCGCTCGGTTCACCTGACAGTCGAGAACTGCACCCAGACCGTCGATATCAACGACAACCGGTACTGGGGCATCACAGGCTCAAACTTCTGTAAGAATACCGTATACAAAAACTGTTCCCTCTCCCGTGTCGATGCACATCAGGGCGTTGCCAATCTGACCGTCATCGGCTGCGAAATCGGCTATGCGGGACTGAGCGTCATCGGCTCCGGCACACTGCTGCTTGAGGACACAAAGCTAAACAGCTACCATATGATCTCTCTGCGCTCCGACTACGGCTCCACATGGGACGGTGATTTCATTATCCGCAACTGCGAATGGACACCGAACTGGGGCAAGGAATTTTCCGAAGCGGCAACAGTATTCCAGGGAAGCTATTCCGGCTACCACGATTTCGGATACGAATGTCATATGCCGCACAGCATCACCATTGACGGTCTGCACATCCACGATGCAAAAGCGCAGGCAGGCTGGCGCGGTATGTATCTGTTCTCCAACATCACACCGGCGCACAAGGATGAAGCGTATGAAAAGGATGTCGCCGCAAACGGTTATCCCTACGACATCACCGATACACTGACCGTCCGCAATTTCACCTCCGACTCCGGAAAGTCATGGCGGCTGTCCGCAAATGCATTTATGTACCGCACCGTCGAAATCATCGAAGAATAATAAAGAAATCCCGGAATGACGCTCTGCCGTTCCGGGATATTTTTGTGAAAAAGAAGGGATCGCACACCTGTCGGCGGCAATCCCATATGTTCTCGATGCGTCCTTCGTCCGACGAATCAGACATCCAGATAATTTTTGACAAGCGCATTGAGCAGCTCGTCACGGTCGATCTTGCGGATCAGACCGCGTGCATTATTGTGATTGGTGATGTAGGTCGGATCCTCGGAGAGAATGTAGCCGACGATCTGGTTGATGGGATTGTATCCCTTTTCAATCAAGGCACGGTAAACGGCCTGCAGCGTCCGCTTCATTTCCAGCTCCCGTTCATCCGCAATCGAAAATGTAATTGTCTTATCGTGTTCCAAATTCGCCATGGCTTACACTCCTTTTCCTTGTTTGCATATATCATACCGCAAAACGGGTGAAATTGCAAGGTTGTATTTCTAACTGTATCAAATTTGTTACATTTCATCAGATCACTGCATGAACAGCATCTGCGGGTCAGACGGCACAAACAGCAGCGATGCATCGGCAGCATCCCGTGCGCGCAGCAGCTCCGTGACAAACCGCTTTGCATGGCCGCCGACATAGGCCGCGACCGACGGCTCCGGGTGCAGATCGGCAATCAGCGTCCGGATGGCATCCGCCGCCATATGCTCAAGCTCACGTGTCGTTTTCCGATGCAGACCTTCCGTCAGATGCGCAATCTCCTCCTCGGTCAGCACAAGAATGCCCGGATATTTACCGAGAATGGCCGCGCCGAGCGCATTGCGGACGATCACATCGTAGAGATTGACGTGCATTTCCTGCGTGGTGGTTCTATGCTGCTTTGCATAGGATGCAAGCAGAAGTGCTTTTTCCTCCGGCTCAAACAGTGCGGCAAACCGATTTTCCGTCACCAGCCGCGACAGATATTCGTGCAGGCGGTGAATGCCATGTGCGGCACGGACATCGTCGGACAGCGGATATGTCAGCGGCAGAACCACCTCGTGTCCCGCACGCTGGTACCGATACCCGCCAAGATATGCATGGATCTCTTCATCCAGGGTTACATTGTATGCCGCGTTGTCGGTCGTTATACGCGTTTTTTTTGCCTGTACATGGAGAGCGACCGATTCGCAGATCATCGACTTGATCATCTTCTGTCCCGCGCGGAACATCTCGTCCACAGCCATGCCCTGCAGTGCATTGATGGCATACAACGGATCATGAAAGCCGCGAAGATACGTGTCAAGCGAATAAAAGATGGAGTCAAGCATGCTGCGCGCCAACGCCTCATCAACGGACGGAACGTTTATGACATCCTCGTCCCCCGCTGTCTTTTCAGCGCGGGCATGCTCCCGCCGTGCCTGGCGCAGATGGTCCTCCAGAACGCCGCGTACCTGCATCTGGATATCGTCGACAAGCTCGATTGGGATCATACCGACCCGCAGCGCCTCGGAAATCAGGGACTGAGTATATCGGGACGGATGAATGTTTCTGCGGTTGATCAGCGGAAAACGGTCATGCTGCCGCGGCAGACTATCCGGAGCGGATGCATAAGCCATGGGCGGGAAACCTCCTCTCTACGATCATATAAGCGGGGTGCACGCAGGGTCGATGGAAAAACGGACAGGCGGAACATGCATCGCATACCGCGCACCGCAATTTTCAGGCGTTTTTGCCGCAGGCACTTGACACATTCCGCTTTTCATGCTATAATAAGTCGACCCAATCTTTGATTTTGTGCATTCTATCTATACATCATTATATCATCCCCCGCTCAATTTGTCAAGATTTTTCGCAAACTACCCGCACAAAATCCCGTTTTTTCCGTTCCCATGCCCGCTTTAACGGGCGGTTTTTCCATATTTACGCCCATTTTAACACGAAAGTGAGGAAATATCACATGAAAACATTACCTGTTGCTGTTCAGCTCTATTCCATCCGTGACGATGCCGCTGCCAATCCCGAGGCTGCACTCCGCGCAGTCAAGGAAATGGGCTACGACGGCGTAGAATTTGCAGGTCTTTACGGCTACGCTCCCGAAAAGATCAAGGCACTCTGCGAAGAATACGGTCTGACCCCGATCTCCGCGCACGTGCCGCTGGATGACATGGCACGCGATCCTGAGGGCGTCATCGGCGATTATGCTGTCATCGGCGTCAAGTACATCGCTGTTCCTTATCTGCAGGAGGAACGCCGTCCCGGCTCTGCAGGCTGGGAACAAACCATTGCCGACATCAAGCGCTGTGCGGAAGTTGCAAAGGCAAAGGGCATCCAGATGCTTTATCACAACCATGACTTTGAATTTGTCAAGCTCGACGGCGAATATGCACTCGACATTCTGTATAACACCATTTCCGCAGACCTGCTCGCAACCGAAATTGATACCTGCTGGGTCAATGTAGCCGGTGAAAATCCTGCTGCCTACATCCGCAAGTACACCGGTCGTTCTCCGGTTGTCCATCTCAAGGACTTCTACAAGGCAGGGGAAAAGGCAGAGGGTATGTATGAGCTGATCGGCATCAAGCCCGAGGGCGAAACCGCAAGCGAAGAATCCTTCGGCTTCCGTCCCGTCGGTCACGGTCTGCAGGACATTCCCGCGATTCTCGAAGCATCCATCGACGCAGGCGCAGAATGGGTCGTTGTCGAACAGGACAGACCCGCACTCGGTCTGTCCCCGATGGAATCCATCAAGACCAGCCGCGAATACCTGAAGTCCCAGGGTTGGTAATATCAAATTTTGAGGCTCCCAAGGAGATGCACGCATCTCCTTGGGAGCTGTTATTTTTTGATGCGGGCATCCAAAAAGGACTGAGGAAGTTATTTCTTATCTCCATACCCGGTCAATCTTTATCAAAACCCTCCGCTGAAATTGTTTTCAGCCCATTCACACATATGTCACATATCCATGATATACTGATGGCAGAAATCCATGCAGCACGCTGTTATGTCTGTCTCATATGTTCCTGTCATGGTTGAATCACTGCACTTTATCCCTTGGCGGGAATACGCTCACACGGGCGTTTTTCGTCAGGGGGTTTTTGTTTTTGGAAAAGGAGGGCGTACCGCCGTGAAAACATTTTGGATATCGCTTTTGACGCTTTTTGTGTGCATCAATTCCATCTCTGCCATCGTCCTGTTCAACGCTTATTTTGAACACCATGAATTACGTATGGATATGCGGTCTTTTTTTATCGGCATGATCTTTGGATACCTCGCGCTGGTCTTTGTATTTGTCACCGCGGGATGCTGGTACTTTGCTGATCGTCCCTTTCCGCCTCTTACGAGGATGATCCGTTATCCTGTCGGCTATCTGGTGGGACTTGGTATTCTGTCGGCAGTTTTGTTGTTGATGCAGTTCATTCATCTGTTTGATACGCAAAGTAGTCTTCATCTGCCCTTTTGGGGATACATTCTGTTTGTCATTGTTGTCTATCCCGTCTGCGGATATCTCCTTGGACGAAAAATGAAGGGGAGTTGGACGGATCTTCTGTGGGGTATCCTGTTCGCTGTCATTCTCTGCGCCATATGCTTTGCGCTGTATTACGACAGCGGTGCGCTGTTTGATGAATCGTGGCATGCAGAAATTGAATCCTCTCAGACATATGCGAACCGTGTGCGATATGAAATGCGCGGAATCCTCTACATAATTTTTGCGCGCGTCAATCTGCCGGCGTGCGTTCTGATGGACAATTATGCTAAAGATTGTTATAACGAGCTCTGCATTTCTTTGGCGATGGAGCCGCGCATGCTGTTCTATCTTTGCTGCGCATGCCCGCCGATTCTGTTTTCGTTCGGATGGGCGATTGCGGGTATACGGGAAAAATTCGCGAGCAAAAGCACAAAAGAGAGAAATGAAACATGAAACGAACTATTTCTGCAATATTGATGGCAGTTCTGCTTCTGTCCACAGTCTCCTGCAATCAAGAAGATACGGACACACAAACACAGTCATCCGAAACCACCGCTGATACGGTGCAGACGGAGACGGTTTCTGTCGAAGCTGTGACATCTGATACCGTAACAACAGAAGAACCGACGGAAACCTGCGTACACACCGAAGCCTTTCACACCATCTCCGATGCCTTGATCGATTGTGTGGGAGAGGAAGCATACAACAGCTTCCGCGACCGCTATGCAGGAACGGAAGAATACAATGTGTTCCATTTCCTCTCGTATTTTTATATAGGTTTTGAGGATATACAGAATGCCCTGCAAAAAGAGGGGGCTGAACCCTCTCCGTATACCGCGGATGATTTGATCGGCACTGTTCAGATGCAAAAAGCCATTTTCCTGCTTCCGGAATATCAGGATGCAGATGTGCAGCTGTACTATGGACTGCCGACACTCGCGGAATGTCACGACATTGTCGGATGGTACAACGCTGATCTGCAATTTGCCCTGTCTGCGTTCCTGCGCAGCGACTGGGAACAGTTTGCAAAGCTCTGTGATGTCGAGCCGGAAGTTTACGCCTATATGCAGGGGATGAAAATCAGCGATTATACGCTGACAAAGGAATTATTCGAGGATCCATATTACCCCGAGAACATCAATCCGTATCCCGTCCTGACTTTTACT
The DNA here is from genome assembly GCA_017455975.1 of Clostridia bacterium. Lineage (GTDB taxonomy): Bacteria > Bacillota > Clostridia > Oscillospirales > CAG-272 > RGIG3925. Next base: position 3,521 of record JAFTLK010000132.1, on the reverse strand, counting down.
GTCACAGAAAGTCAAAATGATATCTTCCCAAAAGGGGAACACACGCTGATATGGGATCACGGCTTACACCTGTACTTTGCACCAAGAGAAACATTCCATACCCCTGTCAGCGCTATGTCCGCAGCAGAACGGTATGTCTTTGATGTCCATTCCGACAGAGATTTCTCAAGAATCATGACGGAAGGCAGCCAGTGGGGACTTTGTGATTTTATCATCGGACGACTGGATGTCCTCCACGGCAATTATGAACCAAAAACCGCGGAGGAGATCGGTGACTATGCAGAGAAATATCTTGGGGTAGACAGAAATACCTTAAATTTCGAGTATACCGTTGACAAAACACCCGACGGCAGATATGTCCGCATCGGCAGAGGACTTTCATCGTATTACCATACGTTTCTTTCCGAGGAAATCCGGGACGGTATCACAGTCGTAACGGTACAGTTCTGGGCAGACCCCTCGCAAACTGTTCCTTCCCGCAAGGTTGAGTTTCATCTGGAGCTGATCGACGGGGAATACAAACCGCTGCACACTGTGATTCTGGAGGATTCGCCTTTCAAGACAGCGACGGCGAGCACTTGATACAGAGATTACCCTGTCAATCCCGTAAAACCGATTGACAAACCATGGAAAAATATGTTATACTATTACCAACATATTTTCTCACAGAAAGGACATACCGATATGAAACCCACCTGGGAAAAACCGAAAACAACCAAAGTCTACCTTCATGCGCCGGGCTCCAACCGTATCCTGATGCTCCAGCCCGAGGGTAAGATCACCAATCTTGCATTGAAGAACGAAGGACGTCACACCCGTCAGAATGCCTGCGGTGTCCATATGATCGTCGGACGCGAAAATCCGCAGCCGCTCGATTACCATCTGACCCGCTTTGACACGGTCAAGGACGGTCTGCCCTTCTACACCGTGCTCGGTGATGACCCGGAAAACGAGTGCAAGCTGTCGATGTCCGCATTTGCGACCAACGATAAGAACCCGCTGACCTATGTCCGCATCACCGTCAGAAACGAAGAAAACTACCCGATCAGCGGCCGCGTCGGTCTGCTCCCCAGAGAAGCAAACAACGGCGACCAGTATCTGACCGGTATTCTCGACACCGGCTACGAAGCATACCAGCCGAACTTCAATCAGTGGCTGCTTCAGCGCATCGTCCGCTTCAGCGCAAACGATTCCTGCAATGCATCGTCGACGCAAGGCGCGGCTCTGCGGATTCTGTCGGCGGAGGGCTGTGATGTACACTGGATTTCGCGCGAGGAGCAGACACATCGCTTCCTGCCGCACGACTATTTTGCCTGTGACTACACGCTGATCGCCGGCACGTCTCTGTCCATCAATTTCGTCTTCTGCGCATCTCCGATCGAGGGTGATGTGAAGTCCTATGACGAGGCAAAGGCAGATATGACCGCATTCTGGCAGGAACGCCTGTCGCACGTCAAGGTCATGCCGAAAACCGACATTCCGCGCATCCGCGATATGTTCTTGCAGAACGTCACGCAGTGTATGCAGATGGTCGCACAGTATGACGGCATGGAGGGTCTGGTCGTCCGTCAGGGTGACGTCGGACGCTTCCTCTGGATCTGGGAGGCTGTCCATGTTCTCAAGTGTCTGGCGCTCGTCGGTCTGCCGGAATATGCTGATATCTACAACACCTACTGCTCCTGGATGACCATGGAAGGTGAGAAGCGCGGCAAGCTCAACTACCGCTATGTCGGCTGGGACAATGCCGAGGGTGCGCTCCTGCTCGGTCTTGCAGAGCATCTCAAGATCGTTGACGACCGCGAACAGTACCTGCACTACCGCCCGTACATGATGGCACTGCTTGACTACATCGATGCACGCCGCAACTCCGATCCCGACGGCAAGTATCCCGGTCTTTATCCCGCAGGTCAGGCGAGTGACTGGGGTGAAATCGGTTACCACTGGACGTTTACCGATGCGTATGTCCTGCGCGCGATCAAGTCCTATGTTCAGGTCTGCGAAAAGTACAACGCCGAGGAAACCGCGCACGTCCGTGCGATTGCAGAGGATTATTCCGCACGCATTGACAAGCTCGTCTCCGATCTGTACGCAGGTCACGAGAATGACGAAGCGTTCATTCTGCCGCATATCGCAGGAATCGATTTTGAGGACAGCTGGAACCACTGCTTCTATACCGACGGTGCGCCGTTCCTCAACCTCGTCGGCATTGCCATGGACCCCTGCTCCCGTATGTTTGAGCAGATGGAAGCGTTCTACCGCAAGAACGGTCTGTTTGAGCACAACCTCGCAGGTCGTATCACCAACGCAACCGACTACGGTGTCTATGCATACGGCGACTGCTACTATACCGGTATTTCCGAAATCTGCTGGATTTATCCGTGGATGAAGCGCGGTGAGTGGGACAAGGCAGATGCGATGACCGATGCGATGCTCCGCTACAACGTCACCACCGAGTACATTGTCTCCGAGCGCTACTGCTCCATCGACCCGTGGTACGTCCCGTGGCAGCCCAACGGCTCCGGCTCCGGTCGTCTCTGTATGTTCTTACTTGACTACTTCGACAACAAAGCGAAAGCGTAAAAATCATCACAGGGTGGCGCAGGCAATACCGAAAACTTAGCCGTTTCCGGTATTGCAGTGAAATATTTTGCCAATGGCAAAATATGAAATCTTGCTGTCGCAAGGTGAAATCCGCACTTCGTGCGAGTGAAATTTTCGCTTTCCGCGAAAGTTCATAAAAGCTGACAGCATTGGGGTGGCGCATGAAACGTCACCCTGTTTTTTATAACAACGAAAGAAAGGAGCTCCACCATGCTCTATTTTGAAAGCGACTATACCGAGGGTGCGCATCCTGCCGTGCTTGCGCGCCTTTGTGAAACCAATATGGAACACGTCTCCGGCTATGGGGAAGACAAATTCTGTGAAGCCGCAAAAGAAAAAATCCGTGCTGCCTGCAAAACCCCCGATGCCGATATCTTCTTTCTCGTCGGCGGTACACAGACCAACCGCACGGTCATCGCGGGACTGCTGTCCCCGTATGAAGGTGTCATTGCCGCACAAACGGGGCACATTGCGGCACATGAAGCCGGTGCCATCGAAAACGCCGGTCACAAGGTTCTTTGTCTGCCGCAGACACTCGGAAAGATTTGTGCGTCCGATCTGCGTACCTATCTGGAAACCTTTTATGCCGATGAATCCCATGACCACATGGTTCAGCCGGGTATGGTCTACATCTCCCATCCGACCGAATACGGTACACTCTACACAAAGAATGAGCTTGCGCAAATCCACGCAGTCGCCGCGGAATACAGCCTTCCGCTGTTCATCGACGGCGCACGGCTCGGCTACGGACTTGCGTCGTATGCCTCTGACATGACCCTGCCTGACATTGCAGAAAACTGCGATGTTTTCTATATCGGCGGCACGAAGGTCGGTGCGCTGTGCGGCGAGGCCGTTGTGTTCCCGCGCGGCAATGCTCCGAAGCACTTTTTCACAACAGTGAAGCAGAACGGCGCACTCCT
>JAFTLK010000131.1 GCA_017455975.1 Clostridia bacterium | reverse complement strand
TCTTCCTCGTCTTCCTCCATGTCCGGCGGAAGCACAAAGCCGTCGTCGAAGTCCTCATCGTCCTCAAAAAGCGGGAACGACAGCACATCGGTCGCCGCATCCTTGCCGCGGTAGTCGCGGTTCAGCTCCCGGATCGCTTCATTGTCAACAAACGTGACCGAAACCTCCGCCGCGCCCTCAAACTGCTCATAATCGAGTGCCGCTGTAATCGCCCGCTTGACAAGTGCTCTTGCAGCCGGTGTCAGCGGTTCCTTTTTCTGGTCGTTGCGGGTGTAAATTTTATGCTTCATCACAATGTTCTCCCCGTCAGTTTTTCTCGAATTTGAATTTTGCCCCGCCGGTTTTTTCACCGCTCATGGCACGTTTTGCCTTTTCGCGGTCGTATTTTTCGTAAGCGAGAATGATCTTCTGCACGAGCTTATGGCGGACAACGTCGCGCTCGGTGAAGTGGTGAATGGCAATGCCCTCAATGCCCGCAAGCACCTTCGATGCCTCCGCAAGACCGGATTTCTTGCCGAACGGCAGGTCGGTCTGCGTGATGTCACCGGTGACAATCGCCTTGGAGTTGAAGCCCAGACGTGTCAAGAACATCTTCATCTGCTCGGGCGTGGTATTCTGCGCCTCGTCAAGAATGATGAACGAGTCGTCAAGCGTCCGTCCGCGCATATAGGCAAGCGGTGCGATTTCGATCGTGCCGCGCTCCAGATGCTTCTGGTAGGTTTCAGGACCCAGCATTTCGTAAAGCGCGTCGTAGAGCGGACGCAGGTACGGGTCGATCTTCGTCTGCAGATCACCCGGTAAAAATCCGAGCTTTTCGCCGGCTTCCACAGCGGGTCTTGTCAGAATGATGCGTGAGGTTTCCTTCTGGCGCAGTGCCTTGACCGCCATCGCAACGGCAAGAAATGTCTTACCGGTTCCGGCAGGACCGACACCTAAAATGACGGTGTTCTTTTTGATGGCATCGACATACTGCATCTGACCCACGGTCTTTGCCTTGATGGGCTTGCCGCGTGTGGTGATGCAGATGCAGTCGCCGTCCAGCGCCTGCAGATCCTCTGTCTTGCGGTCACCTACCATCGAGATCACGTATTCAACGTTCTGATCGGTCAAGGCTCCGTTGAGCTTGACCATGCGGAGCGCGTATTTCAGCGTTTCCGCGGCACCGGAGACTGCCTGTGCATCCTCGCCGCGCACCACGACGGCATTGCCGCCGGCAGCGTTCGTATCCTTTGCGAGGATGGTGACACCGAACGCCTTTTCAATCGGGCGGATATTGGCGTCATATGTTCCGAACAGGATGGCTGTTTCCTCCAGCGTATCGGTTAAAACGGTTAATTCTGTCATATGATTCCGTGCAGCAGCATGCTGCCGCGTGTCCTTTCGTTTTTCGGGTCATCGGGGGATCATTCCGGTTTGATGCGGTATTCCTCGGGTACGGCGATATTGTCCACACAGAAGACATACCGCTCTGCTGTCAGAACACCGTCCCGTTTGAGAACCGTTTCCTCCCGCGATATAATTTGTTTGGCTCCCAGCGCTGCCTCCTGTCGGTCAAGCGCGGTCCGTGCACGGAGCAGGGCTTCTTCTTCGGTCAGAGCCCGCTCGGTCGTTTGAATGCCCAGACGGTTCTGTACACGCACACTTACAGGAAGCGGCAGACCGCCGGGCAGGCAGAGAGGCAGTTCCGCGGCATCCGAAATCGCCTCATCTGTTATTATACCACAACCGTGCCTGTCAATTCCACTCTTTTCCCCGTTTTTTTGAAAAGTTTCCAAAAAAGTTACGATTTGTTCCGGCAAACGCGGCGGCCATGAGACAGTGAGAATGTCATGTCCGAACAGGACAAATGTCCCCTCCGTACGTACAGAGCCATCCGGGCGGATAACCGTTTCCGTTATCGGGATATCCGCACGCAGTACGCGCACCGTTTCCGCGAGCACTTCGCCGTGAGCACGCCCGGCAACGGCATCCCCTGTTTCCGATGTGTATATGCCCGATGCCAGAAGCTGCCCGCGCAGAACCATCTGCTCCGGCACAACGGTCATCTGTCCGCCGCGCACGGAAAAGGACAGAATGCGCCCGTCCGCATCGGCAACCAGATGACTGCCGCGCAGATACCCCTCCTCTGCAAGCAATGCGGTTTCCCCGTCGTGCGATACTGTATGTGCCGGACGCACCTCGACCGACAGTACCGTACCGACACGGTTGATGGCCATCCAACTGATCTCATTGTGCGCAAGAAGATAGCGGTTCTCCGCCGCTCTCGCATCAAACCCCGGCAGGAACATGCCGATACCGATGCCCTCCGCCGCAAGCGCCTCCTTGACCGATGCAATATCCACACGGTCGCGCGCCGCTGTCCCCTGCGCGTTGTCAAGGCAGATGACATCGACACGCCAGACAACCGTTGTCAGCAGCACAAGCAGCACCGCTGACAAAACGCCGCCGATCAGCAGTCCCGGCCGCATCCGTATTCGCTTCCGGAGGACCGGAAGGCCTCGGACAGAACAAGCCCCGGGCATGGCAAGTCCGCGTTCTGCCGACAGCGCGCGCAATCGGCGCAGATCACGCATCCGAAGTGCAAGCTCCAGTCCGCCGTCGCACAGATTGCATCCGCCGACCGCGCGGATACCGCCGCGCATCATCTGTGCAGTATATACCCGCCGTTCCCGTGCAGCGAACCGCACAACCGCCACACCCTCAAACCAATCAAGCAGCCGCATTTACATACCTCCCCCCATCGAAAACACCGCCGCAGCTGCCATAAGGCCCGCCGCCAAAAGGATCCGTGTATACCAGTAATACCGCATCGGCAGCTTTGCCTGCGCCGCCGCGTCGGACACCTGCATGCCGATGCATCCGCCGCCGAAGCCGATCATTCCGCAGGAAAGGATCAGTGCCGCGGGGCGGGAAAGCATGCCCGCATCAGCCAGCGCCATGCATTCCCCAAGCCCTCCTGTCATCTCGCATATCCCGCAGAGGAGCGCCGCCATACCGCCCGAAAACCGCGTACAGATGAAGGCACGCAGAACAGTGAAAAACACAACCGACGCGCATATACCGAGCATCGACGACGCCGCACTGTGCAAACATGTCTGCAGGGACGGCACCGGCACCTCTATATCCGCTGCCCCCGCATGCCTGTCGGAACATCGGCGCAGCAGCCATAAAAATCCCGCCAGACACAGCACGCACTGCATGCCCCATACAGCCCATCCTACCCTGACATTCCCATACAGCTGCAGCCCGAAATACGCGGTCAGAAACGCAGGCGATGCGCCGCTGCAGACCCCGAGAAACCGTGCTGCCTCCGCCCGTGTCAGAATACCTCCCCGGCACAGTGTCTGTAATGTCACCGCTCCCACGGGAAAGCCCGACAGCATACCGGGTATAAACGCCGACCAGAGCCCCGCTGCCCGAACATCCCCGCTGCATATATGAACGAGCATGCGGCGGATCACAGCAGCGGCAATCGGAGACAGGACAAGAAACGGAAATACCGATGGAATCACGGCATGGGCACACAGCGCAAGCCCCGCACGCACACCCCTCGAAGCCGTTTGCGGTGCCGCAAGAAACAGAACGGCTGCCGCAAGCCCCAAAATCACCCATCCGCCGGAAACCGCATGCATCCAACGCATCACATCCGGCCGCGCAAACGGCATCATTGTCCCCGATTTCATTTTCCTATCAGTCATCGGTGGCAGCCCTCCCTGTGACATCATATCATACTACTGACGGATACCGCTGTACCGCGGTACTCCATATTCTATGACGGAGGATCTGTAAATATGGGTAAAAAGAGAGCAAAAAAAGAACGCGCATCACTGCGCGCAGGGCTTGCGGAGGCACTGTCCTTTCCGGCATGTACAGTGTCCGGCGTGCCGTATCTGGAGCTGCAGGGGGACGCTTCGCTGTGCATCACCGGGTATGAGGGGCTTTTGCTCTACGAGGATACAAACATCCTGTTCCGCATGCGCGATCCGACCGCACCGCACTTCACGCATCTGCGCGTCACAGGCGGTAATCTGCAGCTCTGTGTGGTCAGGGACGGCTGTCTGCGCATCACCGGGCGGATCGATGCGGTGATTCTGCATCCGCATGATGTCGCAATGGCATGAAAAAAGGGCTGCCGCAGCAGCCCTTTTGTAAAAAATCAATCTGAATTACTGTGCCGGTTCCATCGTGATGGTACCGAATGCGATGGAGTCGACAATGAACTTGCCTTCGCCGTTTGTGATGTCGATACGCATATCCTTGAGCGTACCTGCCCAACCTGCAGCGTCTTCGGTATAGATAACCATTTCATTCCATTCATCGGAATCTTCCGCAGAATCGGTGAACCATGCCATATCTCTGAACGAATCGGTTTCGTTGTATGCGGCGATGGAGTCGGTGGTGAAGAAGATCTGGAATGCATCAGACGGTGTGCAGTTCAGATACTTGATCTTGATTGCGTTGATGGTGGAGCAGTCGAGATCGAAATCCGTCTTGTTGCAGAAAGACGGGTCGCCGCCGGTAGAGACCGCAGACATAAAGCCGCCTTCGATCTTGAATTCCTTCAGCTGTGCATTGGACTTCCAGTTTGCTTCTGCACTGTCAAAGTTTTCTTCATAAACAGGGGTAAATACTTCGACCATCGGCGGTTCGGTTTCAACCGGTTCCGTGGTAACCTCCTCTGTCGTGACAGGTTCGGTTTCAACAGGTGTTTCTGCTGCGGTGGTATCCGCTCCGGTGGTATCGGTGGTGGTGCCTTCGTCGCCGCCGCAGGATGCGAGCATACCGGTCAGCAGAAGTGCGGCCAGAATCAGGCTGAGCTGCTTTTTCATATTCATATTCCTTCTTTCAAAAATTATTCGGGGGAAATTCTATCTTCTGTAATTGTACTCCTTTTGCCCGTATTTGTCAAGAGCCGGGAGCCATTTTATCAAAGATTTCGGCAGGAATTTATTTCTGCTCGTCCAGATAGGTCACCGTACCCGATTTCCAGTTCATCTTGCCCTTGACGCGGACATCGTCACGGTGGAAAAGCTTGGGCGGCATATCGGCATGATTGCCGAAGTATTTCACACGCACAAGGCCGGCCAGCGGAATGACCTCACAGACCACCGCTTCCCCGTCCGGCGTTTCAACAACGGCATCCATCTTCGGTGTCTTGCGGATCTCCTCCTCATAGACATCGTATTCGTAGCGCAGACAGCACATCAGTCTGCCGCAGGTACCGGAAATCTTTGCGGAGTTAAGCGAGAGGTTCTGTTCCTTTGCCATCTTGATGGAAACCTGTACAAAATCGGACAGGAAGGAATGACAGCAGAAGGGTCTTCCGCAGACACCGAGGCCGCCCATCAGCTTGGCCTCGTCGCGGATGCCGATCTGACGCAGCTCAATGCGCGTGCGGAACACCGATGCCAGATCCTTGACCAACTCACGGAAGTCCACACGTCCGTCCGCCGTGAAGTAGAACAGGAGCTTATTGTTGTCAAAGGTATACTCCACGTCAATGAGCTTCATCTCAATGCCGTGCTCCTGAATTTTTTCGCGGCAAATCAAGAATGCTTCCTCTCTGCGGCGGTTGTTTTCTTCATAATGTGCACGGTCTTCCTCATTGGCCATGCGCAGGATCTTTTTCAGCGGGGAGACGATGTCGCTTGCCATGACGGTACGGTTTGCCGTAACGACAAAGCCGAACTCAATGCCGCGTGCCGTCTCGACGATGACCTCGTCGTTTTCGCGGTACAGCGCATGGTCGGGATCGAAATAGTAAACCTTCCCTGCCGCCTTGAAGCGGACACCGACGATCTCTACCGGCGTCTTTGCCGCTCCCTCGGTGTCTGCCGTCTGTGTCTCCTCTGCAGTCTTTGGCACCGCGGCATCAGCCAGCGCCTCCAGACGCTCCTCGGTAATGACCTCATGCACCTCCGCCGCGATCTCATCGCGTTCGGTCGGCGTATACATGATCTCCTGCGGATCGTCGGTCATGAATTCTGCATCCTCCGCAGCTTCTTCTGTCATGACAGCATCCGCCGTAGTTTGTGCATCCGCTGTATTCTGACGGCGATTTCTGCCGCCGCGGCGTCCGCGGCTGCGCGGTCTGCGGTTTTCGCGTCCGCCCTCGCCCTGTCCCGCATGGTCGGCAGTTGCCGCTTCCGCATACGTCTCTGCGGCATCGGAAGACATCGCTTTGGACTCTGCTGCCTCTGCGGCACCGACGGCGTTCTGTACATCCGACGGATGCTTCTTTGCGCCGCGGTTTCTTCCGCCGCGTCCGCGACGGTTTCTCGGACGGGCGTTCCCGCCGCCCTCGCCTCTCTGTTCTTCGTTCTGTGCGCTCATTTCGGAACGCATTTCGTTATCAGACATGATATTTGTACTCGCCCGGACACATCTGCCGGGACATCCTTTCTGTTCTGGTTCGATCGGTCCTCAAATCCGCAGACCGATGAGAATGCCGGACAGCGTCATCTGCAGCATGCCGACATTGGGATTGGCCGCAAGCTCCGCACGCAGCGCTGTCAGTGCCCGGAAGGTATCGGACAGCGTCCGCGCACTGCACCGTGCGGCAAGCGTTTCCGGCTGGGTGCGCGTCGGATAAAAGAGCAGCTGTCCCCCCGCTCCCTGTGCACACATGGTCAGATCGCGGATAGCAGCACACAGCGCATCGATCAGCGCACGCAGGCGTTCCCTCGCCTCTGCGCCGTCCTTTTTCGGATCAATGCGCCCGGACAGGCTTGCGAGCAGCCCCGTCCGCGTCGGTCTCGGATGTTCCGCAGTTCCCGACAGCAGCGGGCTGTCATCGGAGCCGAGATCGGAAAAAAGCTGATCAAGCAGCTGTGCCGCGCCCTCGTGTGCATCGTAGGAAAGATCGTCGCGCAGCGCTTTCTTCTGTGCATGCACATACGCGGATGCGCGTCCGAAGGCACCGTCGGCAAGTCGGACGAACAGCCGCAGCGTCTCCTCCTCGCGCCGTGCCAGCGATGCGGCCTCTCGGTCATGCGTACATAAAAGTGAGAACAGCGTTTCATCGGGGAATGACTCCATCGTCAGCCGCTGAACGCGGGATAACACCGTCGGCAGAAGCGCCGCGCGGTTCTCGCAGAGCAGGAAAAAGACAGCTCCCTCCGGCGGTTCCTCGAGAATTTTCAAGAGCGCGTTCTGCGCCTGTACGGTCATACGCTCGGCATGACCGATGATATACAGCTTGCGGTCAAGGTCGTTTGGCCGGATGTAAACGTCGCTTTTGAGGAGCCGCACCGCATCGACGCCGATGGAGCGTGCCTTTGCGGGTGCAGTCTCTGCACCGTCCTCCGCATCTGCAAACGGAAGTGCATCGAGGCCAAGCGTGCAAAGATCCGGTGATTGCGCACGCAAAATCTTTCTGCAGGACGGACATCGCATGCAGGGCTTTGCATCGTCACTTTCACAGCACAGCGCCGCGGAAAACAAAAACGCAAGCGTTGTTTTTCCGGAACCGCCGACGCCCTCAAGCAAATAGGCATGCGCAACACGTCCGGTTTCCGCCGCACGGATCAGCGCCGCCTTGATTGCTTCGTTACCGTACAGCCGGGAAAAATCGTATAACGACCGATCGGCCACACTCCTCACCTCCGCCATTGCATAGATATTTATATTATAGCACAATTTCTGTCCGATGTCAAATCCCTGTACAAAGTTTCAAGAAATTTCACATTTTCCGTGCAAAACGCAGGAAATTCAGCCACTTTCTGCCTTTTTGCACGATGCGGCATGCTTGCCGCGCATCTGCGGCATACTCAAAGCATCCGAAAACCAATCAAAAAGGAGATTCCGCATGCAATTTTCCTCCCGCCGTACCGTACGGGTATATTCGTTTATTCTCTGCGGCATTCTGCTGCTTGCCGCATCCATCGGCGTGCATATGCACTTAACGCGCCGCCTGCAAACAGGAGAGCTTTCGCTGCGCCGCACCGTACTTGCACGCATGAACGAAGAAAATGAGCGGCTGACCGCAGCGCTGGATGCCGCCGACCGGGACGCTGTGCGGCAGGCTGCCGCACTTCTCTGCGGGTATGCATCAATGGCATACATCTGCCCCGCCGAGACACCTGAGGAAGCGATGCTTCTGTCCGGCATTGCGGATACGGCGCTGTTTTACGATGCGCTGTCGCGTGCCGTATGTGACGAGGCAGCACTGTCCGATATCGCTTTCTGGAAGCAATGCACGGCTTCCGTTTCCGATGGGATTGCCGCGATGGCACTCGCGCTGACCGACCGTACCGATCATTTTGAGCCGGGGGATGCGGAACGGACCGCCGCCGCACAGTTATCCGCACTCACCGCCTCCTTCCGCACCGATCCGCTCCGCCGTCCGACCCTGACCCATCCCGGTTATCGGTTTGACCGTGAACCTCCGGTTACACAGGCACAGGCACGGGACAAGCTGCGCACGCTGATCGGCGCGCCGGCCTCATTTCTTGGCAATTGCTGTGCAGACGATGTGCACGGATGCTATGTTTTCTCCTGTCAGAACGGATATGCCGAGGTCTCCCGGTGCGGCGGCCATCTGCTTTCTTATGCGTTTTATCCGCGTCCGACCGCACATGACGGACGGAATGCGGATGCGTGCATCAATGATGCGGATCTGGAAACGATCGCTGCGGCCTTTCTCAAAAAAGCCGGCATCGCCGCATCCGTGCTGACAGCAGAAGAAGACCGCCACGGCATCCGCTGTTTCCGGGCAGAACCGGAGGAGGGGCGGGCTGTGACGGTCGGTATCCGCATGCACGACGGAACGGCGGTCTTTTATCGCGCGGAGGACTACTATCTGCGGGACAGCAAATAAGACGGTTCTCGTTCACCGAACCAAAACAGGCAGACCGAAGATGCAAAAGCCGGCATCCCCGGTCTGCCGAAAACGGTTGATTTCTCCCGACATCGGTCAGAAAACCAGCTGCACCAATACCATATAGCATAAGGTACCGCCGATGATGCTGATGAGCGTATTGCGCCGCAGGACATGCAGAAGCACAACAACGGCACAAGCGACGAAAGCCGGCACAAAGTCTCCGGCCGCCGTAAAGGAAATGTCCTTCAAGCAATACACCACCAGCATGCCCATGATGGCATACGGCAGCACACGGCCGAGCCGTTCAATCAGAGCCGGCGTTCTGCGCGCCCCACTCCAGATGAGAAACGGCAAAAACCGCAGTGCGGCAGTTGTCAGAGCAATGATCGCCACCGACAGCCAAAGCATCGAATCACGCATTGTGCTCCTCCCCCCGCATCAGACACAGAAGCACGGCGACAACCAGCATCGCCGGGATCAGGAATTGGTCCTGACCGAACAAAAGCAGGCAGCCTGCCGTCACACCGAGCCCGATGAGCGCCGGAGCATGACGCTTTGTATGCATCCATTGCTCGACGAACACACAGACAAACAGCGCCGTCAGCGCAAAATCGATGCCCTCGCTGTTGAATCTGACAAGCGAACCGATCACTGCACCGAGCAGAGAGCCCGTCACCCAGTAGATATGATTGAACAAGGAGACAAGAAACCAATACCTTGTTCTGTCGGTCTCTGCAATATCCGGGGTATCATGGCAGACAAGCGAGTACGTCTCATCCGTCAGTGCAAAGATCAGATAAGGCTTGTACTTCCCCGTATTTTTATATCGGTCCAGCATTGAGATACCGTAGAACAGATGCCGGGCATTGACCATGACCGTTGTGAAAAACACCGTCAGCGGCGATGCACCTGCAGCAAACAGCCCGAGCGCGGCATACTGCATGGAGCCGGCATAAATAAACACACTCATGGCAAGCGCCGTCAGAATGCTGTGGCCGCCTGAGCGAAGTACAATACCGAATCCGAAGCCCAGAACAAGATACCCCGTCATGACAGGTACCGTTGCAATCAGCGCTGTTTTCCAAATCTTACGCATACTGTATTCCTTCCCGCTGTCACGGATCGTCAGGCTGTCGGACAGCGTTTTTTGTAAAAAGAAAGGGACTGATGCGTTCCCTTGCGGTACTCGCAGCAATCCCTTGTGCTTTTGGTTGGCACACCAACGATCAAATCAGTCGCTGATGTAGGGCAGCAGAGCAACGATTCTCGCACGCTTGATTGCGTCGGTGAGCTGTCTCTGATGCATAGCGCAGGTGCCGGTGATTCTTCTGGGGAGAATCTTTGCACGTTCGGAGATATACTTTCTCAGTCTGCCGACATCCTTGTAGTCAACAGCTTCGATCTTCTCTGCGCAGAACTGGCAGACCTTTCTTCTCTTGCCGCGATTCTGAGCGCGGTAGGGCTTTGCTGCGGGTTCTCTCTGTTCCTTGACCTCAGTGGTCTTGACTTCCTTTGCGTTATCCAATGTTTTTCATTCCTTTCCCATTAAAATTGAACCGGTTCTCAGAACGGGAGATCTTCGTCTCCTGCGATTTCCTCAAACTTCGGTGCTGCCGGCTGTGCTGCCGGAGCTGCGGGTGCGCTGTATGCCGGAGCTGCACCGTAGTCACCCATACCTGCGAATGCGGTATTCTGGGACTGGGTGTCACCGCCCTTGGATGCACCGAACGTTACTTCATCGGCGACAACCTCGGTTGCATAGCGCTTGTTGCCCTGCTGATCGGTATAGTCGCGCGTCTGGATCGAACCGACAACGACGATGGAGCTTCCCTTGCGGAAATACTTGGAAACGAATTCCGCATGCTGTCTCCATGCGACGATGTTGATGAAATCCGATGCGTACTGACCGTTTGCGTCCTTGAAGCGTCTCTGGACACCGATGCGGAACGAACAAACAGGAACACCGGAGGGTGTCTGCTTCAGTTCCGGATCAGCAACCATGTTGCCCATCAGGATCGCCTTGTTCAAGCTAGCCATATCCGTCTACCTCGCTTATGCGTTGGCGATGGTCATGGAGCACATGATGTTTTCATTGATGTTGAACAGACGGGTAAGCTCTTTGATGAACTGGGTATCAGCCTTGTGGTTGACAAGAACATAATAGCCTTCCATCAGATCGTTGATCGGGTAAGCGAGTCTGCGCTTGCCCCATTCATTGACCTGCTCGATCTCACCGTTCTCTGCCATCAGCGCAGTGAACTTTTCGACGATAGCCTTGGTATCGTCCTCGGACAGCTGGGGGTTTACGATAAACATTGTTTCGTAGGAACCAATCTTCTTTTC
>JAFTLK010000011.1 GCA_017455975.1 Clostridia bacterium | reverse complement strand
GTGAAAAGCCGAGGGTAATGTATTGACACACATTTTCTCATCCGTCGGCTTCGTAACCGAATTTGCAAGTCTGGAAAGATTGATATCGATGTCCGCGATCATTTCCTCAATCAATACATCCGTTTCGGTGACATCGGTTTCCTCCTCCTCCTCGACGATTTCGCTGCAGGAGACAGCTGACAAAAGAACGCAGATCACCAGAAGAAACCATATGATCCTTTTGAAATTCATTGCGTTATGTTCCTCTTCGAAACCATGTTATCCTTCGCGAAACTCCGACAAATCCCCGTCATATGCGCCGACACGGGTAACGGTACCGTCGGCGGCAATGTGCGACAGGCAGGTTTCTGTAAAGGCACCGCGTCCGACGGTGTGTGAGACATAGACCGAGCCGTCGGGCTGCGGAGCAGTATCCAGAACATGCTTCACAAGGAAATGGAAATCTGCGTCAAATAGCGTGCGATCCGTCACAATCGAATCGATCGGATTGATCATATCCTGATTGACCGCCAGCACAAATGCACCGCACGATTTTACAATACCGGTCCCCGCATAAACCGTCGTCTCGTTTTCATCGAGCACCCAGCAGCCCTCTCTTGAATACAATACGCGGTATCCTTCAAAAGCTGTATCAATCACAGAAACAGGCTGCACATATTCCCGATACAGCTTTGTGCTGTACAGGTTTTCCCCATGTTCCATATGCAGATACATATAATCATCTTCAATGCGGAAAAGACCGTCAAGACCGTTTGCATGCGTTTTGGATACTGCAGTAAAACCCTGAAACGCATCACGCAGAGATGACGGACGCTTATGCTCGGTGTAGGCAAAAGCAGTATCGTCAGCCATACCTGCCTGCGCGGACACAATCTTTCCGGTTTCAAGGTCAAAGATCTCACGACTCCGGGTTCCGTCTTCTTCACAAACAATCACCAGTGCATCGCCGAATACAGAAAATGCCTCCGTGTAAACCTTTACTGTCCCGCATCCAACCGCATCAAGGCGCGTTTCTGCAGAAGGCAGGATTCTCGCCTTTCCGGTATCCAGATCGATGTAAAACGGATATGCACCGACATCCGAACTTTCTGCAATCAGGTATCGGCTGTCAGAGGATACCTTCAGTGAAAGATGATTCCAGAACGGTCTGTCATAATACAGTGCCCCCTGCGTCCACGCGGCATGCATCGTATCAAGAATATATTCTTCACGGCGAAAACCGTTCTCTGAATACCGGATAGATTCATACATATGATTCCAGGTTTCGGGATTGGAGCACAGATATGCTGTCTCCACAGTGATTCGATAACGGTTATCCGGCGTATCGAACTGATATCCTTGATTGTTGTCGGGAGACAGAAGCGCTTCTGTCCGTTTCCAGACGGGATTCTTCGGGTCGTCAAGATCAAGAGCATCGCCACAGTCTCTGGAAATAACATTGTTCATTGCCGCATCGAAGACATACTGTCCCCAGATGCGCTGATCCTCAAAGACATACTCCGTCACCAGACGCAGACGGGTGTCTGAAATCCATTCTGCGGCAAGCAGAGGTGCTTTCGTTTCCTTCTCTGTCTTTTCAGGAAGCAATGTATTCGTTCTGCACAGCTCCCGATACAGATCAGAGGATGCAGGCGGAATCCAATAATCGCACTCTTTCACATCAAGAATTCTGACCGACGGATACAAATATCCATCCTCGGGTGAAGAAAACACAACAAACCGTCCGTCGGGCGACCACAGCGGATCATACTGCGAAACGCCTTCGCGCATACCGTAATCGACATGCAGATCGACCGCGCGCAGAAGGACATTCCCCGCGGTCTCAACGATCGCAAATTCATCGTAATAGGTCACACCGTCCACAACATTGTGCCGCACACGCAGATAATGGCTGCCGTCGGGAGAGGGATGCGTGGAATAGGTGTAAGGCGCTGTCGGATAAACCGCATAGGTCGTATCATACGCGCGTCCCGGATGACTGTCCGCCGCACACAGATACAACGGCAGCGACAACAGCATGGAAAGCGTTAAAATCAGCGAAACTGCAATTTTGGAAATGCGTCTTTTTTTCATAGAATGGTCCTTTCGTTGTCATGTGTGGGTTATGAATTGTCCGCAAGTACAATCGTACCGCCTGCGGTCAGCGTGTCAATCTCGATATCGCCGTACTTGCCCAGCACCTGCCACGATGCCTCAACCTCCATCTCGGAGCGGGTCGTCTCGTAGGTCGCGGTGTAGAACTCGGTAAAGGTCTTCGTGTTTTCGTCATATTCAATCTTCGGCGTGGAGAACTTCACGGCATTGCCGTCAACCTGAATCGCGCCCATCTCAAACTTTTCGCGTGCGAAGAGCCGATAGTGCGAAATACCGACCGTCACGGTCACATCTGCTGTCCCGTCTTTGCCGATGACATATTCCCAGTCAATGCACAGAACGAGATTGGGCGACTGCTCGGAGACAAACTGTCCGGAATCCGTCTGTCCGGCAAGACCTGCAAGCTCCGTGATGATGATCGGCGCACCGTCGTAATCAGATTCCTCCGTCGCCTGCTCACTGTAGGACGGAGCATCCGGCACATCCTCCGTGTCATCCCCGCCCGGCTCCGTCGGAACATCATCCACTTCATTTGCCGGCGGTTCCGTGACAATCGGCGCAGGTGCGGGCGCGGTGGTATCCTCCGGCGCATCGGTGACGGTGTCCTCGGGCAGATTCTCCTCGATCTTCTGTCCGGCGGTGTCGGTGCCGCTCTGCGTATCATTGCCCGCACCGTCATCGGACGAGCATGCGGAAAGCGAAGCCGTGACGCTGAGAAGCAGTGCAAGTGCAATCGTTGTAATTCTGTGGTTCTTCATAGATCATTTCCTCCTTGTATCGTATACATCATCGTTTTTTGGATCAATTTGAGCGGTTTTGCCCTCTCAATACATATAGACGTTCAAAACGCAAAAAAGTTCCCGTTTTTTTCAAAATTTTCAAAAATTTTTTCAGACCGGCACATTTCCCTCAAAAATGCCGCAGGGAAGCCACCGCGATCCCCCCACAGCAGCTTCCCCCATATGATATTCAGTTGTCCCGGTGTCCGACGGCTTCCCCGACATATTCATCCAAAAACCATTCCGCGGTTTTGGTCATGGAAAGCGAAACGGAATCTCCGTCAAAGACAAACCGCGCCGCCATGTTGCCGAAATAATCGTCGATGACATAGGTACGGACAAGAAGCGTGTTCTCATCCTCCCACACAGCACAGTTCAGACAGCGGTAGGACGCCCCCTTCGGTTTGCGGATGCGGTGTCCGAAATAGTGCGTTTCCGGGAAATGCGTATCGGCATACCGACCCATGCAGAACGGGAAACGGCGTTCGCCGCGCGTTGTCTGATATGTCAGCACACCCGCGCTGCCGTGGAAATCAAAGGTAAATCCGGTCATGCCCATGCGGTTATCGGAGAGGGTATATTCCGCGCCGTCAATCTCCTCCTGCCGCGGCATGTGGACCGCACCTGCCGGAACATTGATCTCCAGCGCCCCGAGCACATCCCCAAGCCGCGCATATGCCGCGTCATCGTGCGGGATACGGTCAGCGGTCATGCGGTTGATGACCGTATCAAAAAGGATGTCGACAAAGCCGTGATAGCCGTCGATGTCCCCCTGCGTATCGCTGTTGCAGGCAAAGATGAAGTCCTTGTCCGGGAGGATGACTCCGAGCTGACCGCCCATGCCGAGGAACGCAAAGCCGTTGTCGCGGATACGCCAGATCTGATAGCCGTAGCCGTGACCGGAACAGGCATCGACCTTGCCGCCGCTGTCACGGAGATTGTCAATCTGCTTTGCGGTTGCCGCGGCAACGTAGTCTTCACTGATATACTGCTTGCCGCCCACCCGTCCGCCGTGCGCAAACAGCAGCGCAAACCGCGCCAGATCGCGTGTCGTACACTCAACGCCGGAGCCGCCCCATGCATATCCCTCCGGTGCTTCGACGCACCATGCATTCTCGGAAAAGCCCAGCTCACGCAGCGCCTTGTCCTTTAAGTATTCGAGAAATGTCTTCCCTGTCAGCCGCTCGACGAGAACATCCAGCGTATAGGTTGCCGCCGTATCGTAGCGGAATTCCGTACCTGCCGGATGGTCAGGCACATGATGCGGATGGAAGAAGGTATGAAGCCAGTCGGCATCACCGATATGATAGGACTGTCCTCTGTTGCAGGTCGCCATCATCAGCATGTCGCGGATGGTCATCTCACGGGTCAGCGGATGCACAGTTTCATCATCCTGATCCGGGAAATAGGTGATGATGCGGTCGTCAAGAGAGATCTGTCCCTCATCGGCAAGCATACCGATGGCGGCAGACACAAAGGACTTGGAGACAGAGTACATCCGGTGCAGCCAGTCCCGGTGGAACGGCTTCCAGTAGCCCTCGGCAAAGACACGGGTACCGCGCACCATGACAAAGCTGTGCTGCACCTTGCGGCGGCGGTTGATCTCATTGACATAATCCTCAACCCACGACGGGTGAATGCCCGCATCCTCCGGGCGGCAGTATCCAAGAATATCTTTCATGATTGAAACGCCCTCCTCCGTTGTTTACCGGAAAACCAATGATTCATTTATTCGATCGGATCGCTGTAGAACAGAGCCGCGACCTTTTCATAGTGCTTGATAACACCCTTGTCACTGGACTTTGCAAAGGAAGCAAGCTCACGCGTTCCTTTGACAAGATCCGCCATCTTGTAATTGTATCCGTTCCAGGAATCATACATATACGAGGTTGAAACCGCACGTCCCGCCAGAATAAGGTCAAGCATTTCAATGGATGCCTCGTCTCTGGCGCCCTTGACCTTCAGAACAATATCATAGTATGCAGGAAGAACGGAAACCCAGCTTTCACGTGACAGTGCCGTCGAAATCGCACCGACAAGTTCACGGTCAGACGCGGTAATCGGTGTCGCAAAGCAGTTGGAACCGCCTCCGGGTACCGTATAGTACGCCTCCTGCGCTTCGTCCAGCTTCGGATACGGAATGATACCGTAGTTAAACTCCGCATCGCGCAGAAAATAGTCAGCAAGGATCAGACCGTTTGTGATAATACCGATCTTACCGTCCAGAAACGCCTGCTCCATATCGTCTTCGTTTTTGCTGCTGTTGATTTTCAGATAACTGCCGACGTTGTTTTTGTACAGATCACGCAACTTTTCCATCATCGTCACCGCTCGGTCGGATGCAAAAACGCTGGTAACCGTTCCGTCATCGTTGAACTGTACCGTCGACACAGCACATGCAATCGGCCATGTCGCACAGTGCGAGGAAAATGGGCTGCCGAAGCCGAACTGATCGCCTTTGTCCGCCGTACCGCTGCCGTTGAGGTCCTGATACAGCTCCTTGGAAATATCTGCCATCGCATCGATGGTCCACTTGCCTTCTCTGACAAGATCGTAAATATTGGTGATATCGTAATTTGCCAGCATTGCCTTGTTGTAATAGACACAATACGTGTTCGACGCAAACGACAGACACAGATCGGACATCGCCATATACATACTGTCATTGAGACGCAGCTGTTCAATCGTAGACTGCGGGAACCACGGCTTATCAAAATTGATGTGCGGGATATTATACCAGTTATGGAAATAGCCGGACAGTGCCGCTTTGCCGGACAGTGCCGTGTGACCGAGGAACAGATCATACGCGTCTTCTCCTGCCGCAACCGCTTTCATCAGTGTGGAAACCATCGCATCTTCTTCACCCTCGATACCGACCACCTTAACATTGAAGCGTTCTTCCATCGACACGTTGCGGCGATAAACCGCGTCATTGAGGACATCGCCCGATTCCTTGCCGTCGGGTGCGACAGCATCCGTGGTATAGCGCTTCTGATAGAAAATCCGAAAATCCTTGCCGCCGAAGTCCAGCTCCGGAACATCGTCAGACACAAGCTTTCGCGCTTCCAGGCTGTCTGCAGGGACAGTTTCGGCTGTTGTGACCGCTTCCGTCACGACGGGGGTGGTCTGTGTGTCTGTGTCCCCTGCCGTATCACCGCAGGATACCAGTCCTGCCGCGGTCAAAAGGGAAAGAAGTGCTGCTGTGATGCGTGCTGTGTTCTTATTCATTGCAATGTTCTCCTGAATAATTCTTTTGTTTATTCCAAGATGATCCGCATATCCTGCTCCAGCCGGACAGCGCGCATGAAAAGGTCAATCAAAATGCTCTTGCGTTCGCGTTCGTTCTTTGCTTCCAGCGGCTGGTGGTGCGCCTCGAGTACCATGTCTCCGGCATAGCCGATTTCACGCAGAACCGAGGTGACATCGTCCCAGTCAATCGCACCGTCACCGGGCAGAAGATGGTCGTCGCCGTATCCGTGGTTGTCCTGCATGTGCAGTGACTTGGGGGCTGTATGTCCGATCAGAACCGCCGGTGCATAACCGAGTGATTTTGCGTGACCGGTGTCATAGCACCAGCCAAAGCGCGGATGCGATACCCGATCCACGAGCGCCGCAATCACCGCAGGATCGGCCGACGCGCCCCAGAGGAGATTTTCCGACAGCACGGTCACGCCGTATGCGCTTGCAGTATCGAGTATCTGCGCATATGCCTGTGCGTTGCTGTCGACAAACGCCTGCTTGTCCTCTATGATGCTTCCATCGGGATCCCGCCAGATCGGATGCACGACGAGATACCGGATGCCCATGATCTGACAGCAGTGCATCGTCCGCCGGATCAGATTCTCATCCCGGCACGATGCATCAAACGACGC
>JAFTLK010000130.1 GCA_017455975.1 Clostridia bacterium | reverse complement strand
GTATACCGCCGCGTGCGTGCCGACGATGATGGGCGAATGGCAGGCACTGCATGTCAGATATGCCGAGGCTGTGGACGATGAGAGGATGCTGACGCTCCTTGCACGTGACACGGTCTGGCTGACAATGCTGTCAGGTGCCGCCGGATGTGTTTCATGGCAAGCCCGCGGATACGGTCAATATCACGCCGTATCCGATGTGTTTGCGCAGCTTGACAACCATTCGCTGGTGCCGTCGGCACCGTTGGTTATTGACATCACGTCGGAGCAGGCATGGTTTGAATCCCTGTGGCAGAACGGCGAGGAATCCTGCGTTTACCCGAAATGGAAATGGTGCCCCGACCGCGATGCAACGGACGGCGATCATCGCTTCTGTATCAAGTCCGAGAGTGAAGCCTACGGCCGGCTGCTTGCCGCAGAACGCATGAGTCTGCAATACGGTATTCCGATCCGGTTTGCACTGGGCGAGGGAACAGCCCTCGCAGATGTTACGGAAGATACGTTTGCCGCATACCGTCCGTATGCCGCGCCGATTCCCGGTTATCAGCAGAAGGCATTTTCGGCCGACGGCGACACGGTACGTCTGGTGTATCTGCGTAATACCGCACTTGTATCTTCCATCGCAGAGGATGACAGCGGTGTACCCGCCGAAAACTACTCTCTGCGCCGACAGGCGGCATGTCCGTTCGTTTTATCAGGGCTTGATCCTGCGTTCCGTGTCCGGTTGTACGATCTCGAAACCCGTTTGATGACGGAAATCGATCCGACAATCCCGCTGTCGCTTGGCGTGACCGATCATGACTTCGTTTTACTGATGCAGCGCCGATGAGCAGATGGCTGTTCACAAAATATATGATTGAGAAAGAAACAATACCATGACACAGTTTTCAACCTTTTACAGCGGCGGCAAGCCGTACGGGAAAACACCGCATCCGATTTTCGCCGCATCCGACGATATCCGGCTTTCATGGAATTATGAAACAACCGCATTGCGTAATGAAGTGCAGCTGTCTTTTTGTATCACCGTTTGCGATGTACATGGACAGGCTGTATACGACTCCGGTTTGATCGCATCCGATGCCATGCACTATACCATCCCGGCAAACACGCTTCACCCGGGCGCTCTCTATCATTGGCGCATCACAGCGGTTCTGTCAAGCGGCAGTCTGACATCCGATGCCATGATACTGGAAACTGCGATCGATGACCTTGACCGTGCAAAATGGATCACCTGCGGCATCGATGACGAACCGGCGGCGCCTGTGTTCTGTCGGCGTTTTGCGACAGACCGTGAGGTTCTGCGTGCACGGCTGTATGTGACAGGACTTGGTTTGATCGATTGCAAACTGAACGGTATGCCGCTGTCCGATGCATATCTTACCCCGCCCAACACCCGTTATGACAAGCAGGTCTATTTCGAGACGCTTGATCTGACGGATGCGCTTTGCAATGGAGAGAATACGCTGACCGTCCAGCTTGGCGGCGGCTACAATATGGATTATTCGAAATGGGGCTACCGTTACGATACGCCGAAGGGTCTGCGTGCCGCTGTCATCCTGACATACTGTGACGGCACAACCGCACGCATAGACAGTGACGGTACGTGGGAGTGGCAGGATTCTCCGATCACGGAAAACGGACTGTATCTCGGCGAAACGTATGACGCAGGACGGCACTTTGATGCCCGGTATCCTGCGGTCGTCTCCGAGGATACCGCGCCGACAGGAACGCTTCTCTGCAATGAAATGCCGCCGATTCGTGTAATCGAACACATCGAGCCGGCCGCGGTCTGGGACTGCGGCGAGGGAACTGTTTACGATTTCGGGAAAAATATCCAGGGCATCTGTGAAATCACTGTAAATGCGCCCGCCGGCTGTCGGATTGAACTGCAGCACAGCGAAATGATCACGCCGGAGGGCAAGGCCGACCTCTTTACCAACCGCACCGCACGGGCTACCGATATTTATATCTGTGCAGGAGACGGCGTGGAGACATACCGTCCGCGCTTTACCTATCACGGCTTCCGCTATGTTACGGTAAAAACAAGTCAGCCGACCGTGCAATTTGCAATTACGGCACTGTTTTTGTCAGCAGATGTCGGTCCTGCGGCGGAATTTTCCTGCTCCGAGCCGATCATCAACCGCATCTATTCCCTTTGCACAAATTCAATCCGTTCCAATCTCGTCAGCATTCCGACCGACTGTCCGGTCAGAGATGAGCGCACGCCCTGTCTGATGGACTCGCAGATGTACGAGGATGCGGCGATGTATCAGTTCAACATGTACGGCTACTATCAAAAGTGGCTTGCCGATATCACCGCCGATGAAAGTCAGATTCTCTGCGGCAACATGGATTGGTACGGTGACAGTCTGATGCTGACCTACCGCATTTACCGCTTCTACGGCGATCTGAACCCCGCAAAGACGCTTTATCCGTTCCTCCGACGCGGTGTGATGCGTTGGATGGAAAAATCGGAGGACGGTGTCTGGCCGTGGGGATACGGTGACTGGTGTCTGCCCAACGACAACACATGGGAGGGCTTCGGTCAGTGCAAAGCCGCCGTCAATACCTCGCTTCTGCACGCATATACGCATATCATGGCGGAATTTGCCGCACTGCTTGACCTGGAAGACGACAGAGAACTGTTTCTGTCTTATTCCGTCCGTGTCAGAGAGGGATTCATCAGACGCTATTGGCATGAGGACGGTTCGGTCGGTGACGGACGGCAGCCGGAGATGCTCATGCCGCTGTTCTACGGCATTCTGACAGGCGAATATGCGGAGAAGACCCGTGCCGCGCTGTGCGATAAGATTCGCGCAGACGGATACTTTGATGTCGGCGGTTTCGGCGGTCGGACGGTGATTCCGGTGCTGGCAGATGCCGATGCGCTCGATCTGTATCTGGAGATTGTCCGCCGCAATACCTACCCCGGATTCGGATTCCTGAACGCGATGGGAGCGACCTCGCTCTGGGAGCAGTGGGCGGTCAAGGGCGCCATGCATTCCCACAGCCATGCGATGCATTCCGGCATCTCGGCGGCCCTTTATCAGACGCTGTGCGGCGTGGTTCCGACATTGCCCGCGTTCCGTACGTTCACCGTAGCACCGCGTCTGCCGCGTGAGATGCGTTTTGTCCGATGTGCGCTTGATACTTATTCCGGACGCATTGAGGTCATGTGCGAATCCTTCGGTGACAGCCTTGTTCTGTCCTGCACGGTTCCGCCGAACACGGAAGCGACGCTGACCTTGCCTGATTATGATACATATGATAACTGTCTGCTCTTTGACGGTGAACGCGAGATACCCAAACAGCAGACCATGCATCTCGGCGGCGGTAAGTATGTATTCCGCTTGATTCCGAAAGCACTGATCGATACAGCGAAGCAGCAGAAATAATCCTGCGCACGCATATCAAGCATCAAAAATGCCGCAGACGGCCAATGATAACCGTCTGCGGCTTGTTTGTATGTGTGAAATCAGATACGGATGACATCTCCTGCACGGTGCTCAAACGATCTGCCGTCGGAGAGGGTGAGTGTACCGTCGACCGATGCGCAAATGACCGCTTCGGTCAGGCGACCGTCTTCCCATGCAAGGTCAACGGTATAGCCGCCGCGCGCATGCAGACCGCGGACAGAGCCGGATTTCCATGTGTCGGGCAGAGCCGGCAGCAGACGCAGCATGCCCTCATGGCTCTGCAGAAGCATTTCGCAGACACCGGCGGTGTAACCGAGGTTGCCGTCGATCTGGAACGGCGGATGGTTGTCAAAGAGGTTCGGCAGTGTGGATTTTTCAAGCAGAAGCTGGACGTTTTCACCTGCCATCTGACCGTCGAGCAGACGCGACCAGAACGAAATGATCCATGCACGGCTCCAACCGGTTCCGCCGCCGCCATAAGCCAGACGGGTTTCCAGCGTTTTGCGTGCCGCTGCCATGACATCGGGGTTCTTTGCTGTGATCTGGTGGCCGGGATAGAGCGCGAACAGGTGCGAGATATGACGGTGGCCGATCTCGATCTCCTTCTTGTTTCCGTCCATCCATTCCATGATGCGTCCGTCCTCAGAAATAACGGTCGGGCGCAGACGGACGATCAGTTCACGGTAAACCGAAACATCGCGTCCGAGAATCTCACCGGCACGGATGACATCGTTGAACAGTTCATAAACGATCTGCTGGTCCATCGCTGCGTCATCACACATGACGCTGACGGAACCGTCGGGCAGTTCGTATTCGTTTTCCGGGGAAAGAGAGGGGCTGATGCAGAGCTTGCCGTCGTCCTCACGGATCATCGTATCGACGAAGAACAGCGCCGCTTCTTCCATGATCGGATAGTATTCTTCCAGAAATGCACGATCCTGTGTGAACGCATAATGCTCCCAGATATGGGTTGACAGCCACGCACCGCCCATCTGCCACATGGAGGAGGCAAGATAGTTGTCCTGCGGTGCACAGTCACCCCAGACGTCGGTGTTGTGATGTGCGACCCAACCGCGGGCACCGTACATCTCACGGGCAACGTGACGGCCGTTTGGCAGCATGCGCTTCAGATGGTGAAACAGCGGCATATGCATATCGGAAAGCCCTGCGACCTCTGCCGGCCAGTAGTTCATTTCCGTGTTGATGTTGATGGTGTAGCGGCTGCCCCACGGCGGATTGTAAAGCTCGCTCCAGATGCCCTGCAGTGTTGCGGGAAGTGTGCCCGGACGGCTGCAGCATGCAAGCAGATAGCGTCCCATGGCGAACATATCGGCGGTCAGGCCAAGGTCAAGATTGCCCTTTTTGACCGCTTCCAGACGTTCGTCGTGCGGAATCTTGTCAAGTTCCGGATCGTGCGGCAGGTTCAGACGGCAGGCATCCATGATCGGGCGGAAGTCTGCAAGATGCTCTTCCTTGAGTACATCCCAGCCCTTTTCCTCTGCACGGTCAAGACGTGCACGTGCGTTCCCGATAAAATCATCACCGTCACGCAGGGAAGATGCAGAGGCGGCAAGCAGGACGGTATTGCCGTTTCCGCGAAGCATATCACCGACGACATGGAAGTCACCTTCGATGGCGCGGAGAAGACAGCAGAAGGAGGGACCGCCGTTGCCGGTTGTGGCACGCAGCATTACGGTTCGGTCATCGAGCTTGACCTGTTCCTCATTGAGGCTGGCACGGCGCAGAAACGCTCTCCATTCCGCACATTCCATCCGGATGGCAAGGACACCTGCAGGATGGGAGATGAATGCTTCGCGCTTGTGCGGGATGCCGTCGAGGGTATAGGAAACACGGAAAATACCGTCGTCAAGGTCAAGAGAACGGCGGTAATCTGTAACACCTTCCTTGGGTTCATAGCAGTGCATATTGCGCTTCAGAAACCAAAGTGCCTGATGCGGTGTGATGAATTTTGGGTGCTCGGGCGTTCTGAACTCCAGTGTCAGCTCACAAAGCAGCTCATAATCGCGCATGCCCTCGGGAATGGCAAGAAGCCGTTCCTCGGTCATTTCTTCCGCTTCTGCGAACCGTTTTTCGCGCAAAAGACCGCGGACGGTATCAAGGGATGCTTTTGCCTCGGGATTGATGCGGTCAAGAAAGCCGCCGGACCAGACCGCCTCGTCGTTGAGCGAAAAACGATCTAATAATGTTCCGCCGTAACACATGGCACCCATTGCGCCGTTGCCGAGCGGCAGGGCGGTATCCCATACGGATGCCGGTTTGTTGTACCATAATTGCTGCATGAAAAATACGCTCCTTTCCGTATAACGGATATATTATCAATGACATTATACAACAAATTTTCCGATTTGTCTACGGTATGCATGGATTTTTTGACGAAAAGCTGTGTTTTTTTCAATATATCGAAAAGGTTTTTTCTTTTTGACAGCGTATTTTAATAATGAAAATCCGGTACGGCAGGGAGGCGCGGGGATGAAAAGAGTACGCTTCAACGGAAACGGTATGCTTGCACTGCTGATCAACCTGCTGCTGCATCTCGAATGGTCGATTCCCGCATGGATTCTGCTGATACTGCATTTTCTGATCGGTCTATCGGTCTTGTGGTTCTGGGCGGCGCTGGCGGCATGGATCTGCGGGATCCTGCTTTGGTCATACCTGGTCGGGCGTCTGTATGGCTGGGCAAACCGATGTGCAGACACGCCCGATCCCCCGAAAAAGAATGTCAATCCGTATTCTGTCGGCAATGACAAACATTCAAAATAACAACCGGAACAATAGATCAATGATTTCAATTACCGAAAGGAGTTTCAATTATGGGACTTATTAAAGCAGCACTTGGCGCAGCAGGTGGCGTACTTGCGGATCAGTGGAAGGAATTTTTCTACTGTGATGCACTTGACAGCGACACACTGATGGTGAAAGGACAGAAGCGGACCTCTTCCCGTTCTTCCAACCGATACGGCGAGGACAATATCATTTCCAACGGCTCCGTCATCGCGGTTGCAGACGGACAGGCAATGATGATCGTAGAGCAGGGCAAGATCGTGGAATTCTGCGCAGAACCCGGTGAATTCACATGGGATGCATCAACCGAACCGTCCATCTTTGCCGGCAGCCTCGGCGACAGCATCAAGGATACCTTCCGTACCATCGGCAAGCGTTTCACGTTCGGCGGCGATACCGGCAAGGATCAGCGCGTTTACTACTTCAACACCAAGGAAATCTCCGGCAACAAGTACGGAACCGCAAATCCCGTTCCGTTCCGCGTTGTCGTCAACGAAGAGCTGGGCTTCAAGCTTTCTGTCGACATCCGCTGCAACGGCGAATATTCCTACAAGATCGTCGACCCGATGCTGTTCTACACGAACGTCTGCGGCAATGCGGCACAGAGCTTTGACCGCTCCGAGATCGATTCCATTCTGAAGTCTGAGCTGCTTACCGCGCTCCAGCCGGCACTTGCGAAGCTGTCTGCGGCAGGTGTGCAGTACTACGAAATCCCGGCACACACCTTCGACATCCGCGACGCACTCAACGAAGTGCTCGACCGCGAATGGGGTGAGAAGCGCGGTCTGGAGGTCTTCTCCTTCAACGTCAACTCCCTGACCATTCCGGACGAACAGAAAAAGAAGATCACCGAGTGGGAAGAAAATGCAATGACAATGAACCCGATGGTCGCAGGTTCCCGTCTCGTCGGCGCACAGGCAGACGCGATGAGAACGGCTGCCGCAAACGAAGGCGGCGCAATGCAGGGATTCATGGGCATGGGTATGGCGATGAATGCCGGCGGCATGAACGCACAGAACCTCTTTGCGATGGGCCAGCAGCAGGCTCCCGCACAGGCGGCAGCTCCTGCGGCAAATGGCTGGAAGTGCTCCTGCGGTGCAACAGCAACCGGCAAGTTCTGCCCGGAATGCGGCGCAAAGAAGCCCGAGGAAAAGCCCGCTAACGCATGGACGTGCTCCTGCGGTGCTGTCAACAAGGGCAAGTTCTGTCCCGAATGCGGCGCGAAGAAGCCGGCAGGCGTTCCGCAGTACAAGTGCGACAAGTGCGGATGGGAGCCGGAAAAGGGTGCAAAGGCACCGAAGTTCTGCCCCGAATGCGGCGATCCGTTTGACAATGGTGACATCATCTGATCCGACCGCTATCATGTAAACCATAACATAAAAAGAACCCCTCCCTTGCCTTTTGTGGGTGGGAGGGGTGTGTATTTTTACATAGGAGGCTCATTTGTCACAGATACAGGAATATAAGTGTCCGTGCTGCGGCGGTGCGATCGCATTTGATGCCAATCTGCAGAAAATGAAATGCCCGTACTGCGATACGGAATTTGAAATGGAAACGCTCGCATCTTACGATGACGAGTTGAAACAGGATACCGATGACAGCATGGCATGGGACACCGAAGCGGGCGGCGCATGGGAGGACGGCGAGACCGATCATCTGCGCGTTTATCTCTGCGAATCGTGCGGCGGTGAGATCGTCGGCGACGAAACGCTGGCAGCAACTGCGTGTCCGTTCTGCGACAATCCCGTCGTCATGATGGGACAGTTCAAGGGCGATCTTAAGCCCGATTATGTCATCCCGTTCAAGCTGGACAAAAAGGCGGCAAAAGAGGCACTGAACCGCCATTACAGCGGCAAACGGCTTCTGCCGAAGGTCTTCTGTGACCAGAACCACATCGAAGAGGTCAAGGGTGTCTATGTTCCGTTCTGGTTGTTTGATGCGGATGCCGATGCACAGATCCGCTACAAAGCCACCCGGGTACGAAGCTGGAGTGACAGCCGGTACCATTATTCGGAAACGAGCTTTTTCTCGGTGACGCGCGCAGGCAGCCTTTCCTTTGCACGTGTTCCGGTCGACGGAACAACAAAAATTGACGATACGATGATGGAATCGCTGGAGCCGTTCGATTTTTCGGATGCGGTGGATTTTCAGACAGCGTATCTGGCAGGCTATCTTGCGGACAAATACGACGTGGATGCCGATACCAGCCGTACGCGTGCGAACGAACGCATCAAGCAAAGCACGGAGGCCGCATTTGCAAGGACGGTACAGGGCTATACCAGCGTCATTCCGGAGCACAGCAATGTTCGTCTGCACAACGGTACTGCAAAATATGCGCTGTATCCGGTCTGGCTGCTCAATACCGATTGGAACGGAACCAAATACAAGTTTGCCGTCAACGGACAGACAGGAAAGATCGTCGGTGATCTGCCGATGGACAAGGGTGCGTACTGGAAATGGTTTTTCGGTCTGACAGCGGGTATCGGTGCAGCGTGCTACGTGCTGCAGCTGCTGTTTTTCGGATGAGAGGAGGCATGGGATGATGAAAACAATGAAGCTTTTCCTCCTTTCTCTCGTTCTGATGCTTTGTTTGACCGCATTCGCTGCTGCCGCTGACGTTCCGCGTCTGGACGACAGCGCAGATCTTCTGACCGACAGCGAAGAAACGGAACTGCTTGCTGTGCTGGATGAGATCAGCGAACGGCAGCAGTTTGACGTGGTCGTCGTCACAACAAATACGCTGAACGGTAAAACGGTCGTGGGATATGCCGACGATTATTTTGACGACAATGGATTTGGTTTCGGTGCGGATCGGGACGGCATCCTGCTCCTCCTGAATATGGCCGAGCGCGATTGGTGGATCTCCACATCCGGCTATGGACTGACCGCTTTTACCGATCACGGACTTGATGATATGGCGGATGTGTTCCTGCCGTATCTCAGCGGCGGCTATTATGCGGAAGGCTTTTCCGTGTTCGCCGGACTGTGTGATGACTATGTCACGCAGGCCAAGCAGGGAATGCCCTACGGCTATAACGATTACGGCGATTTTGACAATTCCTACGGTTATGACGACTACTACGGTGATGCGAATTACGGTGAGCAATCCTCCGGCGGCGCATCGCTGATGGCTGCGCTGGTTATCGGCCTGATCGGTGCCTTCATCGTCACTTCGTCCATGAAAGCACAGCTCAAATCCGTCCGCCAGCAGAATGCGGGCGCATACGTCAAAGAGGGCAGTCTGAAGCTGACCGATTCGCGCGAGATGTTTCTGTACCGCAACGTCACAAAAACGGTGCGGCAGGACAATAACAGCCATTCCGGCGGCGGTTCACATTCGCACAGATCCTCGTCCGGACGTTCCCACGGCGGACGCGGCGGCAGATTCTGATGGGTGTTTCGGGGACAATATGTCCTCCTCATCCGCATAAATAACCAAACATCGGGAAATCCTGTCGGTGTCGGTTTACCGAAAATCGGATTTCCCGATCATGATTTGAAATGATTCTTATGAATGGAGTATACTACATGAAAATCGGACTTTCCAGTTACAGCATGGACAATAAGATGCAGAGCGGCGAAATGACCATTCTCGATGTCATGGAATTCGCCAAGGCACAGGGGGCGGAGCACATCGAGCTTGTCCCATTCGGCTTTACGCTCGTTGACGATCAGACGGGTGTGTTTGATGAAGAACTGATCGCGGCCGTTCGCGCAAAATCGGAGGAGCTCGGTCTTCCGCTGTCCAATTATGCCGTGCTCGGTGATCTTCTGAAGACAGATGCGGCGGCGTATGAAGCAGAGCTTGCGCGTCTGAAGCTGCACATCGATGTCGCGGCGAAGCTCGGTCTTTCCCAGATGCGCCACGATGTTTCCTCGTTCCGCCGTCCGTTGGAGAGCAACACGCAGTGTGATTTCGAGCGCGAATTTCCGCAGATGATCGAGGCGTGCCGCATTCTTGCCGATTATGCAGCGCAGTACGGCATCACAACGCTGGTTGAAAACCACGGCTTCTTTGTCAACGGCAGTGACCGCGTCATTCGTCTGATTGAAGCGGTCGACCGTCCGAATTGCCGCATGGTCGTGGACACCGGCAACTTTGCCTGTATGGATGAGCGGTGTGAAGCGGCGGTCAGAAAGTGTCTGCCGTATGCCGATATGATCCACTTGAAGGATTTCTATATCCGCAAGACCGAAGCGCTTCCGGGTGTCGGCGGTCTGTTCCGCTGTGACAGCGGCAGCTGGTTCTCGACGGTTTCGGGATATTCGATGCTGCGCGGCTCGATTCTCGGGCAAGGGGATCTTGATATTGCGGATATCATTGCATCCATCAAAGCCTCCGGCTTTGACGGATATGTTTCGATTGAATTTGAAGGAATGGAAGATCCTGCCTCCGGCTCTATTGCGGGTCTGCAGGCGGCACGATACTTCGCGGAACAGTAAAAATAACAGGGGGTGTTGCATTTGAAAAATCATTGAGCAAATGATAACTCCCTCAGTCAAAAAAAAAGACGCAGAAGCGTCTTTTTTTTGCCAGCTCCCTCGGCAGAGGGAGCCTAAAATAAGCCTCCCTCTGCCGAGGGAGGTGGCTCACCTTCGGTGAGCCGGAGGGAGTTTTTGACACATTGATCTAAATGCAACAGCCTCCTTAGAAGTTTCCCTTGCCCCTCTTCCGAGGGGCATTTACATGCGATTTTCGCATGTAAACCGGGAAATTCGGGTCACTTCGTGACCCCGTGGCTGTCGCAGGTGAAACACATGCCGCAAGTTTTCAACTTGCAACAGTCCGTTTGCGTATTGACAGTCAACAAGGAAGTTAGCGTTCTTCGCGGAAGTAAGCCAGGCCCAGATTTGCCGGCGGCTGGTTTTCCTTCTTCTTGCGAAGGCTGGTAAAGATCAGAACGATGATCGTGATCAGATACGGGAGCATCTTGAACAGCTCCTGCGAGTAACGGGTCAGACCCGGCAGATAATAGTTCATCCAGTAGAGAACACCGAACAGGTACGCGCCCCAGATCGTATTGACGGGCTTCCATGTTGTGAAGATGACAAGCGCAACCGCGAGCCAGCCCAGACCCTCGATCGTACCGTCGTTTGCCCATGTACCCTTGGTGTAGTCCATAACGTAGTAAAGACCGCCCAGACCGACAATACCGGCACCGATGCAGGTGGAGAGGTACTTGTACTTGGTGACATTGATGCCGGCGGCATCGGCAGTACCGGGGTTTTCACCGACGGCACGCAGGTTCAGACCGGAGCGTGTACGGTTGAGGTACCACTGCAGAATGACCGCGAGGATGATTGCAGAATACGCAAGGAAGCCGTAGGAGAACAGCAGGTCACCGACCGTGCCGAGCGATGCGAGTGCCGGGATGTTGGTACGGTATGCCGCACTGGTCGCGGAGACGGAGATCTGACCGACACCGCCCGCCAGCTTGTTCAGAGAACCGCCGAAGAAATTGCCGATACCCGAACCGAAGATGGTCAGAGCAAGACCGGTGACATTCTGGTTGGCGCGGAGTGTGATGGTGAGGAACGAATAGATCAGACCGCCGAGTGCTGCTGCGAGGAATGCGCAGACAAACGCGACAATGATGCAGACGATGGGATTGGGGACCTCGACTGCACGTTCATAGAAGAATGCGCCGGTCAGGGATGCGATGGCGCCGAGGTACATGATACCGGGGACACCGAGGTTTAAGTTACCCGATTTTTCGGTGAGGATCTCGCCAAGAGAGCCAAACATGATGACGGTACCGAAGCAGATGGCTGCCTGCAGAAGGGAAACGATCGTATTCATATTCAGTTTTCCTCCTTTGCAGATGCTTTTTCGGATTTACGGAAAATGAGCTTATAGGTAATGAAGAATTCGGAGCCGAGGACGAAGAACAGAATGATACCCTCGAGAATGTCCGAGACGTGGTCATTGAGATTGAACTTCGATGCAATTTCCGCCGCACCCTTGTCGAGGAATGCCAGCAGGAACGAGAAGATGATCATGACAAACGGATTGAACTTGGACAGCCATGCGACGATGATCGCGGTAAAGCCGCGTCCGCCTGCCGTGGAAACGGAAATGGTATGACCGGCACCTGCGACGGCGATGCAGCCGGACAGACCGCAGATGGCACCGGAGATGATCATGGTGCGCATGATGACACGCTTGACATTGATGCCGGCATAACGTGCGGTGTTTTCGGATTCACCGACGACCTGAATTTCGTAGCCGTGCTTGGAGTGGCGCAGATAGAAATACATGCCGAAGGTGATGAGCAGGACGATGACCACATTCCATCCGTACTGCTGACCGAACAGCGGCTGGAACCAGCCGGCGTTGGTACGGTCGTTGATGATACCGACGGAGTTGGAGCCGAACGGCTTTTCCCAGAGTGCGACGAAGTAAGAGGTGAGCTGAATGGCGATATAGTTCATCATCAGCGTGAACAGGGTTTCATTGGTACCGAACTTTGCCTTGAACAGGGCAGGGACGAAGCCCCAGATCGCACCGGCAAGGATACTTGCCGCGAACATGACGACAAAGAGCAGGGGGGTGGGGAGCTTATCGCCGAGGTAGATCATACAGCCGGCTGTTGCAACACCGCCGACGAGGATCTGACCCTCCGCGCCGATGTTCCAGAAGCGCATCATGAATGCGGGTGCAAGACCGAGGGAGACACAGAGCAGCATCATCGCATCACGGATGGTCTGCCAGCTGCGGCGGACGGTACCGAATGCTCCGCGGAACATGGAGGTATAGACAGAAATCGGATTGAGCTTGGTTAATGAGAAAATCAGGATCGCGCAGACAATGAGCGCGCAGAGCAGACCGATGATGCGGATGCCCCAGGCCTTCTGCGGAGAGACCGCGTCGCGCTTGACAATACGGACAAACGGTTCCTTTGTGTGATTCTGAGGGTGATGTGCCATTATTTTGAAACCTTCCTTTCGTCCGTCAATCAACGTGTTTGACCATCAATGCGCCGACCTGCTCCTTGGTTGCGGTACGGCCGTCAACAATGCCTGTGATCTTACCGCCGCAGAGCACCATAATGCGGTCGCACAGCTGCAGCAGAACGTCTAAGTCCTCGCCGACGTAAATTACGGCAACGCCGTTCTTTTTCTGCTCGTTGAGGAGGTTATAAATGGTGTAGGAGGTGTTGATGTCAAGACCTCTGACCGCGTATGCCGTCATCAGAACGGTCGGTGCTGCGGCGATTTCACGGCCGACCAGAACCTTCTGAACATTACCGCCGGAAAGGCGTCTGACCGGTGTGTTGACGCCGGGCGTGACAACCTCAAGCTCGCGCAGGATGCGTTCTGCAAGCTCACGCGGCTGCTTGCGGTCGAGGAACAGCGACTTGCCGTCGGAGTAATTCTTGAGCATCATGTTTTCGGTCATGCCCATCGAGCCGACCAGACCCATGCCCAGACGGTCCTCGGGGACGAACGACAGATGAACACCGAGCTCGCGGATCTTTTTCGGGGTGGTGCCGATGAGCTGCTTGTCCTCGCCGGAATCGGGATCGGTGAAGAGCACCGATGCGCCGGCTTCCGTTCTCTGCAGACCTGCAATGGATTCGAGCAGCTCCTTCTGACCGCAGCCGGAAATGCCTGCGATACCGAGGATCTCGCCGGAATACGCATCAAAGCTGATCTTATCGAGCACGGTAATGCCGTCGGGATTGACGACGGTCAGATCCCGGACGCAGAGGCGGCGTGCCTTATCTTCGATGAGGTCGCGCGCAATGTCCAGCTCGACCTTCTTGCCGACCATCATTTCGGTCAGGGATGCTTCTGTTGCGTCCTTGGTCTCGACGGTTGCGATATACTCGCCGTGGCGCAGGATCGCGACACGGTCGGAAACAGCCAGCACTTCATTGAGCTTATGTGTGATAATGACGACGGCCTTTCCGTCGGCGCGCATGTTGCGGATGACGGAGAACAGCTTTTCAATTTCCTGCAGCGTCAGAACGGCGGTCGGTTCGTCGAGAATGAGGATGTCTGCACCGCGGTAGAGTACCTTGACGATTTCCAGCGTCTGCTTCTGGGAGACGGTCATGGAGTAGACCTTTTGCTCGGGATCGATATCAAAGCCGTACTTTGCGCAGATCTCACGGACACGGCGTGCAACTTCCTTTTTATCATAGCGGCCGCCCTCATTCAGACCGAGAACGATGTTTTCCGCGGCGGTAAAGACATCGACCAGCTTGAAGTGCTGGTGGATCATACCGATTTTCAGATCGTATGCGTCCTTGGGAGAACGAATGGTAACAGGCGTGTCATTGACATATATCTGACCGGCATCGGGGAAATAGATACCGGAGAGCATGTTCATCAGCGTGGTTTTGCCCGAGCCGTTTTCACCGAGCAGGGACAGGACCTCGCCGTAGCGGATATCGAGGTTGATATTCTGATTGGCGATGACGGAACCGAAGGTTTTTGTGACACCCTCCATCCGGATCGCACTTTTGGGTTCGTTTGACAAGTTCTTCATCCTTTCTGTGGGTGGAGTCATGTGCGGGATATGCTGCTTGCCGCGGTGCCCCGCAAAGGATACATCCGCCCGATGCCGGGCACTGCGGTAAACAGCACCGTTTCCGATGCTGTTTCAAGAACAACGAACAGGAAAGCCGCCGTATGGCAGCTTTCCCATAGTTGAATCACAAGAATCAGTTGTTGTTGGTTTCAACGATACCGTCGATGCGGATATCGAAGTAAGGAGCGGAACGCATTTCGGATTCGTGGAAATAGCCGTCCCAGATTGCGTTGGTGTCGGGAGCAAAGTCGCCGTCAACATCAGCGAGGTATTCGGTGAGGGTAGCGCCGCCGACAGTGAACTTGGAGGTATCGAAGACCTTGATGGAACCGTCTTTGAGACCCTTGACAACTTCGTCAACCTTTTCCTGGGTGCCTGCAGCGCAGGACTGACCGAGAGCAGTGATGCCGACAGCGTCAGCTTCGTAGCCCTGAGACCAGTTGACAACGATGTCTTCGCCCTTGGAAGCAGCTTCGATTGCGTACTTGTAGTAAACAGCCCAGTTGTTGGTGGGGGAGGTCAGAGCGGCATTGGGAGCAACGGAGAGCATGTCAACGTTGTAGCCGACACAGTAGACAACCTGACCCTTGTCCTGCAGTGCCTGAACAGCTGCGGGAGCGCCGGTGGAGTCTGCGTGCTGGGAAATGATGACACAGCCGTCAGCTGCGAGTGCTTCTGCAACGGTGCCTTCAGCGGTGATGTCAAACCAGGAGTTGGTGTAGGTAACCTGCATGGTAACGTTTTCAACAACGGACTTGACGCCCAGGTAGTATGCGGTGTAGCCGGAAACGACTTCTGCATAGGGGTATGCGCCGACGTAGCCGAGCTTGATGTTTTCGCCGTCGTAGTTTGCATCGGTCAGCTTGCCGTCTGCAACGAGCTCAGCGAGCTTCATGCCTGCAACGACACCTGCAACGTAACGGGACTGGTAAACGCCGGTAAATGCGTTCTTGTAGTTGGACAGACCGGAGGTGGCAGCCTGGTCACCGGTCATGGAGACGAAGGTGACATCGGGGCATTCCTGAGCAGCCTGCTTCATGTGGGACTGGTGGCCGTAGGAGTTGGAGAAGATGACGGAACAGCCCTGCTCGACTAAGTCGATTGCAGCGTCGTAGCACTTTTCATCTTCGGGAATGGTGTACTTCCAGATAATCTGGCTGTCTGCCATGCCGAGTTCCTTTGCTGCGGTCTGGATACCGGAAATGTGCGCGTAGGTGTAGCCTTCGTTTTCGTCACCGATCAGAATGACGCCAACCTTGAAGTCTGCACTGACAGAGGAGCCGCCGCAGGATGCGCAGGTGAGAACCAGCGTGACCAGCAGAACAGCTGCACAGAGAAGGGATAACAGCTTTTTCATTTTGGGTAACACTCCTTATGTTAATAAAATATGGGGAAATGGAAAAATACCCGAAAAAATAAAAGGGGAACGAAAACAATGATCGGGGGGCTGCTTTCAGCCGTCTGAGCCTTGCGCCGGAACTCTCTTACTTTGTCAGGTACCTTATTTTCCGATCGGAATTCCGACCGAAAATATCATATATATTATACACAATTCGACGGGAAATTGCAACTGACAAAATACACCAATTATTCACAGATTGGAAACAAATTGTTGGCAATGATTTACGAACCCTTCATGAATGGCTCGGGGTGGATCTGATTTTCGTTTTTCGGACAGAATCCCGACAGGAGCGGATCGGTGTACAGATGTGCACGGCGGATGACACGGTCACCAAAACGGGTGCGCAGACGGTCGACGGTGCGTTCCAGCGCTTCCATACGCGCATGGCGGCCGGCATCGAAATCCAGCGACAGCTGAGCACCGTCATCCTCGGAGGACAGCTGTGCGGCGCGGACGGCAACAGAACGCAGCGGCATCTGCCGCAGGTCGCGCGGACAGGTGGCGCGGAACAGGGAAAATGCGGCAGACAAGATCTCCTCGGACAGATTCGTCGGATAATAAACCTGCCGCTGCCGGCTGATGACTGACAGGCGCGTGTCGCGCAGCTCGATCTGGACGGTACTGCAGCACAGACGGTCGGCACGCAGACGGGCGGCGACGCTCTCCGACAGTACACGCATCGTGATGTATACATCCTCCGCCGTGACAAGATCCCTCGGTGCGGTCGTGGAGTTGCCCACGCTTTTGATGATCGGCATGTGGTCGCCCTCCGCAACCGGCGTGCGGTCAAGGCCGTTTGCGAACTGCCAGAGTCCCGCACCGCATTTACCGAGCAGCCCGACGATTTCCTGAAAGTTTGCCTGTGCCAGATCCCCGATGGTGTCAATGCCCCAGAGATGAAGCTTGCTGCGTGTGGCACGGCCGACAAACAGAAGATCGGAGACGGGAAGCGGCCAGAGCAGGTCGCGGAAATTGTCCTCGGTGATGAGCGTCGTTGCGTCCGGCTTTTTATAGTCGGAGCCCATTTTTGCAAAGATCTTGTTGTAGGATACACCGACCGACGCCGTGACGCCGAGCTCCTCTCTGATGCGGCGGCGGATCTCATCTGCGATGGTCACGCCGTCGCCGAACAGCCGTAGGCTTCCGGTCACATCGAGCCAGCACTCGTCGATGCCGAACGATTCGACCTGACTTGTATAGTCGTAATAGATCCGTTTTGCCTGTTTGGAAACCTCAAGATACAGCGTGTTGTCCGGCGGCAGCATGCACAGATCCGGACAGATGAAGGAGGCTTCGCCGATCGTCGATCCGGTTTTGACGCCGCGTGCCTTGGCGATGTTGTTTTTTGCTAAAACGATGCCGTGCCGTTTTTCGATATCCCCACAGATGGCAACCGGCTTTCCGACAAGCTCCGGGTGAGAACGGCAGGAGACAGAGGCGAAAAAGTTGTTCATATCCACATGCAGGATTACGGAATTCATATGCAAACCTCCGAAATAATGTTCTTTATGGTATCAGTATACCACAAGAACGGGAGTTTTGCAATAGGTTTTCCGAAAATAACAAACGAAATTTCTGGAAAATTCGGCATTGATGTTCTTCAATTGTTCGCAATGGAGCGAATGGCGCCATAATATGAGAACAAGAAAGCGAAAAGATGCAAATTTATTAGGATGTTTTATAAAAACGCTTGTATTTTTTGTGGATCTGTGGTATAATATTGTCATCAGAATTAAGGAGGGGCATATGTATGTGCGGACGATACACCACGGAAATTGAAACGGATGAACGGGAATTGTTCCGTATGCTGGTTCGCGCTGAGGAGAACGCGCATCCGACATCGGTCCCCCATATGTCGGCGGGCGGTTCCATCGCGGCTGTGCGCGGACGTGAGGTATATCCATCCGAGCAGGCAGCGGTGCTTGTCGGGGATGCATCGGGCGAGGTCGACGCATGGCTTTATCGCTGGGGCTTCGATGCCGAAATCGGCGGGCGGCGCCGTCTGCTCATCAATGCGCGTGCGGAAAGCGCGGCTGCAAAGCCGATGTTTGCGCCGCATCTGACAGAGCGCCGCTGTGTCATCCCGACCGCAGGCTTCTTTGAATGGGCGCACACGGGCGGACGCGCGGATCCCCGTTTGAAATACCGCTTCAATCTTCCGGACAGCGGGATTCTGTATCTTGCGGGACTGTACCGTCCGTCACAGTCCGCCCCGGGCTGCTGGGAATTTGTCATTCTGACACGGGCGGCAAATGATTCCATGCTGCCCATTCACGACCGTATGCCGGTGATTCTGCGCACTGAGCATGTGCAGGAGTATCTCTGCAGTGCCGGCTCGGCCGGAATGCTGCTTGAAGAAACACCGCCGGTGCTTGTCAAAAAGCTGGTGTCGTGAAGTACTGCGTGATCAAGCAAAAAGGGAGATGCGTTCATGAGCGAAACGCATCCCCTTTGTTGATTCAGTCTTTATGTTTTTTTATATAATAGGCTAAAAACGGCTTTTCAAGCAGACGCTTGAAGCGGAAGAAGAATGTCTTCTTATCCTTGATCGGCGGCAGGAGCAATGCCGTCAGATTGCACGCATGTGCCATGCAGACATCGGTAAAGATCTGATCGCCGACGTGCGCGATTTCCTCTTTTTTGTAGGTCGTCTGTGCCAGAAAATGCTTCATGGTTCCGGTCAGCGGCTTGTGCGCATCGGGATATGCGGTATAACCGAGGGTACGGTTGAACAGCTCCACGCGCTCGGCGGTATTGTTGGAGATAAAACCAACCTCGATGCCCGCCGCGGAAAGCTCGTCAAACCAGAGGCGCAGCCGCTCCGTCGGCTCGGGATCGTCGTAGGTGACAAGCGTGTTGTCAATGTCACACATCAGAAAGCGAATTCCCTTTGCGCGGAGATATTCCGCATTGTAGCAGTAGATATCCTTCTGATAGTCGTCGGGCAGAAACA
The DNA here is from genome assembly GCA_017455975.1 of Clostridia bacterium. GTDB lineage: Bacteria > Bacillota > Clostridia > Oscillospirales > CAG-272 > RGIG3925. Next base: position 258 of record JAFTLK010000130.1, on the reverse strand, counting down.
GATTTCTCATCATGGATCACCGATCACAGCTGCACGTGCATGTGGATATGCGACAGGCGGTCATATTCGTCGAAGTCAACGACGGACAGGATATGCTCAAGCTCACCGTCACCCATGACCGTGGTTCTGCCGGCTGCATATTCCTCGTCAACCTTTTCCTTCATCTTGGCAATGATCGGCGCGCGCTTGTCAACCGCCTCGTCACCCTTCAGACGGAAGTAGCCGTTGAGCCAGTGTGCGATACCGGCAAGACCGGAG
>JAFTLK010000129.1 GCA_017455975.1 Clostridia bacterium | reverse complement strand
TGTACCGCCGCCGGAAATTTCCTCAATTTCGCTTTCATGCGGTCGGTTAAAACTGAGAATACTTTTTGCAAGTGCCAACTCCAATATCTTCAGAATTCCAATAACAATGACTCTGACAACCTGCGCCATCAGAATGATGACAGCCGCTGCACCGGCAACGACGCCAGCGCTGTAGAACTTCGCCGCATCATTGACATACGAAACGCGGTTGTCATACTGCCTTGTCAAAAAGCACTGATTGAGCAATACCATGTAGATGAGAATTGCAAGAAATTCTGTCACGACAAGAGATGTGTTATAAAAACCGAGCGGCAGTCCTCTTACATAGACAAGTACGACAGTTTGAATCAGCATCATAACGCCGACAATGGCAATGGAGCGCATCGAAACGAGGACATTGTACGGAAAGAACCACAGATACGCGCCATATTCCATGAGGATAAAACCGCCGATAGCGAAAATCAGAGGGTAAATGGAATTGTGGCTGAAAATGATCGCATGCTCCCGCAAAATCTCAAAACCGAGATCATTGGCAATGCCGAACCAGATCACGGCAAGGATATGACACGGAATCGCCTGTACCGGCTTGTAGCGGCGCTTGATGTCCTCATAGTTGTTCTCTGCCTTCGGTCGGACAATGCGGAAGATCAGTCCCGTCAGATGCTGAATCCCGTATCCAGCCATGGCACAGCCGAAATAATAACAGAAAATCCACGGATGAATTGGCGATGCGGTATGTAAGCCGAGCACCATAATACAGGCAAAATGCACGGTCAGGAACAGATAGCAGATGACCGCAAAGCCTTTATAAAGGGACGAAAAATCATGATTTCCCGCAAGAAAGCGCGGCACGGGACGTACGTTTGTCGCCTTGTGTTCGTTCATGCGCTCGCCTCCTCTCCGTTTTCATCAAGCAATTGGGATAGGTAATAGACCTCAATGTCATCGGGAATGTTCTGCGCGTTGCGGTAGGTCGTCATGATGTAATAGATCACCCGAACCCCGCGCGCTTCCATACTGCGGTGAAAGACGAGCATTCGCTCCGAAAAGTAGGTTGAGACGATAATCAACGCGGCTTTTCCGGGATAGCGGTCGGATGCGGTATAGAGCGACGGATTGGAAAGCATGTGGTCAAGCAGATTTTCTTCCTTGACCGAAATACGATACGGAAGCTCTGCCAGCACCCGTCCGACAGCGGTCACATCTTCCGGTGTTCTGCACGGTGCGGTGGTGGAAATGCGGGCGGCAATCTCGTCATCCCCAAGCGGACGCAGACCGACAGCCGCGGCGGTATCGTCATACTGTACACTGTCTTTTGGTGCTGTGTTCCACATCATGCGGATGCTGATACCCGCCTGAACGCCGCGTTCCAAAAGCGCAAACGCTGTGGTAATGCAGCGGTCAATTTCATCGGGCGCGCTTGGGACTTCGGGGTCTTTTTCCAAGGTGCGCGACTGGGTATTTAGAAAAATATTGAACTGAAACGGCACGGTCGGTTCTTCAATATTGACCATGAAACGTCCGTGAACGGCACTCGACTTCCAGTTGATCGAGCGCATCGGGTCGCCCATACGGTACTCGCGCGTTCCGGCAAACAATAAAGGATCGGTCATGCGCGTTTTGTTGCTGACAATGTCGCCGTTCATGCCCTGTGCCGTGACAAATTCTTTCCGCAGATCGTAGTGCGGCGGCAAAACGGTCAGCCTTTGCGGCGTATAGCCCTCAAGGGAATCGGCGGCGTGCGACACCGGGTTCATACCGAACAGATCGTTTGTCATGATGTGGCTTGTGCCGATCAGATAACTGCCGCGCTTCGTTCCTGTAATGCGCCAGCGGCGGCTGATCTTCTGATAACCGCGCAGGACGTAGATCGACTGTGCGCCGAATTCATAAGTTTCCTTGGTCGTTCCGTCCTCAAATCGGTCAGTAAAGTGGAATTTCAGACCCTCGGGCAGGTCGGTATTGACCTTGACAAACGGAAGCGACAGTGTTTTTTTATTGGACAATTCCTCATAAAGATAGAGATCTTCTCCGGCGCGGACTTCTTCTCTGTCCGTGCGGAGACGGTAGGACAAGCCTTTGGCGGTCAGCTTTTTGTATAACTGCATCTGCACCAGATACAGAATCACCGCCGAGACCAGAATGGCGAAGTAAAGCACAAGATCACCTCGGTTGTTGGAATTTTTGCAGGGGTTTGAGGTGGAGGATAAGGTGATGGCTCGCACTCCATCCTCTCTGTCACCCGAAATCATTACACGTAGATGACACGGGCTTCTCTCTTTCTGACGTATTTCGCGGGCGTATCCGCCATTTAGAAATTTCTTCTCGCGGTCAAGTGAACCTTTGTTGTATTTTTATTATAACACAATACGTTCTCTGTGTCAATAAAAACATTCTGATTTCTGTATAAATCGCAGAGTTTCAGCATCTTTCACAAAATCAGATCTGCATTTTTATGCATTCTGCCGATCACGAAAAAACAACGTAAAACCGTGTCCGTTTCTTATTTATTATATCATACATTTTGTGATTTGTCGCGTTTTTTTCATATTTTTATAAAAAAAAGATATACTGGATACGATAGATGCTTCCGCAGATATGCAAGTCGGTGCGGAAGCCGGAAAGGACGGCTGTTTGTGACAAGAATACAACGATTTCTATCGAATGCGGCATTGCTGACCCTGACTTCCCTGGGCATGCGCGGCATTGGCGTGTTGTTCAACCGCTATTTGAGTGTGTACATTGGAACGGCGGGGCTCGGACAGTTTTCGCTGCTCATGTCGGTATACGGTTTTGCAGTAACTGCGGCATCGGCGGGACTTCATCTGGCGGTCACGCGTGTGGTATCGGAGGCAGGAGGAGCCGACGACCGTGCAGCGATGCGATGTGCCGTCCGGACGGGCATGTCCTGTGCGGCAGTTTTCAGCATCGGAGCGGCGGGGCTGCTCTATCTTTTTGCGCCATGCATCGGTGCAAAATGGCTTGGCTTTCCCGAAGCTGCACCGGCTCTGCGTCTGCTCGCGCTTTCCCTGCCGCTTCTGTCGCTGTCCACAACCGTCAACGGCTACTTCGTTGCCGTCCGACAGGCCTACAAGGGTGCTGTTATCAATCTCCTCTGTCAAGGTCTGCGTATCGGTATAACGGTCTGGGGGCTGCGGACATGGGGTATCCGGGACGGCATCTGGCCCTGCTATGCACTTGTGATCGCCTCGCTTGTCTCGGAAGCAGCATGCTTTGTACTGTCTCTGCTCTGCTTTCTGCCGGATTACAGACGCCGATGTGCCGCTTCCCGCAATGATCCCCCGCACTGCACCGCAGGTACTGCACGGTATGTACTGCATATCGCCCTGCCGATCGCACTGACCGCCTGTATCCGCTCCGGGCTTCAGACACTGCAGCATCTGCTGATCCCGCTGGGGCTGGAGCGGTCGGGGACAACAACGGACGCGGCGCTGTCGGCCTACGGCACGGTACACGGCATCGTTCTTCCGGTACTGCTTTTTCCGGCTGCCCTTCTGACGGCCACAGCAGGGCTTCTGATCCCGGAGGTTGCCGAGCTGCGCACGCGCGGAAATTCTGCCGCTGTCCGCCGCAATGCCGCACGCATTCTGCGTATGACCCTGTACTATGCGGTCTTCATCGGCGGCTGCATCGGATGCTTTTCTCCTACGCTCGGAACACTCGTCGGAGGGAACGGTGATACAGGACGTTACCTTATACTGCTTGCCGCATTGATTCCCATCATGTACCTTGACACCGTGGTGGACGCATTTCTAAAAGGCCTGGATGCACAGCTTGATTCCATGCGCTACAATCTGCTGGATGCGGCTTTCTGCGTCATCATGGCATATCTGCTTCTGCCCCCGCTCGGCATCGTTGGGTATATTATTCTTCTGTATGCATCGGAGCTGTTCAACCTCACTCTGAGCCTTGGAAAGCTTCTGTCGCTCACAGGTCTGCATTTTCCCTTTCTGCGCTGGATCTGGACGCCGATGCTTGCGGTCATGGGTGCGGGTGCATGCACAGGTCTTTTCTTCCGTATGATCGGAATCACCTATCGCTTCCCGATGACACAGCTTATCGTACAGGTGCTTGTATGCGCTGTATTTTACTTCGCGTTTTTATATCTGCTCGGTGCGGTGCGTTCAAAAGACATGCGGGCGCTCCGCAGGCTTGTTTTTCCTATAACCAAACTCCCCCTTGAAAAACCGCGCAAACCGTGGTATAATAGGAAAAACATACAACAAAGAGGAGAACCCCATCATGACAAAAGGCATCCGACAGAACCTTGATGAAATCCGCACCATCTGCGAAGCGCAGCTTGGCGGCAAATCGAGCCATCCGTGGAAAGAACCGGGCAACAAGCTCGATCACGGTCTCCGCACGGCAAAGCTGGCGGAGCGTCTGCGTCTGGAAATCTGCCCGGACGACAAATCGGTCACCCCCGATGTCCTCACCGTCGCCGCATGGTTTCACGATCTGTGCAACGGACAGGAGGATCACGAAAACGCCGGTGCCGACGCACTGCCTGCGCTGATCGGTCATCTTATCACAGAGGAGGAATTGACCGCTGTGTGCGATCTGATCCGCCTGCATGACCACCGGAAAAAGGACATCGGTATCGACGAACGGCTCGCGGCTTACCCGCCGGCGCTGCTGCTTCTGCAGGATGCCGATTTTCTCGATCACCTCGGCACATACGATGTCTGGATCACGTTTGCGGAGTTCAGCTATCAGAGAAAAACGCCGCTTGACTATGCAAAGCAGTTCACCGACGGCTCCTTCGACCGCTTCGCCGCACGTTGGAGACGGGAGATCAATTATCCGCGTTCGCACGGGATTTTTGAGGAAAAGGTCAAGTTCGAGGTTGAGTTTGGTCTGCGCATGCTGCGGGAGCTGGATGGAGAATTCTGCTGATAACAGGAAAAGAGAGGATACGCACAATGAAACTGTTGATATTAGGAAATTCGATTACACACCACACACCCGCACCGCAGATTGGCTGGTTCGGAGACTGGGGAATGGCGGCCTCCTGTGCCGACAACGATTATGTGCACCGCCTGTGTGCCCGTCTGACAGAAACCGGCATCGATGTGACACTGCGGGAGCGCAATGTCGCGGCGTTTGAGCGTGGTACGGCAGGGGCGCTCGACGACTATTTTGCAGAGGACTTTGCTTTTTCCCCCGATGCTGTCGTTCTGCGCATCTGCGAAAATACGCCTGCGGAACATCTCCCCGCGTTTGCCAACGAATATGCATCGGTCATCGCGCGCTTCCGTCAGAATCCGGACTGCAGGGTGTATGCCGTCGGTCCGTTCTGGAAAAACGATACGGCAGAGGCGCTTTTGAAATCTGCCGCCCTCGAAAACGGTGCCGTTTTCGTTTCCCTGTCGCCGCTGCACGGACAGGAACAGTACATGGCGCACGGACAGTACGAGCACGCCGGTGTCGCGGCGCATCCGTCCGATGCAGGTATGCAGGCGATCGCCGATATGGTGTTTTCTGCCATGACAGATGCATAAATCCTTTCGTTTACAAAATTATAACATTGGAGTTTGCCCAAAAGTCAAGATTTATTTGCATTTTTCCGCAAAAAGTCTTGACTTTTACCTTGGGTGAAATGGTAGAATGTGAGCGAAAGGAGCGATATGTATGCGAATGAAAGACATGATACAGCGTACCGGACTGACCGACCGTGCGATACGGCTGTACATTGAAGAAGGCTTGCTGTCCCCGTCTGCGGAATCCGACTACACCGGACGCAGGTCGTTTGATTTTTCGGATGAGGATGCAGACAAGCTGGATATGATAGCGACACTTCGCCGTGCCGGTTTTTCGATTGCAGAGATTCGGGATATGCAGACAACGCCGGACAACTGCACCGTGCTGCTTGAAGCCCATCGGCAGACGCTTGCGGAGGAAATCGGGCAGAAGCAGGAAATCCTTGACATTCTGTCTGCCATCCCGACCGACCGTCCGCTGACCTGCACGGAAATCGCAGACCGCATTCGCACACCTGCCTCCTTCCAGATCATACCAAAGGAGGATTCTGCCATGTCCGAAACCGATTTCAAAACCATGCTTCGCCGCCGCACCCCAGCTATGCTTTCCCTGATTTTTTTCATCCTTTCCGCCATCCAAATGACAACACTTGCCGTCCGCTGTGCATTTGTAACCATTACTCTACAATCCGGCGGCGGGTATCAGTACAATTACGCATTTTCCGCCGATGCCGCCGCCAAACACATCTTTGCGCTGGTCGTACCGCTTCTGTTGATTGTCGCCGTAATTTGTATGACCGCCCATCTGCTTGGCGGTCGTCGGACACTGCCGATTGCCGCACTGATACTCGGTGGAGCTGCAATGGCCGTGCTTTTACTCCTTCCCGAACACAGCAAGGAAGCGATGTTCCTGTTTGAATTTCACGGTTACCGTTTTTCCTTTATGCACAAAGTCTTTTTCGAGACTGCCGCATGGTTCGATGTATTTCTGAAAACGCTGAAATTCCTACCGATCCTGATCTCCTGTATCTGTGCTGCAATCGGTATCCGTGCTGTGCGTGATGAAAACATCTGAATGAATTTTCAGGGCTTTTGCAAGATATTTTCTTGCAGGAGTCCTGTTTTTTCACATTTCCCCTTGACAAATCGGTCTATATATGATAGACTATACAAAAAGAACGGTCTATCCTATATAGACCATCCCCGAAAGGAGACTCCATCATGAAAGAAACCGCACTCGGTGCCATTGAAACCCGCTTCGCAGAGCTTATCTGGGAACACGCGCCGCTGACCTCCGGTGCACTGGTCGCGCTTTGTGAGGAGCATCTGCATTGGAAGAAATCGACGACCTACACGGTGCTCAAAAAGTTGTGTGACCGCGGTCTGTTCCAAAACAACGGCGGTACAGTCACAGTCGTTGTCACACGGGACGAATTTGCCGCCAGACAGTCGGAGGAGATCGTCCGGGATGCATTTTCCGGCTCTCTGCCGGCGTTTGTTGCGGCGTTTACACGGCGGAATACCCTGTCCGAGGACGAAATAGCCGCGCTGCAGGCATTGATCGACGATCAGCGCAAGCACAAATAAATCCGTATCCATCCATACCGTCCGGGAAAGGAGGATTCCCATGCTTTCATCCGTATTTCCAACCCTTTACGACATGAGTGCCGGTGCGTCACATCTGATCGTCGCGGTACTGCTGTTCCGCTTTTTTGTGCGGAAGTTCCCGAAAAAATTCATCCTGCTTCTGTGGGCAGTTGTGCTGTTCCGCCTGCTCTGTCCGCTGCAGCCGACAAGCAATCTGTCGATGATTCCGCAGGAAAGCGTCTCGTTTGCCCGTGACACAACCCTTGCCGAACGGTCGGAGATTTCTGTTTTATCGGCGGCGGATGCGGCATTGCGTGCGATTGGGGACGCGGCAAACGGCGGTCTTGATACCGTCTACATCGACCTTGACCGCGCGGATATCGGTGAAACGGAAAACAGTGCCGATACCCGGAGCATCTCCGACACAGCAAGTCCGACCGAAACCGCAGAAACAACCGACACCGCACCGCAATTCGTCTCCGCCTTCCACGATCAGGTATGGCTGCTGTTTTTGGAAAAAATCTATCCGCTCGGCATTCTTGTTCTGCTCGGTTATCAAATTGTTTCCATACTCCGTCTGCAAGGTCATCTGCGGACCGCCGTTCCGTATCCGGGAGCGATTCAGGGAGGACTTCTGCCGCAGGGCTGTGAGATTCTGTATGCAGACAGCATTCCATCCGCGTTTGTGATGGGTATGTTCCGTCCGCGCATCTATCTGCCATCTGCGGGGATGTCCGACACGGCACAGGACGATCCGGCACTTTTATATGTGCTGGCACATGAGGGCGTACACCTGCGCCATCGAGATCCGCTGTGGAAGACACTTTGGTTTATGGCACTCTGCCTGCACTGGTACAATCCGCTTGTCTGGGCGGCGTTCTTCTGTGTGTCGGCAGATCTGGAATACCGCTGTGACGAGGATGCGCTCCGTGTGCTTGCATCGGTCACAGGACAAACACAGGACGACCTTGCCGCCCCGTATGCCGAAGCGCTTCTGTCCCTCTCCACCGCGAAACGCCGTCCGCTCGGTATGCTCTCCCTGGATGCCGGCAATGTCTCCGGGCGCATCCGCCGACTGCTTGGGTCAAAGCCGAAGCGCGCGATGTGTATCATCATGGCAGTCTGCTGTCTCTTTCTGTGTCTGATGGGCATCGGCAATCCGCCGACGAAGTATCCTGCCGACAGCATTGCTGCCTGTACGCTTGACGGTCAGCAGATCATACCGGAACAAGGAATTGCGCTGGTCGATGCGCTGAACGGTGCCTCCCGGACTGTCAACCGCTCCTACGATGCCATTGGTCAGGGGACACTCGACCACCTTGCCGTCGTGACCTATGCTGACGGGTCGTATCTTGAGGTCAATTATCTGTATGTCTCGGACTACTCCTTCCATCCGGCGCATCCCGGCGAGGACGATTATAAAACGGTATTATGGTACCGCGACGCACGCGGCAATGCGATTGACACCTATGTCATGGAATACGACTTCGACGCGGTGTTCCGGGAATGGATGATTGCATCCGAACAAACACCGCAGGATGGTGATGTCCTTATCCACGCACCGTCTGACAGCGAAGTCGGCATTGCCGTGGTGATGCTCGATGACCGACAGAGCATGGATGTACCGCTTCTGCCGGTTGCCTATGACTGGTCGGTCGATTATGACCGCATTCCGGTGATTACGCTTCGAGGGGATGCGGTGCTGCGGATTACCGGCATCGGCGGCGACACCCTGCGCGTCGGTGAGGATTATTACGAAAACCGCGGCAGCAGTACCCATATCGATCAGCAGACATTCACGCTGGAAGCGGAGAAAGACGGCGCATTTGTCCTGCCGATCACATACCGCAATCCCCAAAGAGAGGAATCCGCAGTGTATTACGTTGCGGCGGAGGAGACGCGGTACTGCTTCAAGATTCGGTTTATCCCGTCAAAGGTATTGACGCTTGACGATGTACGCACGCTTTCCGAAAAAGGGATGGCGCTGACATGGGAGGATTTCGCCGACTACAAGTCCACTGTGACAGGTTCGGGGCTGTATATCCGCATCTATGAGATCGACGAAACCTTTGAACTTTGGATCGGCGGCGGTGCTCCGATGGGAGAGCCGATGTATATCTATCTTGCCCTTGTAGATGATATAGATACCCGTATTGACATCCGATATGGCGGAATAGAGGAGTTTGTTGAAAAACAGACAGCATCCAATTTGAACACGGTTATCGATATCAATGATTTATCCTACACCAAAGTTCGATTCAAGCACAAGGATTCAAACGGTCAGACAATCCATGCGGAACTCAAGCTTGTACTGCCGAACGAATGGGATATCGCATACGGATTCAACGCCTATGAGGTGATTCCGTTTGCAGAATATGCTGTCATTCAAAACGGTGAGGACGCGGTTGGTGGTGTCGGATTTTTGCCGTATTCCGTTCCTGACGATCAGGCAGAAATCCGCGAAGCGATCTTCAACCAAATCGCAATGGGCGGCATGAGTTTTTGGGACATTCGGGGACATTTTGACGTTGTTACCGATCAGACAACTCCCTATTGCACGGCATTGACAACAGTTTTGTATTCGTCTGATTTGTTCAATGATGGGATTGACAGAAAAAACAGTGCCATTGTCACGTACCATCCGGAATATCAACTGTATTTTGCAATACAATTCAATGACGGTATTCAGAACAGAACGCTGCTCACCGAAGATGCTCTGCGTATGATTGCCCAAAGCATCGAATGGGTCACTGTCCGATACAGCGACACGGGGAATGAAGAAACCGAGCAAAGTGCACTGTTTCAGAAAACAGTCACTTTTCTGAAAGATGAATTTCACCGCGTATACGATCCCTATTATGACATTCTGAATCTTTCGATTTTTGACTGGACAGAAACCGGCACGGAAGCCACCTTTCTTTATACAATGTCCTTTCAATACCGTGACGAACAATTCTCGGATTTGTCACCATCGGAAAGTAATATTTATTTCAAGGTCATAGAAAACGGCGATACCATTGATTTGTTTTGCAATGTTTCTCCAACAGATGTGAAATGGGAACCGTGCCAAATCGATGATTTCGTCAACCATAATTGAACCTACAAGGAAACATGAAATTTCAAAACCCCCTTTTCAAATTCTTCGATTTATGATATAATCATAGCAAGAATCTGACAAGGGGGCTTTCTTTTATGGAAATGGTCTTATTAACCGCACTCGGTGTCGGCGGCGCAACGCTGATCGGTGCTGTAATCGGTTTTTTATTCAAAAATATCTCACATCGGTTCTCGGATATCGTTTTGTCGTTTGCCGCAGGTGTCATGCTGGCGGCGGCGGTGCTCGGTCTGATTCTTCCGTCACTGGAATACGGCGGGAAGTTCGGGATCATCATCACGATTGCCGGCATCTTCGCGGGCGCTTTGTGTCTGAATCTGATTGATAAGCTCGTGCCGCATCTGCACAAAATGGCAGGTACGGATATCGAGGCGCACAACAATCCGGGGCTGTCCAAGGTTCTGCTGTTCGTCACGGCAATCGCCATTCACAATCTGCCCGAGGGTATCGCGGCAGGTGTCGGCTTTGGCGCAGACGACCCGTCGCAGGCACTTCTGATCGCGGGCGGTATCGCACTGCAGAACATTCCAGAGGGTATGGTCATCATCGGTCCGATGCTGGCAAGCGGTATTTCACCGAAGCGTACATTTCTGCTCGCGGCGCTGACCGGTGTCGTTGAGGTCATCGGTACGCTGATCGGCTTCTTTGCGGTGTCGTTTTCACAGGCAATTCTGCCGTTTGCGCTGGCATTTGCAGGCGGCACGATGCTGTATGTCATCTCGGACGAAATGATTCCCGAAACCCACGCACACGGCTCCGAGCGCGGCGCGACGTATGCTCTGCTCGTCGGATTTTGTGTGATGCTTATGTCGGATGTGCTGTTGGGTGGGTAAACACCTTTCCATTCCGCGTAGGGCGGGGGCTTGCTCCCGCCTGAGGGAGTTATGGAATGATATCATGCCATCCGTTAAAGCAGTTCTTTTCTCATAAGTGCAGCCCGTTACTCCCTCCGTCACGCCTGCGGCGCGCCACCTCCCTCGGGGAGGGAGGCTTATCATCGCATCCCGCACTACAAAATGATTCCGGAAACCCACGCACACGGCTCCGAGCGCGGCGCGACATATGCACTGCTCGTCGGGTTCTGTGTGATGTTATTATCGGATGTGTTATTGGGTGGGTAAACAGGCGGGCGTATCAAAATACACCGTAGGGCGGTGCCTTGGTGCCGCCGCACCACACAATCCGATCATGGAACTGTCAGAACACACACATTTCCCGAAAATTCATCTGCAAAAACAATGCATGGTTCGCCCACAGCGGCGGGAGTCAAGCCCCCGCCCTACGAACACCTTGCAATCGTCACCGAAGCTGAAATCTTTGCTCACACTTTTATGAGTACATCGAGGCTGTGATGCGTCGCACCGACAAGATCGGGGGATTCGCAGACCGACAGATGCCACTTCATGAAATATGCAAATGTCTCATCGTCCATCGCATCAACGGTTTCGCGCATGAAGTTCGCAGCACCGTCTGCGGCGGCATACGTATCGCGCCGGACAGGCAGCTCGGCGATCATGCGGTCAATGTCCCGCTTGCGGGTCATGACAAACAGCTCCCGGGGCGTGGTGTAGAGGTCAAACGTCTCCGTGTTCATCATGTTGTTTTCCAGCACATATCCGAGCATACCTTTTTTGAAGATGAAGTCAACAACGGTCGCATCGGCAATGCAGTAGGCGACAAACAGATAACCGCCGGGCTTTGTCACGCGGATGGCTTCGCAAAGTGCTGCCCTGCGCTCCTCCTCGGTAATCAGATGGTACATCGGTCCGAGCAGCAGCGTCACATCAAAGGTGCTGTCGGGAAGTGCCTCCGTACCCCCGTCAAGACGGGACAGGTCAAGCGCGTTGCCCAAGTGTGCTGTAATCGTCATATCCGGTGTGATCTTCGATTTCAGGATATTCAGATTGTGATCGATCAGCTCAACAGCGGTGACGTCATAGCCTTCTCCTGCCAGCGTGACGGAATACCGCCCGGTTCCGGCACCGATCTCAAGAATCCTGTCGCCGGGCTTCAGCCGGTCATGCAGCAATTTCATGGTGGTCAGATATTCGACCTGTCCGTGACGCCAGAGGAGCCGTCCCTCCTCGTCATAGCCGGCGTAATATGCCTGCAGACATTCGTCCATGGTCGGGGTTTGTTCGTGTTCGTTCATGGGGTGCTCCTCCTTTGATAAAAATTACCGTTATTATAGCACAGCGGAGTGGGTTTGTCAAGGGAAAGAACGGATAGAAACAAACATGGATTTACACGTTCTTGGTATGCTGTTATCCAAAGTCTGTGCCTTCACAACGGGCGATTCATGAATCGCCCCTACAGACATAGAGAATCGTCTTCATATATCATAACTGTCATCAAATCTAAAAAATTCCGCCAAACCTCTTGCGCATGGCGGATTTTTCTGTTATACTGATACTATCAAAATCCAAATGAGAGGATACCCATTCATGAAAGCAGTCACCAACTGGAACTTCACCCCCTATACGCCGCTGGACCGACCGGAGCGTGCACGAGGTCCGTACATCTGCCGTATTGCACCGGGTCTGACAACGCTGGAATTTGACTTCATCGACCGCGGTGCCAAGGCAAAAGCAACCCACACACTCTACTATCGCGTGCGCGGCACCGAGGCTCCCTTCAACGAGCTGTTCATGGAGAACGCCGACAAAGGACAGCTGTGCAATCTGCGTCCGCGCACCGATTATGAATTTTACGTTGTCCGCGATGATGACGGCGCGAGAAGTGAGACACGTCTTGCGCGCACCGGCGTTGTTCCCGGACGTGTCGTCAACTATCTGCATCCGGACGATCCGGTACTTGCCTTCTCCGGGCAGTATCTGTGCTCGCCGTGTCTGATCCGGCTTCCGTCGGGCAGACTTCTGGCATCCATGGACGTCTTCCGCGGAAACGCACCGCAGAATCTGACGCTGATTTATTTCTCCGACGACGACGGACAGTCGTGGCACTATCTGACCGAGCTGTTTCCGTGCTTCTGGGGACAGATGTTTTACGAGAACGGCCGCCTGTATATGCTCGCCTGCTCGACGGAATACGGCGATCTTCTGATTGGTGCTTCCGACAACGAGGGACGCGACTGGACACTGCCGACCGTGCTGTTCCGCGGTGCGTGTGATCCGAGAGAACGCGGACTGCACCGTGCGCCGATGCCCCTCACGCATGCACACGGCAGAATCTGGACGGACGTGGAATACGGCGCGTGGGCAAAGGGCGAGATGAACAACGCCGTTCTGTCCGCACCCGAGGGACTTGATGACTACACCGATCCCGCTGTCTGGTCGATGACCGATTTCTGGCGGCACAACGAGGAAAAGAAGACGCTTCCCGCAGGCGCTCTGGTTGACGGATGCATCGGCGGCATTGAAGGCAATGTCGTCTGCGCTCCGGACGGCACACTGTATAACTTCCTGCGCTATGCGCACAAGCAGTGTCTGCTTTTGAAAATCGATCCGGAGCATCCGGAGGAAATGCCGGTCTACGACAGGCTCGTTGACATCGATATCACGACCTCGAAGTTTGACATTCACTTTGACGATGTGTCGGGGATGTATTACATGCTTGCAAGCCACGCGCTCGACGAGCCGAAGACCAACCGCAACCTGCTGGGACTGTTCCGCTCGCCCGATCTGATGCACTGGGACTTTGTCGCGGATATCCTCGATGCCAAGGCGATGGACCCGGCGGTGGTCGGATTCCAGTATGTGTCGTTCCTCATTGAGGGCGACGACATCCTGTTCCTGTCGCGCACGGCATACGGAAAGCCGGCGAATTTCCATGATGCGAATTATCAGACGTTTCATCGGATTGCGGATTTCAGAAAACTTTGATGCACCAGCCTCATAAACACAATCATCCCCACGGAGAACCCGTGGGGATTTTGCTCGCTAAATCAATAAGATATTTACTTAATCACCTTTTTCAAATGCTTCGGCATCTGCGAGGATTGCCTTGAATCGGTCGGTCTCGCGGATAGGATCAAAGTTATCCCATTCAAGACTCGGTGTAATCCGGTTTTCACGCAGATAAGATTCATGATAAGAATCAGCAAATATCAAACCGCTGAAATACGGCAGCTTACTTTCCGTAATCACATTATAATTCTTTGCATTGATCTGCTCATGTTTCAGCCATTTTTCGAGCCAGTCCATCGCTTCATCATGCCGCCCGAGCTTCATACACACAGCCGCACACCAATCAAAACACGGATGATAGGCATAGTATGGCACTTCGTCTTCGCTGTTTTTGAACATCAAATCATAGATATCCGGAAAAAGTCGGTAACACGTATATGCTTCATCAAACTTTTTCTGTTTCAAATAAAGATATCCGAGCAGGGGAAGTGATTGTATAAGAGCGCTGAAAGCGTTATCAATACTTACGCTATACTGCTTCATCGCATCTTCTGTTCGTCCCATATCATCATACACAATCGCAAGGAATGTTTCTCTGCCATCTGTAAGTTTTCTTGCGTGTTCTTCAGCTTTGCTATAATCCTTCATGATACGGTAGATGCTGACAAGCCAACGGTTCGCTATGTTCAATAAATAACTGTCAGTACAGTAATTCAGAACAATATTTCCCTGACGTATCCCTTCGTTCGCCCATGCTTTCATTTCGGATTCTTTGTCCGTGATTTCATCAGCAAACTGTTCTTCCGTGTAGTCCCATAGAAGAAATACAATATCAGCCAGTGAACAGCAAAGAAGCGCATAGTTATTCGGATATACGCCAACCATGGCCTGCACCTCATCACAGCACATCTTGCGATGTGCGAACCGACTGATGCCTTCGGTCGGTTTGTTGTTGATTTTCCGTTCGGCTTCGCGAATAAATGCTGTTACCTCTTCTTCGCCATCCATCCCATCTTTACTGAACAGCACATCCGTCGTCACACCGAACACATTCGACAGCGGCACAATCTGCGAAATATCCGGCATCCCGGTTCCGTTTTCCCAACGGCTGACCGCTTGGGAAGTAATATTTAACTGTTCCGCCAACTCCTCCTGCGTAAGATTCCGTTCTTTCCGTAATCTTCGGATAATTTGCCCCATTGTTTCAATCATATTGGTTCTCCTTTTTTTGATTCCGGTACCGTTGTATATAGTATAACAGAAATTATCGAAAATGTACAGCGATAGAACAATGAATGGAATCCAACGGAGCATTGGATTTTCTATATAAAGCACACCGGGAATGACCTATTTTGGCGATTTCCGGCAATACTGTTATTTTATGAAAGAGACGCTCTGTACTCCCTCGCCACTCTGACAAACGACAGACAATTACCAAAAATTAAAAATCTGACAGCATAACGAAATACCGCCAAGAGATTACGGTCTCTCGGCGGTATTTTTCAGTTCTTTACAACGCGGTTCTTTACAACGCAGATCGCAGGCTTTTCATGCTCTTCAACCGGCATCAGCCATCCCATATCATATAACGCATTTACCAGATTTTCAATCATGCCAAAGCGATACACAACTGCGCCGACATGCTCTGCTGTTCTGCGAATATGGACAGGCGCAAGATCGGCGGTGATTTCAGCGGCTATGTCCGAAGTTTTTCGGCTCAATTCCAAAGCAAGCGCCGTACATTCGGAAAGAATTTCCCGCATCTCTTTATATTCATCCATCGTCCAGATTGCAAAGTTTGGCTTGTCATCCTTGACATATCCGTGTTTTTTCAGAATGCTTTGCCACTCACTGCCCAAATAAGAAAAAGCGCCAAAAGCGGCTGCGACCATAGGGTCTGTCATGCGGTATTCAAAATGCTGTGCGTGCAGTGTTTGTCTGAAATTCATGGCGATCAGACTTCCGCGCCCGTCATTGGAGACGGCACCGTTATAAATGCCCTGAATTCCCTGCGGCAGCGCATCATCCTGCGGTGCTGCATAACTCCTGCCCCAGATAACACCAAGCCCGTTATCGGTCGTCTCACCGTATTGGGATTTCAGAACACGTTCAGATTCCAGCAGCGAAAAGTGCATACACATCAGTACCTTTTGCCAGCGCGCAAGATTTTCATTTGCAAACCGATCTCCGAACCGCTTGGCAAATGCATCCGCGACAGCGACAAATGCTTTTGCGGTTGTTTCTGTCAACGCTTTTAATTTGCCGTCGATGGTTTCCGTGCATTCAAGCGTAAAAATCGGAATGTTGGTCAGATACTTGCCGTTTTTGCAGACAAGATATCCCCGCTCCATCAGCAGATTGACCTCATCCTCCAGATACGGCATCGCAACGCCAAGCTCGATGCTGATCTCCTGCATTGTCATGGGGCTGTAATATGCCGCAAGTAAAATATTACCCTTGATTTTCCTCTTTTGAAAATCCCGGTATTCGTGCGGATGGAAATCGACAGGTCCCCAATAATCAATCTCAAAACCGCCGGGCGCATAACTTTTTTCACCAAATAACCGTTCCATTTGCATTCCCTCCCTGATGATGTTCCGCGCACGGAACAAATAGTATTTCACCATTTCCGTGCTGATCTTCAATTTTTCTGCGATTTCGGAGCAGGAAAACCCCTGGATGTAATACAGAACGGTCGTATCGCGGTACTGCTTTGACAGCAGAGACAGCTCCCGCCGGAGCAGATGCAGCTCCTCGTCCCGGATGATCTCACACAAGACAGAATCCGATGCATCGGGGATGTTTTCATCCAATTCTTCGATATGCATCGCGTGCTTCTGCTTTTTCCGGAGATAATCGTGATAGGTATTCTCCGCGATTTTCCACATAAATGCGAAAAAACGTGATTCGTCCCGCAGTTTGTCCGCCGATCGGAGAATTTCATACAGAATGTCGCTTGCAAGACATTCCGCTTCCGATACATTGCCGAGCCTTGTCAGCGCAAAGCCGAAAATCGATTTCATATTTTCGGTGATTCGCTGTTCCAGATTGATACGATCCATAGGTTTCTCCATTTCCGTTTTCAGACGCCTTCACTTATATAGTCGTGAAAGTGATCGATCGGTTAAACGGTTTTTCAGAAAATTTTTCAAGAATCAAGCCACTGCAAACAGACAATATGGCGCGTTTTTCTGTCTGTTTTATATCAGAACCCCCCGGATTCAAGCACTAACTTTGAATCCGGGGGATTGGCTTACTTATTGTCAAACTTCTTGAACAGATTCATAAAGATCTGTGCAGCTTCGGACCGCATCGCGGTGTTCTGCGGATTGAGGCAGGAAGCATCATTTCCGCGGAAGATTCCGACCTCAACAGCCCAGCGGAATGCCGGGAGACCGTCTGCGGTGATCGCATCCGTATCGGCAAATGCATCGAGGGCATACACGCTCTGCGGTCGGTCAAAATACCGCCACAGAATCAGCGCGATCTCCTCGCGCGTAATCTCACTGTCGGCACCGATGATGCCGTCACCGTCGCCATCGAGGATCAGCGCATTGGACGCTGCCCAGCGCATTGCATCGTAATACCACTTGTCGGGTGTGACATCGGTATAAGCACTCTCGGCCGACAGCGTCGGTCTTCCCTCGCGGTTGTAGAGAACCTGTGCGATCATCGAACGGGAGATCTTTGCCGACGGCGTAAAGGTCGTATCGGATGTACCGTTCATCAGGCTGTTGGCGCGTGCAAAGTCGACTGCCTCATGGAACCAGTCACCGTACGCAACGTCAGTGAACTTTGCGGACAGACAGCCTTCATAGGGCTGCTCCGCCGTACCGAGTGGGGCAAGCACCTGCTCCTCTGTCTTCCGGCATACAGAACAGGTACGCACAGCCACGCCTGCCACAGTACATGTCGGTGCCTGTGTAACAACCGGATCGCCGAAGCTGTGTACGGCAAGGGTGAACTGTCCCTCTGCTGCCGGCAGCATCGGGTTTGCTGCACGAACGGTCAGCGTTACGGTCCCCTCAGCTGTGGGTGTTCCGGAAATCACACCGTTCTCAAAGGTCAGCCCTGCCGGCAAGGTTCCGGAAATAAGCTCCCATGTCACATCCAGCGGCGCATCTGCGGTCAGCTCTGCGCGGTATGCTTCACCGACGCAAGCAACGGGCAGTACCTCGGTCGTAACGGTCGGTGCTTTGACTTCATCCACAATGTAGAGCGTACCGCCCTGTACATTGAGTACATAGTTTGCTCCGAGCGACAGTGTACCGCGGCGGATGCCGTAGGTACCGGGCTCCTCACCCTTGACACGGGTCAGCGCACCGGTGAACTGTGCATCGTCGATCAATGTACCGCTATAGGTATATGCAAATGTCGGGTCGGCATCGCCGACGGCCTTGATGGCATCCTCCGGATGGATGTCGATGCGTACCTTACTGACGGTCAGCTTCTTTGTAACGACCGCCGCAACATAGTTGTCGTTGCCGGGCTGGGTCACGGTGATGTTGGCTGTACCGGCACCGTTGACAGTCACGGTACCGTCGGCTGCCACCGATGCAACTGCAGGATTGTCGGACGCATAATTGAAATTCGTCAGTTTGGAGCTTTTGTCCGCAGTCGTGGTGATCTTGAACGGCGCATCACCGTAGGTCACACGTTCCGGCATGCTGACGGAAACGGT
Source organism: Clostridia bacterium (assembly GCA_017455975.1). GTDB lineage: Bacteria > Bacillota > Clostridia > Oscillospirales > CAG-272 > RGIG3925. The sequence goes on along the minus strand of JAFTLK010000129.1, from coordinate 3,317 downwards.
CTGCTTGAGCTTTCCGTGATTGATATCAATGCGATAGAAGGTACGGGTGACCTCTGTATCGGAATTGAGGAACCAGATGACCTCATCACCGATCAGCTTCGGTTCATTCGAGCAGGACAGACGGGCATCGGGCAGCTTTTCAATGGAAGAAAGCGCACGGCCGTTACCGTCGACATAAACGTAACGGACACCGAGGCTCTTTGCCGCGCTGTAGGAGGTATACTGGAATGCCTCCCACATGAACATGAAGCGGTCGTCATTGATCTTGACCAGATACGGCGTACTTGCAAGATTGCCGGTACCGATGTAATTGGTAAAGGTCACCTGCTTTGCACCGCCGCGCTCATAGCTGCCATCCATCGGCGCAACCAGCAGAACAGCATTGCGTTCATCGCGGCCAAGTCCGTTCATGGTGAAGGAGGTGTATGAGGAGACCTTGCTGTGGTCGATGGTATTGATCGCAGCAAGCATGTTGCCGGCGGTGTTGGATAACTCAAAGCCGCCATAGGTAATACCGGTACAGTTGGCACCGATCTCACCGGGAACGACATACATCGGCGAAAGATGACCGCTGACATGGAACGGGATATCCTCGGTCAGGTCATGTGCCTGTGCAGAAATGCCGCGGGGATAAGCATCACCGTGGTCAGACAGATACAGCACGCCGTCATCGGCGAAACGCACATACTGATTGAAGGAATGGCTGACATGACATCCGGGAAACGGACCGTCTTCATTGTAATTCATAATTTTCATTGTACGGGTATCGATACCGTACAGGATATTGGATTGATGTCCGTCATATCGTTCACGCGAGGTATAGACAATCAGAATATTATCGTAGGAATCCATGCGCAGAGAGCCGGAATGACACATATCCGTTGCCCAGCCGTCGCCGCAGTTGACCGCACCGACGCGTCGGAAATTCTTGTCGTATTTGACAATGCGAAGCATTTCTTTTGAGGTATCCTGATTGGGATTTTCGGAGTTGGAGAATGCAAGATAGAAATAGGTACCGTCATAATGCGCACCTGCCCAGACCGTAAGCTCAAGCGGCACGGTCTTTGTGGACAGCAGCTTGCAGGTTTTGATATCGTACGTATCAAAACATACAACCATGTTTTTATCCTTGATGGAATAGTTGACGGTAACGAATGTCGTATCGCTCGTCTGGAACTGATAAGCAAACATCAGATGGCTCCAGCGCGCAGTCGAAAGCGTGGAGGTCATCGGAAATGCAAGAGATTGGTATCCTGCGGCAGAGGTCGTCACGGTCAGCGCGCTGTCCTCAGCCGATGCGGGGAGGACACACAGCATGCCAAGTGAGAGAACCAAAGCAAGAAGAATGGAAATGGATCGTTTCATCATAATCGGAATGTCCTTTCTGAAAAATTGTATTTATACAGTGCCGTGCTGCAAACGGTATTCCCTCGCTGCCCCGATAAACGCACAGAACAGCGCGTGATGGTCGCCCTCCTCCGCCGACAGCAGCTCCGGATGCCACTGGACACCAACGAAGAACCTCTCCCCGGGACGCTCGATGGCTTCAATCGTGCCGTCCCCGGCGTGTGCCGTGACAATCAGTCCGGGAGCAGGAACCTTGACGCACTGGTGGTGGAAGGAGTTTGCATTGATCTTCGTTTTGCCGATGATCGCGTGCAGACGTGTTCCCTCGATGATCTCCACATCATGACGGACACTCTGGTGGTTGTCTATGTGCTGATGCAGAGAGCCGCCGCAGAGCACGTTGAGCGACTGAATGCCGCGGCAGATGCCGAAGACCGGGATGTCGTACTGCTCGACGACTTCCATCAGCTTCTGCTCAAATGCGTCGCGCACATCGGCAATTTCACCGCACTTCGGGTCGATCTCCTCGCCATAGAGCTTCGGGTTCAGATCGACGCCTCCGGTGAACAGAATGCCGTCCAGACGCGGCAGAAGCGCTTCTATGGTTTCTTTTCCGTCGGGATACTGATCAAGGATGACCGGGATCCCGCCGGCACGGATGACAGCCCCTGTATAGGAGGAACGGATCCATGCCCGCTCCCGCTCAATTTCATACTGCGGCGTAATGCCGATCAGCGGTTTGTATTCTGTATTCATATCTTCTGTTACTCGAAATAAATCGTCTTTCCTGTTTTTGCGGATTCATATACGGCATTGATGATGCGGACTGCCTTGATGGCTTCCATCGGCATGATCTGCGGATCACGGTCAAAGCGCACTGCATCGATGATATCGTCGACCATCGACTGATGTCCTGCGACCAGCGTCGGATCGAGAACCGCTGCCATGCGGTTGCCCTGTCCGAAGCGTTCAAGCATATCTTCTTCCTCGTCCTCATCACCGTCGCGCATCTTCCATGCGGTCAGAGAGTCACCGTCTGCCTCGATGGAGCCGCCTGTGCCGTAAACCTGAATTGCCGTACAGATGCCCGGATATGCACAGGTTGTGGAAACAAACGTTGCGGCAGCGCCGCTCTTGAACTTGATAAGCGATGCGGTGAAGTCCTCGGTTTCGATATCATGATCGACAATGTCCATATGCGAGGTGACCGATTCGACATCGCCGAGCAGCCACTGCATCAGGTCAACCGTATGCACGGACTGATTGATCAGCGAGCCGCCGCCGTCCATATCCCATGTACCGTGCCAGCCCTCGTAGTATGCATCGTCGCGGTACCACTTGACGGCAAATGTGCCGCAGAAGACCTTACCCAATCTGCCGGAATCGATGGCTTCCTTCATCGGACGCATGCATGCATTGTTGCGGTTCTGGAATATGATGCCTGCCTTTTTCCCGGTGCGGATGCGCGCTTCCTCAATCGGCATTGCACGCTCGACGGTCAGCTCGATCGGCTTTTCGCAGAGAACATGCTTGCCGGCTTCCATCGCACGGACAGAGAAGTCCGCATGCATACCGGAGGGCACGCAGATAGAAACGATATCGATCTCGTCATCGCGCAGCATTTCGTCAAAATCAAGATATGTTTTCGTCTCCGGACTCTTTGCAGTCACCTTATCCATTTTTTCCTGAATGAGGTCACAGACAGCGACCAATTCACAATGCGGATTGTTCAGCGCTGCATCAACGTGTGCCTTACCGATACCGAGACCGACAACGGCGTATCCGAGTTTTCCGTTTTTCATGTTGTTGTTTCCTTCCTTATTATAATGATTAGGCAATTGCAAAATTGCCTACCTTCATCGCCCAAAGGGCGATATATAAACAAATTGCGTCGCTTGGGCGGGTTTCCCGCCCAAAAAGACACCTTCAAAGCGACCAAAGGGAGCCATCGGGCTGCGTCAGCCCGATGA
>JAFTLK010000128.1 GCA_017455975.1 Clostridia bacterium | reverse complement strand
TGCACCGATGATACGGGCAGGCGTGCACCCTCACCGATCAGCAAAAGACCGCTTCCCTGCGGACCGAGCAGCGCCTTGTGTCCGGCACAGCAGAGATAATCGACGGAGTCCCGCGCCATGTCGATATCGTACACCCCGGCACTCTGCGACGCATCGACGAGAAAGGGAATCTGCGCCGCCCGGCACAGGGCACCGATCTTTGCAATCGGCAGACGCGCACCGCAGACATTGGAGACATGGCACGCACAGACAAGCGCGGTATTCCGGGTCAGACGGGCACGGATGCCGGAGAGGATCTCCTCCTCCGACAGCATGCCGTTCCCCGCACCGAAGACCGGGTAGATCCCGCATGCAATCCCATCCGTTTTCTGCAGCGTATGAAGCGGCCGGATCACGGCATTGTGCTCCAGCTCCGAGCACAAAATATGCTTCTCCGCAAGCAGAAGACCGTGCAGAACCGCATTGATGGCATACGTCGCATTCGGAAAAAACAGCACGTTTTCCGGCAGAGCAAGGCCGAAAAAGTCCGCCGCCGTTTCTCTTGTCCGATACACGACAGACGATGCCCGCATCGACAGCGGATGCCCTGCGCGTCCCGGATTTCCGCCGGCCTCCGTCATGGCCGCCAGCATCGCCCGACCGACCGCACGCGGCTTTGGCCAGCTGGTCGCCGCATGATCAAGATAGGTGAGTTCCATAAGTATATCCTCCACAACCGATCGGCGGCAGGGAGAAACATATGCCGTTTCTCCCCGCCCCATTCTACAGCATCGGCAGCGCATCCTCCAGAATCTCGGTATAGCGTACATGTGCTTCATGCAGCATCTGCCGTATCCCGGGCACGGTATAGCCGCCGCCCAAAATCTCCAGCGCATACGCACAGCCGCCCCGTGATTGGCGGGGATCGAGGCGCACGAGCCTGACCGGGACACCGCGTGCACGCAGCGCGGCCATTCCCTTTTCCCCATAGGTGACGGAGCCGATGGCGATCCGAATCCTTGTCATACGCCACTCTCGAAAACGATCAGATTTGCGGTACTCATGCAGCACCGCATGCGGCAAAAAAAAAAATCACCGCACTGCAGTATATGCAGTGCGGCGCGACCTGTCAGAAATGTTTTTTCTGTTCCTCGATTGCTTTGTAGAAGGTTTGATGTAATTTTTCGATTTCGGACACCAGCGAGCGGATATAGGCATTGAGATCGTCGTCGTTGACCGAGAAATCAAAGTTGGTCATCACGCAGACGGCAAACGGCGCGTCCCCGTAGACCAGTGCCATATCATGATAGGAATCGGCATCCCATCCGTACTTATGCGCAACGGCATACGGATTGGAAACGGCCTGTGTGATCAGTACCTGATGGTTGGCATTTTTCATCAGATTGATCAAAACGCCGCCCTCGGTCGGATAGTCCTTTGCAAAATCGTAGATGGCCGCAAGGTACAGACATGCCTCATCCGCGGTCAGGTTGTTGAACGATGTAAAGACCGATTTCACACCAAGCGCACGCGAAACCTGCCAGAAGTAATCGTATCCGAACTCATTGCGCAGAATGCGGAAGGCGGTATTGTCGGACATTTTGATCGAATATTCAATCAGCTCAAGCACAGAAAATTCCTTGCCCGCGCCGGACAGATCCATATCCTTGATCTTGCCCGAGCCCTTTTCCACCATGTCCTCTGTGACCGTGATCTTGCGTTCCAGATCGTATTTATCCCAGATTTCCTGTGTCAGGGTCTTGCCGACGGCAGGATCGTTGGTCGGATTGGCTTCCTTGATCTCATTGAACTGCGCAATCTGGTGAAGCAGGGTGTAAATGTACGGCGCTTTGATGAGGCTTGCGGAGAAGAAAACGGTATCACCGTTGTACGAATACGCCGTTCCGCGTTCCATATCTCGATAGGAAACGGCAACGGTCGGATAGCGGTATCCCATCGCCTCATAATCGATCTCCTTTTCCTGCACCCGACCGTCTTCATCCAAAGGTGTGTTTGCCTTGGCGCGGTACAGAATCTCGGTATCCTCATCAAACACAACGTCCTCCAGCAGCATCAGCTTGCCGTCAGGGTCAACGATGTAGGGGGAATGTTCCATCTGCTCCTCCAGCGCACGGATCACCGCCAGCTGTTCGTTCAGATCAAACGTATAGGAAAGCGATTCCGGATCTGCCGGTGTCAGATCGCCCGGGTTGTACAGGCTGTCAAGGTCGATGGGCGGGTCGGGAATGTATTCCGTTTCCGCCTCGGATGCCGCCTCGCGCATCGCATCCAGCTCTGCAGCAAGCGATTCCGCCTGTGTGCGCAGCGCGTCGTTCTCCGCCCGCAGCTCCGAAAGCTCTGCCGTATCGGGCGGTGTCTGCACACCGTCATTCCCGGCGGTCTCCGTATCCTTTGCGGAGGTCTGTATATCCGTACCCGCAGGTATGGTGTCCCGCGACGACAGATACAGCGCCGCAAAGCCGGCCGCCAGCAGAATCGAAAGCACCGTGACCGCTGCGAGCGTGCCGAAAATCAGTTTCTGGTTATTTCTGAGAGTATTCATATCTGTATCAGTTGGAGAGGTCATTATAGAATATTATATCGTCCGGCATGCTGAAATTCAGCTTGCTTTTTGCGATCTTGCGAATGTAGGAATAGTCGATCGGTGTCGCAAGCTCCTTGTTCAGCGCTTCGATCTGTGCCTGATAATAGGCGATCTGTTCTTCTGTCGAGGTGATCTCTTCCCGATAATCGCTGATCTGGCCATACAACTGGAAGATTGTGATGGCGCAGAATCCGAAAAAGACGAAAAATGCGACTTTGGTAAAGAAGCTCGCTTTTTTCTTCGGCTGCTTTTTTTCCTTTGCCATAAAACTCCTGTCCTTTTTGTCGGTTGTCCTTTGTCTGCCTGTCCGGCGGCACGTCGTTCGTTTCTCTGCGTTCTGCGGGCCGCAAGATACCGTCTGTACCGGTCGATGAGATGTGCTCCGATACGCAGTACCGGGGACAGCAGATACCGATGCAGCAAGCGTATCACGGCATGCATCCATGCGCGGAGTGCCGACAGCCCCCGCCTGACAAGTCTTCCTGCCGAGCTGCGGTATGCGGCATACCCGACGATCCAGCCAAGCACAAGATACCAGCGCAGAATGCCGCAGTTGTACCGATACAGAAACACCGCACCGAGCACACCGCATGCAAGCATAAAAAACACATCGCCGAGCAGCATGGCTGCCGCACGGATCCTGCACGGCACTCGTTCTCCGTCCGGCATCTCCCGCCATCGGGTGATGTCGTACAGCAGCCCCAGCCCGACGCCGAACAGCAGCGCCGGCGGAACAGCACGTACATCCCCTGCGGCGCTGGCCTCCGCCATGATGGCATGTGCCGTCGCAAGATCAAAAGCACCGGCCGTCATCGGAGCAGCCTTGCAAAAAAGCCGCCGGATGCACCGGGCGCGTCTTCTGTATAATAAAGTCCGGTTACCGTACCTTCCACGGTCAGCTCACCCGATTCAAGTGCCAGATGTCTGACATGCAGACCTTCACCCTCCACGGTCAGCATACCGCGGCCCGTCTTCATGGAAACGGTATGTTCATCATAAGCGCCGACATCCAGCACTCCGGTACAGTGCAGATGTCCTCTGTCCTCCAGCGTCAGTGTATGTTTTGCCGTGCGGCTTCCGTTCGTTTCTGTCATTGCACACTCCCCCATCCACATTTATGGTTCCATGGGATTGTATGCAGAAGCCCCGTCGGTTATGACAGCGCCTCAGCCCTCCAGCACCTCGTACATAGAGGATGCATCGGCCTTGCCGACATGCTCCTTGACATCGACCACGCGCACGCGCAGCGTCTTCTCTCCGAAGGTGATCTCCAGAACGTCGCCCTCCTTGACATCGTACGATGCCTTTGCACGGCGGCCGTTGACCGTGACATGGTCGGCATCGCAGGCATCGTTTGCAACCGTTCTGCGCTTGATGATACGCGACACCTTCAGATATTTATCGAGTCTCATGATTGCTTTCCTTTCGTGTCAGTGTACAAATAGACCGCACCCGGGAGAGTATCGTACAGGTGCGGTCGCATGTATCATTACTTGTTGACAGTTTCCTTGAGTGCCTTGCCTGCCGTGAAAGCCGGATGCTTGGAAGCCGGGATTTCGATGGTTTCCTTGGTGGCGGGATTTCTGCCGATGCGTGCAGCGCGCTGCTTGGTTTCAAACGTACCGAAGCCGACGAGCTGGACCTTTTCGCCCTGTGCGAGAGCATCTTCGATGGTGGAGAGGAATGCATTGACAACGCCTTCTGCTTCCTTCTTCTTCAGACCGGTCTTCTGTGCAACGGCATCAATAACCTGAGACTTGTTCATAACGTATTCATTACCTTTCTGTGTGTAAGTGTAAAATTTGATTCATTGTCCGGGGTAAACGGTGTCGTTTCACCGCTTTGGTTTCCCGGTACAAAATATTGCAAGTATAGTATACCATTTCCAGCCGATTTTATCAAGGGCTTTTGCAAAATTTTCCCGAAAAAATTCAACTTTTTTCTAAATCGGATGCAGATCAGAACAGTGAAAGCTGGTTCGTCTCGCTCATGCCGTCCAGAACACCGCTGGTATTGAGGATTTCCATGACCGAACGGGACAGCTGGGCGCGGTCCTGCAGCTCCGATTTGGAGTAGATCTCACCCTCATCACGTGCGCGCACGATCTTCTCGGCGGCGGTAAGACCCAGACCCGACATTGCAATAAACGGCATACGGATGGCACCGTCCTCCGGCAGAAATGCCTTTGCATCGGATTTGTACAGATGCGGCGGCAGGTAGCGGATGCCCCGCGCCATACTTTCCATGACGATCTTGAGTGCATCCTCCACATCGGTCTCCTTCTGCGTGGCTTCCATGCCCTTGTCACGGATCTCGCCGATCTTTGCGACAACGCCGGAGCGTCCGCGCATGACGATCTCCCCGTCAAAGCCGTCGGGTGCTGCGGTAAAGTACGCCGCGTAGAACTCCAGCGGTCTGTGCACCTTGTACCACGCAAACTGAATGGCCTGCATGACATATGCCGCTGCATGAGCCTTGGGGAACATGTACTTGATCTTCTTGCAGGAGGCGATATACCAGTCGGGAATGTTCTGCTCCTTCATCGCCGCTTCCATCTCCGGCGTCAGACCCTTGCCCTTACGGACCGATTCCATCGTCTTGAACGCCATTGATTTTTCGACACCGTGATAGGACAGATACAGCATAATCGAGTCACGCGTACCGATAACCTCGGAAATCGTGCAGGTTCCGTCGCGGATGAGCTCCTGCGCATTGCCCAGCCATACGTCCGTACCGTGCGAAAGTCCGGAAATCTGCAGAAGATCGGAGAAGTTCTGCGGCTTTGCTTCCTTTAACATGCCCTGCGCAAACGGCGTGCCGAATTCGGGAATGCCCCAGGTGCCGAGCTCGCAGCCCATGATGTCCTCCGGCTTCAGCCCGAGCGGCTTGCAGGAGGTGAACAGACCGTAGACCTCGCGGTCGGAGGTGTCGACGGTATCAACGGGAATCCCGGTATACCGTTCCAGAATCTTCAGTTTGGTCGGCATATCGTGTCCGAGCTCGTCCAGCTTCAGAATCGTATCGTGCAGGTATGTAAACTGGAAGTGCGTGGTGATAATTTCCGAGTCGGGGGAATCGGCGGGATGCTGGATCGGCGTAAAGTCATACACGTCGTATTCACGGGGCACAACAATGATGCCGCCGGGGTGCTGACCGGTCGTGCGCTTGATGCCGACCATGTTGTTGATCAGACGGTCGATCTCCGCCTTGTTAAGCTTGAGGTTGTGCTCCTCGGTGTATTTGGCGATATAGCCGAACGCCGTTTTGGACGCAAGGGAACCGGTCGTACCGGCACGGAAGACATTTTCATGTCCGAACAGGTCCGCGGTATACTTATGCACCTTACCCTGCACATCCCCAGAAAAGTTCAGGTCGATATCAGGCGACTTGTCGCCGTAGAAACCAAGGAACGTCTCAAACGGGATGTCGTGTCCGTCGCGGATCATATCCGTACCGCAATTCGGGCAGTTTTTCGCCGGCAGGTCGTAGCCGGAGCCGTAGGAGCCGTCGAGAATGAACTCGGAGTGCTTGCAGTTTTTGCAGCGATAATGCGGCGGCAGCGGATTGACCTCGGAAATACCGGACATCGACGCAACGAACGACGAGCCGACCGAGCCGCGCGAACCGACCATGTAACCAAGCGAATTGGAATACGCGACGAGCTTCTGCGCAATCATGTACAGCACCGCAAAGCCGTGCTTGATGATGGAGGTCAGCTCACGCTCCAGACGCTCGGACACGACCTCGGGCAGATCGTCGGAGTACCAGTCGCGTGCGCGTTCCCAGCACAGGCGCTGCAGCTCCTCCTCCGCGCCCTCGAGGTTCGGTGTGTACGTTCCCTCGGGAATCGGACGGATCTTCTCGATCATATCGGCAATCTTATTCGGATTTTCGACAACGACTTCATATGCTTTCTCCTCGCCGAGATAGTCAAACTCGGCAAGCATTTCCTCGGTCGTGCGGAAATACAGTCCGACATCGCGGTCGGCATCGGAGAACTTCATCGCCGCCATCAGGATCTTTCGGACGATCTCATCGTGCTGCTCCATGAAGTGCGCGTCACACGTTGCGACAACGGGAATGCCGAGCTCCTCACCGAGCGCGACAATGCGGCGGTTGAGGTTTTTGAGTCCCTCCTCATCGGCGACCGTCCCGTCGGCAACCAGGAATCGGTTGTTGCAGATCGGCTGAATTTCCAGATAATCGTAGAATTTTGCAATTTCCTTGATTTCCGCCTCCGGCTTGTTTTCAAGGATCGCACGGAACAGCTCGCCTGCCTCACACGCAGAGCCGATGATCAGCCCCTCGCGGTGCTGCTCAAGTAAGGTCTTGGGAATGCGCGGATGCTTTTTGTAGTACTGCAAGTACGACGCGGAAATCAGCTTGTACAGGTTTTTCAATCCTACAAGATTCCTGACAAGAATGATCTGGTGGTAGGATTTGAGTTTGAGCGGATCGGCTTTTTCGCTCATTGCCTGCCGCATCTGGTCATACGTTTCGACACCCTCGCGGTGAATCTTGTCCGTCATGCAGAAGTAGATGCGCGCGAGCATTTCCGCGTCATCGGAGGCGCGGTGGTGATTGAAGTCGCCGAGCCCGTAGTATTCGGCAACCAGATTCAGCTTGTGCTTTTTCAGATCGGGATTGACATACCGGCTCATCGACACCGTGTCGAGATACGGGTTTTCAAACGGCAATCCGCACTCCTCCGCCGCACGGCGGATAAAGCCGACGTCAAAGCCGGCATTGTGCGCAATCAGCAGCTTGTCTTTGCCGCCTACGAACGCAAAGAAGGCTTCCAGCGCTTCTTTGGCAGTCGGTGCACCGCGCACCATATCGTCGGTGATGCCCGTGAGCTTTGTGATTTCCTCGGGAATCGGACATCCCGGATCGACAAACGTATTGAAGCGGTCGAGCACCTCGCCCCCTCGGATGCGGACAGCACCGATTTCGGTGATTTTGTCCTTTAAGTTCGACAGACCTGTCGTTTCTATATCGAAAACAATCGATTCGTCCTCAAACCGACCGTCGCCGGCACCGAACAGCGCCTTTGCCGTATCGTCGACAAAGTATGCCTCCATGCCGTAGATGACCTTGAGGTCTGTCTTCTCCGCTGCCAGCATCATTTCCGGGAACGACTGCACATTGCCGTGATCCGTCACCGCAACCGCAGGCATTCCGAAGCGGAGTGCCGTTTTGACAAGGATATCCGGCGGAATGGCAGCGTCCAGCGCCGACATATTCGTGTGGCAGTGCAGCTCCACGCGCTTGACGGGGGAGGTATCCATACGCTCCAGATACCCGATCTTCATGATGTCGTTCGGTGTCATCGACAGCTCACCGTCGAACTTGTCCGTGCGCAGATTGCCGCGGACAGCAAGTGCTGTGTTGTAATACAGCACGTCCGCCGTACCGCGCTTGACCTTCTTTTTCTTTTCGGTCAGCGTTTTCAGAAGTGCCTTGCCTTCATCCACGGGCAGAACCAGCTTCATCGTAAACGAGGAATCCTGGTCAGTCATAAACAGCGTAATGATCGTCTTGTCGCCGTTTCTCGTATCCTTGCTTTCGACACCGGACAGAAGTCCCAGCGCCTGCACATTCCGCTTCTGTGCGGTCATGTGGCGGATGGGCGTCGGACAATCAATGACAAATGCATCGCCGAACACGCACTGCGGCTCGGAGATATCAAAGGTCATATGACCGATCTTCCACAGATGCTCCTCGGGATGGTCAAAGATCAGTTCATGTGTATCAAGGGAGTTGACGATGGGAAGAACGGGATTCAGCGCTGCTTCTTCAGCTTCCGCTTGCCGCCGCTCCGCCTGTGCCTGCGCCGCACGTGCTTCGGCTTCCCTGGCAAGGGACGCAATGTATTCGGCGTTGGCACGCTCGAACGCGGAATAGTCGTTTACATAGCCCTCCGGACGGCGCACCTCGACCTGCAGCCGGACGCCGAATTCCCGCGCGATGATGTCGGACAGGATCTCGGGCGTTTTTGCGCTGACAACGAGATCAATACCGCCGTCGGAGAACGGAATTTCCAATACAAGAGATCTCTCATCCAGCGAACGGAGCTTATATGAATCAAAAAATCCGCGGGAAACAGCACCCTCCCGCATCAGCTCCACAATCAGCTGCGGCACATATTCCGCCGTCAGATACTGCGCGGGATACGTCGGCAGGATGCGGACACCGCCGATGTCGTGGGCAAGCCGGATCTCCTCCTCGACGCGATAGAGATCGCGTTTGGCAATCGGCACATCAAAGGAGGCGCGCACCTCCACGAGCTTCTGCTCACGGTCGATGCGCAGGCGATAGTCCCGCGCCGACAGCAAAAGCTGACGAGCTTCGGGACCGGGATTGTATTTGTTGAATATCTCAAGCAAGGTACGCTTCGGCGTATCTGACATGATGACACCTCACATCTCAGAGTTTATTGATCTCAGCGATCAGAACATCGACCGCTTCGGCAGCAGGAACCTTTTTCACGATCTCACCGTGCCGGAACAGTACCGCCTCGTCGCGTCCGCCGGCGATGCCAATATCGGCTTCTCTTGCCTCACCGGGGCCG
>JAFTLK010000127.1 GCA_017455975.1 Clostridia bacterium | reverse complement strand
TACCATATTTTCACGGGTTTGACAAGAGGGAAGTGCGGAATCCGGCAAAAAAATGTGCGTTTCTTCCAGATTCCACAGAGAACATCGAACTTTCGAAAGTGTTCATCCATAAAATATTATGCAAAATCTGTACAAATTGTTCCGAATTTGTGAAACTTGTGTTAAGGTTTATATAAATCGATTGACGAGAAACACAAACTGTGCTATAATAATGACAGAAACAGGAAAGGAATGAAGCCGATGCAAAAATCTGTTTATTCAATCGTTCTGTCCGATGATGTGGTCGCGCAGATCGACCGTCTGGCATACCGCCGCAATACCAACCGTTCCAATATGATCAACCAAATTCTTGCCGAATACGTTTCCTATGTCACGCCGGAAAAACGGATGCAGGATACCTTCCGCCGTGTGGAGTCGCTCTTGCAGGCCGCCGATACCTTTCAGGTGCTGATGCAGCCGACGGATTCCACGCTGACACTCCGTTCGGCGATTGCATACAAGTACAATCCATCGGTGCGATATGCCGTTGAGCTGTACCGCACACCGGGTGAAACGGTCGGGGAGCTGCGCGTTTCCCTGCGTTCGCAGAACAGCACCCTGCTTTTGTATCTGACACAGTTCTTCCGGCTTTGGATGAAGATGGAGTCTGCGTATCTGCCGCGCACGGAATACTGTGCCGAGGACGGACGACTGACACGGTCCCTGCGTCCGACGGCAGTGGTACAGCAAGCTGACACCGGTGCGCTGTCAAGCGAAACGCTGGGTGACCTTTTGACAGCGTATATCGCGCTGTTTGACCGGGCGCTCAAATGCTTTTTCTATCATCTTGAAGCACCGGCTGCAGCAGCAGCGGAGATTGAGCGGATGTACCGCACATACCTGTCCGAGCACGATGTGGTACTGTAAATCCAAACAAGCCGCGTAGGGAGAGGCAGGTATGCCTCGGGCTTGCTCCTGCCGTGGGTTTCGGAATTGGATAGCATAGGAATGAAGGAGGATTTTTTACCGTATGAACATTCAAAAATTTACACAAAAAAGTATAGAAGCCATGCAGAACGCACAAAGTCTGACCGTCGGGAACGGTAATCAGCAGATGGAGCAGGTGCACCTGTTGTCTGCGCTGATCCGAACGCCCGGAGAACTGGTGTCCTCCGTGCTGACCCGCTGCGGTGTGCAGACCGATACACTCCGCGCCCTGCTCGATGATGCCATCCGTACCTTGCCGAAGGTCTCCGGCGGCGGTGTCGATCCGGAAAAGATCTATGTTTCACGCGAGGTTGAATCTGTCCTGCATGCAGCAGAGAAGGAAGCCGAAAAAATGAAGGACGAATTTGTGTCCGTTGAGCATATTCTGCTCGCGCTGCTGGCCTCCCCCGATAAGACGCTTGCCGGCATTTTCCGGACGGTTGGGATTGAGAAAAACGCCGTCATGGAGGCCTTGCAGGCCATCCGCGGCAACCAGCGTGTGACCACCGACAATCCCGAGGGTACCTACGATGTCCTGCTCAAATACGGACAGGATCTGGTGGAGCTGGCGCGGGCGCAGAAGCTCGATCCGGTCATCGGCCGTGATGACGAAATCCGCGGCGTGATTCAGATCCTCTCCCGGAAAACCAAGAACAATCCGTGTCTGATCGGTGAACCCGGCGTCGGCAAAACGGCAATTGCCGAGGGACTGGCCCAGCGGATCGTGCGCGGAGATGTACCCGACAATCTGAAGGATCGCCGCCTGTTCTCGCTCGATATGGGCGCGCTTGTCGCAGGTGCGAAGTTCCGCGGTGAATTTGAGGAACGTCTGAAAGCTGTTCTGAATGAAATCAAGGCATCCGAGGGCAAGATCATTCTGTTCATTGACGAACTGCATACCATCGTCGGTGCAGGAAAGACCGACGGTGCGATGGATGCCGGCAACCTGCTCAAGCCCATGCTGGCGAGAGGGGAACTGCACTGCATCGGTGCAACGACCCTCAACGAATACCGTCAGTATATCGAAAAGGATGCGGCTCTTGAGCGCCGTTTCCAGCCGATCATCGTGCCCGAACCGAGTGTTGAGGATACCATCACCATCCTGCGCGGTCTGCGTGAGCGGTATGAGGTCTATCACGGTGTCAAGATCCATGATGCGGCGCTGATTGCGGCAGCAACCCTGTCCGACCGCTATATCTCCGACCGTTTCCTGCCCGACAAGGCAATCGATCTTGTGGATGAAGCCTGCGCGCGCATCAAGACCGAAATGAATTCGATGCCCATCGAGCTTGACGAGATCTCCCGCCGCATCATGCAGCTGGAAATTGAGGAAGCAGCGCTGAAAAAGGAGGAGGACAAGCTCTCCGCAGAACGGCTTGCCAAGACGGAGGAATCGCTTGCCAACCTGCGCGACGAATTCAATTCGATGAAAGCAAGATGGGAGAACGAACGTGATTCCATCGGCCGTGCGCAGAAGATCCGCGAGGAGATCGAAGCGACCAATGCTGCCATTGAAATGGCGCAGAATGAATACGATCTGTCCCGTGCGGCAGAGCTGAAATACGGCAAGCTGCCCGGACTGCAGAGAGAATTGCTTGATGCGGAAGCGGCGGCAGAAAATGCACAGAGCACAAACTCCCTTTTGCGTGACAATGTCACCGAGGAGGAAATTGCGAAGATTGTTGCCCGCTGGACCGGTATTCCGCTGGCAAAGCTGATGGAAAGTGAACGCGCGAAGCTGCTTCATATGGATGAGACACTGCATGAGCGTGTGATCGGGCAGGATGAAGGCGTGGCGAAGGTCTGCGATGCGATTCTCCGCTCCCGCGCCGGCATCAAGGATCCGCGCCGACCGATCGGTTCGTTTCTGTTCCTCGGTCCGACCGGTGTCGGTAAGACCGAGCTTGCAAATGCACTTGCCGAGGCGCTGTTTGACGATGAGCACGCAATGGTACGCATCGACATGAGTGAGTATATGGAGAAATATTCCGTCTCCCGTCTGATCGGTGCACCTCCCGGATACGTCGGATATGACGAGGGCGGTCAGCTGACGGAGGCGGTTCGCCGCAAGCCTTACGCTGTTGTTCTGTTTGACGAGGTCGAGAAAGCGCATCCCGATGTGTTCAATGTCCTTCTGCAGGCGCTCGATGACGGACGCATCACGGACAGCCAGGGGCGTACGGTCGACTTCAAGAACACGATTCTGATCCTGACCTCCAATCTCGGCTCGGACATCATTCTTGACGGCATTGATGCGGACGGCAATCTGTCCGAGGAAGCACGCAGCGGTGTGACAGCTCTCCTGCGCCGTTCGTTCCGTCCGGAATTTCTCAACCGTCTGGATGAAACGGTGTTCTTCAAGCCGCTGACAAAGACGGATGTCCGTGCGATTGTCGATCTGCAGCTGGCTGATCTTGGCCGTCGTCTTGCCGAACGGCAGCTGTCGCTGACGGTGTCCGACGAAGCAAAGCAGATCATCATCGACACCGCATACGATCCTATCTACGGTGCAAGACCGCTGAAGCGTTTCATTCAATCGCAGATTGAAACACTGGCTGCGCGGACGATCATCGCCGAGGATCCCGCACCCGGCATGACGGTTGCCGTGGATGTCAGAGACGGCACACTCACGGCAGCGCTTGTCAGCGGATAATCGAAAAATAAGGCTCCCTCACCGAGGGAGCTGTCAAAAAAAGACGCTTACGCGTCTTTTTTTGACTGAGGGAGTTCTCATTTGTTCAATGATAACTCCCTCGCTTTTTGTATTTATATGACCTTAATCGTCTTCCACTTTCCTTTTTTGAAGCGGATATAAAAATTTGTTGAACGGAAGATCCAGTCCAGCACCATCGCGATCCAGACTCCGATGGCACCGAGCGAGCATCCGACACCGAGAATCAGGCTGAACAGAATCCGGAATACGATCATCGATGTGACAGAAATGACCATCGGGAACCGGACATCGCCGCCGGCACGCAGGACATTCGGCAGGGTAAACGATGCCGGCCACAAAAACATGGCAAAGCCGTTATGGATGCAGATCAGAATGAGCGCCAGCTTCCGGGCATCGTCGGACAGATCGTAGATATTCAGAATCCAGATGAGATTGGAGAAGATGACAATGTTGACCGCGGCGGTTGCGGCGTAGGTGATTTTCATCATTTTCTTTGCAAAGTATTCTGCCTGCCCGGTGTCGCCGGCACCAAGACACCGCCCGACAACCGTGATCATTGCAAGGTTCATCGCCTGTCCGGCAATGCAGCCCATCGCGTCAAGGTTGTTGGCAACGGCATTTGCCGCGATCTGTACGGTGCCGAAGCCCGCAATGATCGAAACGACAAGCACACGGCCAAGCTGAAAAATTCCGTTTTCGATGCCGGAAGGACACGCGATATACAGGATCTTTTTGACCAGCGGCCACTCCCATCGGAAGATCGTCCGCGCCTGCAGAAAGACATGATTTTTCTCGGGCAGCAGCAGAACAAACATAACCGCAGCAGCCAGTGCGCGTGAAAACAGCGATGCATATGCTGCACCTGCAACACCCATGCCGAGGCCGAAGATGAGCCACGCATTGCCGATGGCATTGACAATGTTCATGCCGGCGGAAACAAACATGGAGATCTTCGAGTTGCCCATCGAACGGAAAAGCGCAGCACACGCGTTGTAGACGGCAAGGAACGGATAGGAGTAAGCCGAGATACGGAAATAGACAACGGCACTTTCCATGACATCCGCTTCGATGGAACCGAACAGCAGGGACAGCAGCGGCTGACATAACAGCAGACACAGCCCGGCGATGCCGACGGAGATCAGGGTTGTGACAGTGATCAGCTGTCCGGCAGCACGGTTGGCGGCGTCACGGTCGCGGTGACCGATATACTGTGAGACGATGACCGCACCGCCTGTTGCGAGGGCGGCGAGCACGGTGATGAGCAGATGATTGACCATATCGACAAGTGATACGCCGGAGATGGCCGCGTCGCCCTCCTGTGAGATCATCATCGTGTCGATCATGCCGACCCCGATGGCGAGAATCTGCTCGACGATCAGCGGCAGAATCAGCCGCCGCAGATCTTTGTTTGAAAATATCATAGGATTAAAACCAGACTTTCCTTTGGAATCATACACAAATTATATCACAAAGCGGCGGGGAATGGAAGAGGAAACGGAAAATTCTTGACAGAAACTGTACTTTATGGTACAATATGAAAAGATTTTTTTGAAAACGGAGAATGGACAAGATGTGGAGCATCTGTAAAAAACGCATAGCATGCCTGCTGACCGCCGTACTGACCGGTTCGCTTTGTGCGTGCTCTGCCGGCGACGCCGTACAGACAACGGATACTGCCGCCGAAACGGGGGAGATCCCGATGACGGTCACCGTGACCGAGCAGACCGAGGGGAGCATATATGACTATGTCATTGATGTTCCGTCAGGACGTGCGATCACGATTCTGCAGCTGTCAGATTTGCAGACCATGGAAATGGACGGCGTGCGCAACGAAAACCGGTACCACCAGATCGGCAATGCGTTTTTCTCCGACAACGTCCATGACCAGGAAACGCAGACATGGCGGTATGTCGATGAGGCTGTTGCGCGTGCCGCACCCGATCTGATCGTGCTGGCAGGAGATATCATCTACGGGCAGACCGACGACGACGGCTCGCAGTGGCTGGAGGTCTGCCGGAAAATGGACAGCTATCAGATTCCGTGGTTGGTCATCTTCGGCAACCATGACAACGAAAGTGCGATGGGGGTGCTGTGGCAGATTGAACAGGTCCGGTCATCGGAATACGGCATTCTGAAGCAGGGAGAGGCTGCGGGCAACTCCAACTACACCGTAGGTCTGCGGCAGGACGGGGCATTCCGGTATACGCTTTACATGATGGATACCAATGGCTGTCATACGTATCCGAACAATCCCGGAGAGGGCTTGATGGAGGATAACCCCGACATTGCGCTGATTACCCAGCAGGCCGGCATTTATCCGGACCAGCGTGCGTGGATGCACCGAACGGGCAAGGCAATCACCGAAACATACGGGGAGGTTCCCGCGCTTGTATTCATGCATATCCCGATTGCCGAGGTGGCCGCCGCCGCACGCAGACAGTATAAGGAATCCTATCAGACCTATCCCTTCATTCCAGATCTTCCGGGAGATTCCGGGATTGCGTATGAAGCGTTCTCCGGGCTGGACACCGGCGGGACATTCTGGGATCTTGCAAAGACGCACCGTGTAACGGGTATGTTCTTTGCGCATCAGCACAACATTGCGACCAGTATCGTGTACGACGGCATCCGTCTTTCCTATGGGCTGAAAACCTCCACACACGACTACCATATGCCGGAGCTGCTCGGCTCTCTCGTCATCACACTGGACGGAACAACGGGCGCACTTGCGGTACAGTATCAGCATACAGAGCTTCCTTATCAGAACAGCGGGGAGCATGTGACATATTGAGGATGATTATGAACAAGACAAAATGGAAATCCAATCTGATGCTCCTTCTGACTGCG
The DNA here is from genome assembly GCA_017455975.1 of Clostridia bacterium. Taxonomy (GTDB): domain Bacteria; phylum Bacillota; class Clostridia; order Oscillospirales; family CAG-272; genus RGIG3925. Next base: position 5,639 of record JAFTLK010000127.1, on the reverse strand, counting down.
ATGATCTGGGGCTTTGCGTTTGTAGCCCAGCGCGTCGGTGCCGATCATGTGGGAGCCATGACATTCAACGGCATACGGTTTGCGCTCGGTGCCTGTTCGCTTCTGCCGATCGTACTTCTGACTCTGCACAAGACCCCGATGGATCGTGCCTGCCGGAAGCAGACGGTACTTGCATCACTTGCAGGCGGTGCGGCGCTGTTTTCCGCCTCGCTTTTGCAGCAATGGGGTGTTGAGCTGACGCAGAGTGCAGGAAAGGCAGGCTTTATCACCAGCCTTTACACGGTGCTTGTTCCGGTGATCGGTGTATTGTTTCTGCGCCGGAAAACAGGGTTGTTTATCTGGCTCGGTGCATTTCTTGCCGTCGGCGGCTTATATCTGCTCAGCATGACCGGGACGGAAAAAGCGGGCATCGGTGACCTTGTCCTGATCGTCGGTGCGATCGTGTGGGCCGGGCACATTCTGATCGTCGACCATTTCAATGAGCAGCAGATCAATCCTGTCGTCTTCGCCATGGGACAGTTTGCCGTCTGCGCGGTGTTCAATCTGATCGGTGCGGCATTGTTTGAGAAGATCGTATTTTCCGGCATTATTGCCGCAGGTGTTCCGATCCTCTACGGCGGTCTGATGAGCGTCGGTGTTGCATATACCCTGCAGATCCTCGGTCAGCGCGGTGCTGACCCGACCGCCGCTTCCGTTATCCTGTCGACGGAGAGCATGTTTTCCGCCATCGGCGGTATCCTGCTTCTCGGTGAGTCGATGTCGGTCGGCGGATACATCGGCTGTACCTTGATCTTCGCGGGTGTCGTGCTGGCACAGCTGACTCCGGATGTATTCCGCGGAGCAAAAACGTCTGAATAAAGAATCATGCAGATAAAAGAACCGGTTTTCGACACCGGTTCTCCTTTTTTGCCGAAAAGCAAAAGTTTTCCCCGGAAATCTATTGCAAAATGACGAAAGATAGGGTATAATGATAAAAAGACAATATTGTGAAGAATGAGAGGATCAAACATGGCAGAAACCAAAATTACCGACCTCCTGCGGGGGCGCGGAGACAATTATATTCTTCCGTTTTTCTGGCAGCACGGAGAGGATGCTCGGACGCTGATCGATGAGATCGAGGCAATTTACAACTCCGGTATCCGCGCACTTTGCGTGGAATCCCGGACCCATGAACAGTTCTGCGAGGAAGGCTGGTGGGAGACGATGGATCTTATCCTGTCCGAGTGCGAGGCGCGCGATATGCGCGTCTGGATTCTGGACGACAAGCACTTTCCGTCCGGCTATGCCAATGGCATCATCCGGAAAAAGTACCCCGATCAGGCAATGTGGGGCATCACGGAGCGTCATGTGGACGTCAACGGTCCGATGAAGGACGGGGCGGTGCTCTGTCAGTGGCAGACCTCCCCCGAGGATACGCTTCTTGGTATTGTCGCCTGCAAGCGCGCACCGGGCGGTGAACGGCTGACGAGCGAGGCGATGGTGCTGACCGACTGTCTTTCCGACGGTATGGTTTACTTTGATGTTCCGGCGGGTACATGGCGCGTGGTCTTCTTGTACAAGACCCGCTCCGGCATTGATGCGCACAAGATCCAGTATTGCGACAAGATCACGCCGTTCGGCGGTGATGCATTCATCGAGGCGGTTTATGAGCCGCATTGGGAACATTACAGCCGCTATTTCGGCAATACGCTGGCCGGCTTCTTCTCCGATGAACCGTGCTTTGGCAATAACGGCAGATCGGGTTTCCGCGCCGAATTCGGCCGCAAGTATTCACACTTTCCGTACTCCGATGAGGTTATGGAGCTGCTGGAGGAGAAGCTCGGCCAACAGACAATGGCCATGCTTCCGTCGCTGTGGTTTGATACCGGAGACACGACGATGCAGAGGACGCGTCTGGCGTTTATGGATATCATCACGGAGCTGTATTCAAAAAACTTTACTTATAAGCTCGGCGATTGGTGTCGGGCACATGGGGTCGAATACATCGGTCATGTCATCGAGGATGACCACCAGCATATGGGTACGCAGAACTCCGGCGGTCACTTCTTCCGTGCGCTCGACGGACAGGACATGGCGGGCATCGACGTGGTGCTTTGTCAGATCGTGCCCGGTATGACCGACGATATCAACGTTGTTCCGTGCAGCTACGATGTCTGCGATCCTGATTTCTATCACTTTACGCTGCCCAAGCTCGGTTCCTCTCATGCACATATTCAGGCAGAGAAGCACGGCCGCGCCATGTGCGAAATCTACGGCGCATACGGCTGGGCGGAAGGTCTGAAGATGATGAAATGGCTGACCGACCTGATGCTGGTGCGCGGCATCAACCATTATGTCCCGCACGCCTTTACTCCGAAATTCCCCGATCCGGACTGCCCGCCGCATATGTTTGCCGCAGGCACGAATCCGCAGTACGCAAGATTCCGTGATCTGATGGAATATATGAATCGCGTCTGTCATATCTTCAACGGCGGTACGCACATTGCATCGGCGGCAGTGCTTTATGATGCGGAAGCATGCTGGACCGGCGGCCGCTTCATGTATGCGGACAAGGTTACAAGATATCTGACCGAGCATCAGCTTGATTTCGATATCGTCCCGGGCGACTATCTTGAAGGAGCTGAGCTTTGCGGCGGCACCTTTGTGCTGGCCGGAGAGCGTTATCCTGCACTTGTCGTTCCGTATGCAGAATATCTGCCGGAGAAGCTCCTTTGTGCAATCGAACGCCTCGGTGCGGCAGGTGTCCCGGTCTTCTTCATCGACGGCTGTGCACGCTGTGCCGAGACCGGTGCGGCTGTCAGCATTCCCCGAAGCAGCGTGATTGCGCTTGATGCATTGGATGGCGCACTGCGCGGCATTGGTGCGGCGGATGTCACACTGTCCTCCGCCAATGAAGCTGCCCGCTTCCTGCGCTTTTATCACTATAATGTCGGTACCACTCAGTATTACATGCTGACAAACGAGGGGATTCACGACATGATCTGTGCAAATGCACGTCTGTCCGCATTCCATGGCGGCGCGTATGCCGTATACGATCCGATGAACAATTGCGCCCGGAGCGCATATTCCGAGGACGGTTCCATTGCCCTTTCACTTCCGCCTTACAGCTCCGTGATCTTTGCGTTCGGTGATCTTCCGCGGCCGCTTGCCGATGCAAAAAAGCCGGATGAACTGGTTTCCTCGTATCCGCTGGAAGCCACATGGGACATTTACGTCGCGACGCAGTCGGAATATCCGATTTTCGCACCGTTCCGTTCCACGGATACACTGTTCAACATCACCGGACGCGACGCTCTGCCGCACTTCTCCGGTCATATGCAGTATGAAACAACGATCGACATGCAGCCGGTGCTCGATCACATGCGCGTGATCCTTGACCTTGGCTATGTCGGCGAAAGTGTAACATTGCTGGTCAACGGAACCTGCGTCGGAGAGACGATGGTGCCGCCGTATCGGTTTGATATCACAGATGCCCTGCACGGCGGTCAGAATACCGTCGTTGCGGAGATCACCAACCATTACGGATATGCGATGCGTGACGGATTTTCGAAATATCTTCTGTTTGAGCCGTCGGGTTTGCTCGGACCTGTAACCATTGAAATTCATCGTGTCAACGATTAAGGAGGATTTTCATCATGAAGCGTATGCACAAAAACAAAGTCGCTTGGTTTATGGGGTGTCTGCTTGTCGTATCTGTCTTTGCGTCCTGCGGCAGCGGCGACACGGGGACTGTCGATACAACGCCCGTAACGGAAGGTTTTGGAACGACCGCTCCCGCAGAAAACGAAACCACACGTCTGATGCCCGATCTGCCCGAGGCCGATTATGGCGGATATGTCTTCCGTGTCGGACATTGGGAACACACCGGCTGGGAAAGCCGTGCGTGCCACGACATTTACGCAGAGGCAGAAAACGGCGATACGATCAATGACGCCGTCTATACCCGTAACCTTGTGGTCTTCGAAAAGTATAACTTCTCGATCACACTGGAAAATGTTCTCTTTGATGAGCTTGTCACCCGTGTCAAGAACGCGGTCTCCGCAGGCGATGACGTTTACGACCTTGCTTATCTGCGTCTGTATGAGCAGAAGAATCTGGTCTCCGGCGGTTATTTCATCGATTTCAATGACATCCCGAATGTCGACCTGACCAAGCCGTGGTGGGATCAGGGCTGTGTCGAAAGTCTGACGGTGGACGGCAAGCTGTACCTTGCAGCATCCTCCATCAATATTTCCGATGAAAATGCAACGGCAAGTATTCTGTTCAACAAGAAGATCTCCGCAGATAACGATCTGGAAGACATGTACCAGCTTGTCCGTGATGGCAAGTGGACCATGGACAAAATGCGTGAGATGTATTCCGATGTCTCCGCGGATGTCAACGGTGACGGAAAAATGGACGGAGAAGATCTCTGGGGATTCCTCGGCGGTACGGACGTTGCGGCGTGCTTCTACATCGGTTCCGGCGGTACGGTCGTTTCCCGCGACAAGGACGGCGCTCTGTACGATTCCATGGGAAGCGATAAGAACTTTGCCATTGTCGAAAAGGTTCAGGGTATCATGACCGATAAAGACAATTTCTACAATCACCACCTGGGAACGCAGGCACTGAAGAGCACGGACGACAATCAGTACCGCGACCTGTTCTCCGACGGACACGGTCTGTTCTTCTGGTCCAGACTGGATGAAGTCACTACCCTGCGCGGCATGGAGACCGACTTCGGTATTCTGCCCACACCGAAATTTGACGAGGCACAGGAAAACTACATCAGCTTTGTTTCCCAGCATATCATGGGTCTGATGTCCATTCCGAATACCGCATCTGACCTTGCGCGTACCGGTACGATCCTTGAAGCGCTGGCGGCGGAATCCTACTACACGCTGACACCCGCATACTATGATGTTGCGCTGAAGTCCAAGGCATCCCGTGACGATGAATCCGCAGAAATGCTCGATATTATCTTCGCAAACCGTATCTATGATCTCGGCGAATATTTCAATTTCGGCGGCATTTTCGATGCGATCAATACGGTTTGTCAGAACGAATCCAAGGGTATCGCTTCCGAATACGAAAAGAAAGCATCCGCATTTACCAAGGCACTTGATAAGTGGGTCGAGGAGATCGAAGCTCTGGAATGAGCCTATGCGGCAATACACGCTGACAGTATAAGGAGAGAATTTCATGGAAAATAAAAAACTGCGCATCGGCGTTTTCGGCGGCGCAAGAGGACGGACGATGATCGATGTGCTTCTGGATCATCCGGATGCAGAGCTGGTTGCGGTCTGCGATAAATTTGTACCTCTGCTCGATGCCGCAAAAGCAGCTGCGGAGGAAGCCGGTACGGAGATTGCGCTGTTCGAAACCTTTGAGGATTTCATTCAGTATGACATGGACGCTGTTGTCCTTGCAAACTATGCAACAGAGCATGCAACCTATGCCATCAAGTGTATGCGTGCGGGCAAGCACGTTCTTTCAGAGGTGCTTCCGTGCGAAACGATGGCACAGGCGGTTGAACTGATCGAAACCGTTGAGGAAACCGGTCTTGTCTACGCTTATGCCGAAAATTACTGCTATATGACGCATACCTTTGAGATGTGGCGCAGATACAGAACCGGTGAGATCGGCGACGTCATGTACGG
>JAFTLK010000010.1 GCA_017455975.1 Clostridia bacterium | reverse complement strand
TGCCTGACCGCAAAGGACAAGGTCCGTCTGCTGCCGGCACTGAATATCCCGATGGATGTTCTTGAAGAGGCTGTTGCGGTCATCAAGGAAGCTTGTAAAGCATAACAATGAACGATGCGCACAGCATCCGTGAAATACGCGCAGGGCGAGGGTTTACTCCCCATGCAAGGAAGTAAGCATCCTCACCCTCAACCGTGAAATACGCGTAGGGCGGGGGTTTACTCCCGCCGTTTTCGCATATTCGATCGAAACGGAAGCACGGTGAGACAATCCAAGGCAGGTATGCCCGGCCGACAAGGCTCCAAAAATATTGCAGATTTCCGTAATCCTGCAACAAAAAAGGAGAACATCATGAAAGCAATTGTATATACGTCAAACACCGGCTCAGCAAAAGTCTACGCTGAAATGCTCGGTGAAAAAACAGCTCTTCCGGTACTGCCGTTTACCGAGGCTGTGAAGACGCTTGATTCCGGAACGGATATCATCTACATCGGCTGGCTGATGGCAGGCACTGTGGTCAATCTTGCACAGGCGCAGAAGCGATATCATGTCCGTGCGGTGCTCGGTGTCGGCATGACCGCATCGGGAGAAATGGCCGCATCGGTGCGCAGCCGCAATCATCTTGACGACAGCATTCCGCTGTTTTTGGCACAGGGAGCCTATGACAAAACGAAGCTGCGCGGTATGTACCGCATCGCCATGAAATTCGTCGGTGCGGCAATCGACCGTAAGGTCTCCGCAAAGCCCGACCGCACGCCGGAGGAGGAGCGGATTCTCGTGATGCTGCGGCAGGGCGGCAGCGGCATCTCGGAGGACTATCTCGCTGCGGTACTTGCATGGTACCGCGGCAATGGCGGGGAGGCACTGTCATGATGAAATTTATGAAGCTTTGGCGCGTATTCACGGTCATCGGGCTTGTGTTCTGGGTTCTGTTCACAGCTATTCTCATTCCGGAACTGCTGGAGGCGCATCGGGACGGTTGGTATGACAGCAATGCTCCGATGATGGTCTCATTTCACGAAGGCGGTTCTGATATCACTTATGCCGAATGGTATGACGTGCTTGTGCAGGTTACCCTGATAATGCTGTTTTTCATTCTTGTCTGCGTGATTTCCCTGATTTATCAGCATCGGGTGCTGCGGGCGGGCAGTCTTTTGCCGGACGGCAAATGGCTTCTGCCGGTGCTGACCGTACTTTTGCACATCGGCGTGGTGTTCCTCTGGTTCAGAGGGATATGACGGTCGTGCGGAGATGTGCAGATATGCCTGCTTCCTGCGCTGCAGCTGCATGTCCCGCATGAATTTTTCAGAACAGACCGTGATACTTTTTCATGATTTGTCCAATACTGAATAAAAGAGAGGAGCGATGATCGTATGAAAACCGTATATGATATGGCTGTGATTGGCGGCGGGCCTGCCGGATACACCGCGGCGCTGTATGCCGCGCGTGCGGGTATGCGTGTCTGTGTGCTGGAAATGGCGCTCGCAGGCGGGCAGATGACGACGACCGACACGGTTGACAATTACCCCGGCTTTGACGGGGGCATCGATGGCTGGGAGCTTGGCGAAAAAATGAAGCGCGGCGCAGAACGCTTCAGCGCGGAAACGCTGCAGTGCGAGGTGACCGCGTGCCGTCTGACAGGTGAAATCAAGCAGCTGGAAACACGCACGGGCACGATCGATGCGCGGACGGTGGTGCTGGCGATGGGTGCATCGCCGAAGCTGCTCGGCATTGACGACGAGGCGCGGCTGTGGGGACGCGGCGTGCATACCTGTGCGCACTGCGACGGGCGCTTCTACCGCGGGAAAACGGCGGTCGTACTCGGCGGCGGCAATTCCGCGGCGGCCGATGCATTGTATCTGGCGCGCTTTGCCGGTAAGGTATACCTTGTGCATCGCAGAGACAGCCTGCGTGCGGAGCAGTTTTACAAAAACGCACTTGCCGCATCACCCGTCGAGACGGTCTGGAACAAGACTGCGGTCGCCTTTGCCGGGGAAGAACGCGTGGAGGGGGTCATTCTGCGCGATGTGAATGACGGCGTGGAGACGACACTTGCCTGCGACGGCGTTTTCATCAGCATCGGTCGGCAGCCGCAGACCGCACTTGTCAGAGGACAGGTCGCACTTGATCCCGCCGGTTATATCATTGCCGATGAGACCACAAAAACCGATCTGCCCGGCGTGTTCGCCGCAGGCGATATCCGGACAAAGCAGCTGCGTCAGATCGTGACGGCGGCGGCCGACGGTGCCTGTGCCGCGCATGCCGCAGAGGAATACCTTGCACAGGCAGGAATCAAAGCATAAAGCAAACCAAAAGGGCTGTGTGTTCAGAAGATGTTCTGAATACAGACAGCCCTTTGTTTTATTCTGTGAGAAGATGGGTATGGGGATCGGTGCCGTCAAACAAGCCGACAGGATTCGCGGCATCTGCGCGGAATGCGGCGGTGACGTTCTTCATGCGAACCGTCAGCGGTGCTTCGGGCAGTGCGCGGATATGGGACGGTTCGTTCAGATCGGTGAACGTCATATTTTCCAGTGTGACATCGGACAGGAGTGTTCCTTTTTCGAGCAGGTCATCAACCGGATCGTAGATCAAGAATCGGTCAACGCCGTCCACGCGGCAGTTGCGGAACACGATATCGTGGGAGGGCTCGGGATCGGGATTGTCGATCGATGCAAAGTAGATCATGACGCAGATCGTGTTGTGGCGGCCTTCGTTCTGCGGCAGCTCGTCGTTTCTGCCGCGGACAACGGTCATGCGGTGCGGCCAGATGCCGGGACCGTGGATGTGACAGTCCTCGACGAGAATATGAACACCGCCGATGCGGAAGACATCGCACGAGGTGTTCAGCTCACAGCGGCGGACGCGCAGGTTGGTGACGTAGATGCCCGCGATGCAGCCGTCGCCCGTGTGAAAGACACAGCCGTCGATCAGCGTGTCGTCGCAGTAGTGCAGATGAATGCCGTCCGACCCGCCGATACAGGTGACGTTCGTCATCGTTGTGTGATTGCACTTGTCAAGCTGGTGCATGAAGTTGCCCGCATACCGTGCCGTGTAGCCGTGGAGCGTGATGTTGTCGCAGTTGGTAAAATAGATCATGTGCGGACCGCGGTAGCCTTCCTCGCCATTCGGGTCGTAGCAGTGCACACCGTCGATGACGGAGCCTTCCTCGCCGATGATCGTGAGGTTGTGCTCACCGTATGCAGAAATGATCGCGCGGCGGTAGGCATCCCACGGCTTGCCGTAGTAGCGGCGGAGCAGGAGCATATCGGAGTAGTCCTCAACGCCGTCGGGAAACGGGAAAATCGCGTAATCATCGCAGTTGTCCGAGCCCTCAAGGATGGCACCGGATTCAAGATATACGGTTGTGTCCGAATGCATGTAAAGACCGGCAGTCCGGTATTTGCCGCGCGGGAAGATGACCTTGCCGCCGCCGTTTTTGCACAGGTCGAGAACGGCTTGAATTTCGGCGGTCTGCAAATCCGGGTTGTCGGCTGTGACGCCGTGTTCGAGAATGTTGTAGATTTTCATGAGAGTCTCCTATATTGAGATTGTTGGCACAAAATGGACGACGCAGATGCTTACAATATCGCGTAGGGCGGGGGCTTGCTCCCGCCGCATTTCAATACGCACGCACATAAGCAAGCAATAGAAACATTTCTATCGAGAATCGTGAAATGTGATCCGTGATATATATATGGAGTTATGGAAAAACATCTTAAATAATCAGCGTCATCAATTTTTATAGCACGGCGGGAGGCAATCAGAGGCAAGTATGCCTCACGCCCTACGCGGTTAATGGTGCCCAAGTCGTTCAACCGTTACTTCGCCCGTCTCAGAATATCGACCGCCGGTGCGGGAATGCGTCCGAGATAGTCGGGACCGACGTTGAGCAGGTAATTGATGCCGCGGCTGTTCAGATGCTCGCGGATGCGGCGAACCTCGTCGGGGTTCTTCCAGTTGTTGTCAAAGGACTTGTAGCCCCAGGTGTCGTTGAGCGTTGCCGGGGTTTCGTAGAGCATATCGCCCTTGTCGTCGTCGGGGATTTCGTTGTCGCCGGCGGAGGTGTAGTCGCCGCGTCCGTTGCCGATGCGGGAGTTGATCAGACAGTTCGGCTGGTACTTTTTGACCATTGCGTAAAGCTCATCCGATTGCTCCGGGGAGATGGTGCACGGCGTGTCAAACCAGATCAGGCACAGATCGCCGTAGCCGGTCAGAATTTCTTTTACCTGCGGCTTGATCTTTGCCTCAAAGCACTGCGTGTAGTTCTTGTGTTCATCGTCCGGGTAGTCCCAGTTGTTGACCCAGTAGCCCTTGTCGCCGCACCAGGTCTTGCCAGCAGGCCAGCCGCCGCCGTTGGGTTCGCTCCAGTCAAGGTCCTGCGAGTAGTACAGACCCAGCTTCATGTCATGCTTGTAACATGCTTCTGCCAGTTCTGCCAGAACGTCACGACCGAACGGTGTCGCGTCGACAATGTTGAACTTTGAAACCTTGGAGTGGTACATTGCAAAGCCCTCATGGTGCTTCGCCGTGAAGACCATGTAATTCATGCCGGCATCCTTTGCAAGCTTCACCCATTCCTCGGCATCAAAGAGGATCGGGTTGAAGACGGAGGCTAACTTGTGGTATTCGGCGTTGGGGATACGGAAGAACTGCTGTGCCCACTCGCCGATGTCCTCCATGCGCTGTCCCTTCCATTCGCCTGCCGGCAGGGAATAGAGACCCCAGTGGATCATCATGCCGTATTTTGCCTGTTTGAACCAAGTTTTGTTATCCATAGTTATTGGTCATTTCCTTTCTGAAAATATGTCATCATGGTGTCAAAATTTTGTCTTTCGAGCAGCTTGCTTTCCTCGGTGTCGCCGCTCAGAACACCACTGTCGTGCAGTTTGCGCATTTCTGCGAGATTGTCAGCGGCGGCAGAGAAATGGATCATGCGCGGTTCACCGAGCCTGTGGATCATGCTGCCGCGATAGATTTTCGTTAAGGTATCCGTATCCAACCCCAGCGGATTCAGCGTACCGTACCACGGGTGTGTAAACGGTTCACGCCATTCCAGATATTTGCGGACAAGATTGGTGCGTGCGAGGTCGGCACCGTTTCCGTAGTCTGCGGGATTGTCGTGCAGATCGTAATTATAGGTATCCGTACCGAGGGAAATGCGGTCGGCAAAACGGATAAAGAACGCACGCCAGTCATCGGGGCGTTTTGAGAAATTTTCAAACATTTCACCGCCCGGCGTCAGATCAAAGCAAAGCGTCGGATATCGCGTAAACAGATCGGCACACGCTTCCAGATTCTGCGATAAGAAGAAAAAGTGCGCCATGGTCAGCCGCAGACGCGGGAACTTATCGAGAATGCCGAGTACCTCCCCGCGCATTTCCTCCAGTGTCGGGTAGGTCTCGTCGCAGTACCAGCCAACCTTAAGTGCGTATTCGGAGATCTTATTGATGTCCCAGTATTCGGGCGGATCGCCGAGATGCATCGTCACGGGAATGTCGTGCTCCTGCAAATAGGCGTAAAACGGATCGAAGATCGGATCATCGAGCCGCCGTCCGAGGTTTTTGCGCATTTTGGGCTTGCCGTCCAGAATCTTCACGCCGTCAAAGCCCATCTCCCACAGTGCTTTTGCCTGTGCGAGATAGCCCTCCGCCGTATCACGTACATCGTAGTAATGATAGATGCCGCTGAATGCATACACGCGTCTGTCGGGGTATGTCTCGTTCAGCCGGGATTTGCAGTACAGTGCTTTCAGATTGTTGCCGGGATCGGCGGTGTTTTTGGAATCCTGCTGAAGACCGAGAATCGCAATGCGCTCACAGTCATACCATGTCATTGTATCATCGAGAATTTTTACAGTCGTATCGACGGGATGTGCAAACGTGATGTGAATATGTCCATCGCACAGCGGAATCGGCTGATATCCGAATTTGTCACGGTTGGTCATAAGTGATCCTCACTTTCGGTTTTGGAGTCATAAGCCGTCTTCTCTCATACTTATACGCCGCATACGTACCGATCTGCGA
>JAFTLK010000126.1 GCA_017455975.1 Clostridia bacterium | reverse complement strand
CGTTTGGTCACCTTCGTTTTTGGCGGAGAAGGAGAGATTCGAACTCTCGAACTATTTTTGGTAGTTACGCGATTTCCAGTCGCGCGCGCTCGACCAACTACGCGACTTCTCCGTATGTTTTAGTCGCTGTTGCTTGACAACATGATTATTATACCATAAACGGTTCTGTTTGTCAAGTGGATTCTGGGAATTTTTCAAAAAAATTGTAAACGCGTCAAATCCTGTGCCGAAATTGCGCAAACATCCGGCGATATTCATGATTCTGTCACATTTCCGTGCTATACTGATATGTATCAAATGCAATTTATATGTCCGGAAAGGAGAGGGCGTTCCGCGTTATATATCACGGAACCGCCGATGTGAATCGAATGAAACATACAGCCGAATACCCGACATGGGATGCAGCACAGTTCCGTGCTCTGCTTGACGGCATCGAGACGCGCTTCGCCGACAACATTGCCTTCATGTGGCGTGATCCCGCCGCACCGGACGGCATTGCCTGCCGCACCTATGCCGATGCCGCCCGCGATGTCCGGAATCTGGCGACGTATCTGTGCGCCATGGGGCTGCAGAACAGACCCGTTGCCGTCTGCGGCAAAAACTCGTATGAATGGGAGATCGCGTATCTCGCCATCGGCTGCGGCTGCGGCATGATCGTGCCGATCGACCGCGATCTGCGCGCCGACGAAATGGCGTATCAGCTTGCAGATGCCGGATGCGCGGCGATCCTCTACGGCGACGATGTCCGTGCAAAGGCCGATGCGATCGACGACGACCGCATACTGAGGCTGCCGTTGTCGGACACCGATCTTTATCTCTCCCGCGGGGATGCCCTGCGGCAGGCCGGCAGCCGTTCCTATGAAAACCATACAGCCGATGCGGATGCGCCCGGTGTGCTTCTCTATACCTGCGGTACCCCCGGCATCGCGCGCGGCATTCTCCTCTCCCAGCGAGGCATCTGCGCGAATGTCACAGCCCTTTGCAAAACAGTGAAGCTGCGCGAGACCGACCGCATGCTCTCCCATCTGCCGCTCTTCCAGAGCTATGAATGCACAATGCATCTTGCGATGCTGTACAGCGGCGCGTGCATCGCGTTCGGCGACGGCATCCGCCATATGCCCTCTGACCTGGCACTGTTCCGACCGACCGTCCTTGTCACCGTTCCTGCGGTGCTTGAATTTATGGCACGGTTTGTCGAAAAGGGCTATGCCGGAGCACGCGGCGGAAAACTTCTGCTCGGTGTCCAGCGCGCGGCGACCGGCGTTGTTTCTCACACGGTCGGCCATCTCTCCCGCACCACGGCAGAAAAATCGCGCCGTGCGATCTTCTCGACGGTGCATTCCTTCATGGGCGGCCGTCTGCGTGCCGTTGCGGTCGGCGGAGCCCCGCTCTCCGCGGAGATCTTCCGTCTGTTTGAACAGTTCGGCTATGCGGTCTATACGGGCTTCGGGCTTACCGAGGCCGCGCCCATCATCCTCTCGCACACCGACAAATACCGCAGCCCCGACGACAACGGCTTCCCGCTGCCCGGCAGCGAGGTGCGCATCGACAACCCCGATGAGGACGGCATCGGTATGATGTATGTCCGCGGCCCCTCTGTCATGCTCGGCTATTACCGGGATGAGGCGGCAACGGCGGCGGTTCTGCAAAACGGATGGCTCTCCACGGGTGTGCTTGCCCGCCGGACAGAGAGCGGTGCCTACCGCATCACGGGCCGCAATACAGACATAATCCTCTCCCCGACCGGCAAAAAGATCTACCCTGCGGAGCTGGAGTCTTATTTCTGCCGTCATCCGCTCGTCCATGACTGCCGCGTCTATGAGGAGCAGGAGGGGACAGGCGTGCTCTGTGCCGCGATCGCGCCGGACCGGCAGCTGCTTGCCGATGCACTCGGCCTCCCGCCCGAAACCGATCCCGCCATGCTCTCCGAGGCCGATACCGCACGCGCAAAGGCACTTTTGCTTGAGGTCGTCACAGGTGTCAACGCATCCCACCCGCCCTACAAGCACATCAAAAAGCTCATCCTGCGCAGCTCGGATTTCCCGCACACCGCAGACGCGGATTCAGATGCCCCCGACACCGGAAACTGATCTCACATCCAAGGAAAGAGGACTAGCGTGAAAAATCAATTTTTCACGCGGGTTTTGAGGCTTTCGATGTTTTACTACATCGATTTTGCTTCGCAAAACCAGCCCCGGAATTCCCGAATTTCGGGACGAAATTCCAGAAAGGTAGGCTTTCGACAAGCGAAAGCCATGGTTATTAATATGACTGCACAAAAACGCATCCTCGGCGTCGATCTCGGAGACGCCAGAACCGGACTTGCCGTATCGGACGCGCTCGGCTTTCTCGCCGGCGGCATCGGATACATCAAATCCGGTCACATGCCGAAGATCGCCGAAGAAATTCTGGCGGCGGCAAAGGAATACGACGTCGGGCTGATCGTCATCGGCAACCCGATCAACATGAACGGCACGCTCGGACCGCGCGCAGAAAAGATCGGGTACTTTGTCGAGCTGCTCGGCGGGATGACCGACATCCCGATCGTCAAGTTCGATGAGCGGCTGTCGACCGCCGCGGCGCACCGGATCCTCAACGAAACGAATATCCGCTCCGGCAAGCGCAAGACCGTCATCGACACACTCTCCGCCCAGATCATTCTGCAGAATTATCTGGACGCACAAAAACACAAACAGGAAATTTGATATGAACAAACAAACACCCGCCATCAAACCCGACGCAGCCCAAAAAAGCCGTGCCGCATCTGCCGCAGAAAGCAGAATGCTCCGCTCAATCCGCATCGCCTCCCTGCTCTGCATGATCGCCGCTCCGCTCATCGTCGACGTGGTGCTGCGCGCACTCTGTGTCTATGTCGACACCTACATCGCGGTCTTCTACCCGACGACCGCCGTCACCGTGCTGCAATGGATGCTCTACTACCTCGTGCTGATCCTCTCCTATGTATATCAGAGTGCCTCCTACGGCATCCTCGGCTATTCCGTCATGCGCTACGGAATCCGCAAATCCGGCCTGCCGATTTTGCTCATCCTCGTGTCCGCAACGCTTTCATACGCATCGGGCATCGCGGAATTCATCTATCTCTCCGGCACGGCCGCGATCAAAAATAACCCCGGCTACTACATTGCCTACTGGGCGACCAACTATTTTCTGTCGCTGTTCACCTGCCTGTGTCTGGTCTTTCTGTGCGCGATGCTGCGTACCGCCTTCCAGCGCCAAAAGCGTGTCCGGGGGCAGAGCTTCCGCCGCAATCCCGGTGCATATACTGCCTCGGCACAAGCGCCGGACGGTGACACCCGTCTGCAGGTCGGCATCACCGAAGAACCCGCCCCCGTGCGTCGGAAAAACGTCCTGCGCCGTCTGTATTTCTGGATGACGGGACTTCTGTTCTTCTTCCGGTTTGTGCCCGCCGTCACGAATATGATCTCGGAGATCGACCGCGTCGGCGCACCGGGCGACATCTGGGACTGGATCACGCTCGTCCAGCCGTTTTTTGAACTCGCTCTGCTCACCGCACTCGGCTATTTTGCCATGCTGCACATCGGCTCCGCTCTCACGGAACGCAATGAAGCCGTCCGCACACAGGTGATTGCAGAACAGGACGGCGCACAGTGAGGCCTGATGCCATGACGCTGCACGAACAGATCCGCGAAGCCGTCCTCAAAACCGGCTTTACCGCATGCGGTGCGGTACCGCGCACATCCCTTGTGTTTCATCCGGAGATCCGGGCACTGTGTGAGGGCAATGCCTGCCGCAGCTATCATACCTCGTGGGCATGTCCGCCGGCGCTCGGTACGCTTGACGAATGCCGCGCCCGCGTGGAGCAGTACGCATCCGTGATGCTCATCTCGCACTGCTATACGCTGGAGGATTCTTTTGATTTTGAGGGCATGCGCCGGGCGATGCATGCATTCAAGGATGACATCGATGCACTCCGCACCGCCCTCTCCCCCATCACCGACCGCTTCTTTCTTCTGTCAAACGAAGGCTGCGGGCGTTGTGCACACTGCACCTATCCCGATGCGCCCTGCCGCTTCCCCGATCTGCTGTGCCACTCCATTGAGGGGTATGGCTTCATCGTTTCCGAGCTTGCCGCGGCGGCCGGAATGCAGTATTACGGCGGCGCGGACACGGTTACATACTTCGGCGCGGTGCTGTTTTCCGAATCGGCGAAAAAACGCTGAACTGCACCGAAAACGTCCCATAATCCATTGACAGAACCGGGATTATCTGTTATAATATGGAAAAAATCTGATTTTCATGAAAAGGAGTACCATCATGAACAAGACCCGCATTGCCGCGCTGCTTCTGGCGGCGCTCACACTCATTCCTGCGGCGATGACCTCCTGCGGCGGCGATGACACCACCACAGCCGAAACCGATGCAAAGGATACCGCGGCTGTTACCGACGCCACGACAGAGCCTGCCGACGTACTCGATGCCCGTCTGCTCGTTGACGACGGCGTTGAGACCGTTGACTTCGGCGGTGTACCGTTCCGTATCGTCACAAGCGACGGTCAGACAAGCTATTACTACCTTGATGCAGAGACCGGCGAGGTCGTCGATGACGCGATCTTCCGCCGCAACTCCCGTGTTGAAGAACGCTTCAACATCGATCTGCAGATCACCTTCGACAAGGAATACTGGGACACCTCCAAGCATATCACCTCCCTTGTCTCCGCCGGTGACGATGCCATTGAGCTTGTTGCCATGCATGCAGTCGAATGCGGTCTGCTTGGTCTGCAGAACTACTTCTATAACTGGTATGATATCCCGCATATCAATTTCGATCAGCCGTGGTGGTCCCAGTCCTCCAAGGAGGATCTGTCCTACAACGGTGTTGCTCCGGTTGCCATCGGTGACTTTGTTCTCTCCGCAATGGCCAGCACCTACTGTACGTTCTTCAACAAGACCTTGGCGGAAAACTACGACCTCCCCGATATCTATCAGGTCGTCCGTGACGGCAAGTGGACCATCGACTATCTTGTCAAGACCACAAAGGACATTTACAATGACTTAAACGGCAACGGTCAGGTCGACTCCGAGGACTTCTTCGGCTTTGCTTCCGATACACGCTCCAACGTCGGAGCTTACCTCTGGGCGTTTGACAACCCCATTTTCACCCGCCGCGACGATAAGCTCATCTATTCCTATAAAACAGAGAAAATGAACGACATTGTTGCCAAGCTCGTCGATACCTTCTCCAATTATCATGGTATTTCGACGGACTTCGGTGCAAGCTGGAACTACGGACGTGACGTATTTGCAGATTCCCGTGCCATTTTTGCGCACGCGATGCTCAAGCATTCTCTGACCGCACTTGCCGACATGAAGGACGACTTCGGCTTCCTGCCCTACCCGAAGTGGGATGAAGCGCAGGCTGAATACCATACGCTCGTCGATGGCTCCCATCAGGCACTCGCTGTCCCGACCACCGTTGTCAATACCGATATGGTCGGTGCGGTTACCGAGGTTCTCAACGCGGAATCGTGGAAGACCGTCATCCCGGCATACTATGACGTTGCCCTCAAGGTCAAGGCCACCCGTGATGCCGAATCGGTTGAAATGATCGATATGGTCGTCAACAGCCGTAAGTTCGACTTCGGTTACATTTATGACGGTTGGGAAGGTCCCTCTTTCCTCCTCTCCGATTTCGTCGCGCAGAAGAACACCGACTTTGAATCCACTTACGCAGAAAAGGAAAAAGCCATCGTCAAGCACTACGAAGAAGTCGTCGAATTCTTTGAAAACTACGAGGGCTGATGCTCATCATAAAATCCCGTGGGGCTGTTGCATTTCATAAATCATTGTACAAATGATAACTCCCTCAGTCAAAAAAAGACGCATCTGCGTCTTTTTTTGACAGCTCCCGGCATCAATCCCTGGATTGATGCGTTAGAGGGAGCCTAAAATAAGCCTCCCTCTGCCGAGGGAGGTGGCTCACCTTCGGTGAGCCGGAGGGAGTTTTTGCACATTGTTCTAAATGCAACAGCCCCATTTTTGTTTTCCCTGCACAAAAAATGTCCCGTTTCCCTTGACATTCACCGAAAAATCTGATATAATACTAAAAAATTTTTGCCAAACGGCACCATAATATGTAAGGAGATTTACCATGAAAAAGACCCGCATTGCCGCGTTTCTTCTCGCGGCTCTGACCCTTGTCCCCGCTGTCATGACCTCCTGCGGCGGTGACGACACCACCACAACCGATACGGGCGCAACGGATACCGCCTCCGTCACCGAAGCTGTTACCGAGCCTGCCGACGCGCTGGAAGCACGTAAGCTCGTTGACGACGGCGTTGAAACCAAGGACTTCGGCGGCGATTCCTTCCGCATTGTCACATCCGACGGTCAGACCAGCTATTACTGGCTCGAGGCCGAAACCGGCGACGTTGTTGACGACGCGATCTTCCGCCGCAACTCCCGTGTACAGGAACGCTTCAACTTCACGATGGAAGTTGTCTACGACGATTCCTACGCCGAAACCTCCAAGTATCTGAACAGCCTTGTCAGCGCCGGCGACGATGCCATTGACCTCGTTGCCATGCACGTGGTCGAAGCCGGAAGACTTGCCATCAATGACCTGTTCTTGAACTGGTACGACATCCCGAACATCGATTTTTCCAAGCCCTGGTGGTCGGAATCCACCGCGCGTGATCTGACCTATGACGGTGTTGCACCGCTGGCTGTCGGTGACTTTATCGTAACCGCGCTGTCCGGTACCTATTGTAAGTTCTATAACAAATCCCTTGCCTCCGACTAAGACCTGCCCGATATGTATGACGTTGTCAATGAGGGCAAGTGGACCATCGACTACATCATCAGCATCGCAAAGGACATTCACTCTGACCTCAACGCCAACGGTGCCGTCGATGCGGAAGACCTGTTCGGTTACGCATCCTGCAGCCGTTCCGCGATGGACGCATTCCTGTGGGCATTTGACAACCCCGTCTTCCGTCGTGAGGGCGATAAGCTCGTATACGCTTACAAGTCCGCAAAGATCAATGACATCGTTGCCAAGCTGGTCACGGCGTTCAACTCGTATGACGGTATCGCCACAGACAACAGCGGCTGGAACTACGGTATCAATACCTTCTCCAACGGACGCGCCGTCTTTGCAACCGGCAACATCGGTGCATCCCTTTGGGCAACGGCTGACCTTGACGACGATATGGGCTTCCTGCCCTACCCGAAGTGGGACGAAGCACAGGAGGACTACTTCACCATGGTCGACGGCTCCCATCAGGCACTCGCCGTCCCGACAACCGCTTCCAAGCTCGAGATGATCGGTGCTGTCACCGAGGTGCTCAACGCAGAATCCTGGAAGCTCGTCACCCCGGCATATTATGACGTTGCACTGAAGGTCAAAGCAACCCGTGACATGGAATCCGTCGCAATGCTCGACCTCATCGTCAACAGCCGTATCTTCGACTTCGGTTATGTTTACGACGGCTGGGAGGGTCCCTGCTTCATGCTGGAAAAGCTCGTCCGCGAACAGAATACCAACTTCGAGTCTGCATACGCAAAGGAAGAAAAGAAGATCACCAAGCGTTACGAAACGGTTATCGATTTCTTTGAAAACTACGAGGGCTGATATCACACTTCACCGACCGGACAAACGCATGCCTGCGCTGCGAAAACTGCCGTGAAAAGCTGTGCCGGCACCCAAAACAGCGCCGCAGCCTCCGCAGAAAAAACAGATAAATACAAACCAAAACGCCTGCTGCAAGTCAATCGGCTTACAGCAGGCGCGTCTTTTATGGATTTGTCTGTATCAGCTGCACCACTTCTCAATGCATTCGACGATGTATTCGCCCTCCGCCTGATCGGTGTACCAGCCGGACATGTACAGTCCCGTCGGGTCGAGCGTCTTGCAGAGACGTTCGATGCCCGGCAGATCGTGCGGGGTGACCGGACCGAGCAGGACAAGATTCTTCTTTTTGTCCTGGATCTTTTTGTACATATCAAACCAGCACGGGTCGGTGAGCGCGGGCTTTCCGTCGCCCGAGGTCCACTGGATACCGCAGAGACGCGGGATATCGAGCAGCATATCGAGGTGCGGGATCTCGCCAGGACCGTCGAGGTGGTAGATGGAGCGCGGCAGATGCTCGGTCTGCGCGACGAGGTCGTCAAGCACAAACTGCGCAAACTGCTTCGGGGAGATCATCGCACAGAAGTCGCACTGGATCGGGAACCACGGCTTCCGGGAGGGAATGCTCATCCAGTTGTTGTACGGAAGTCCGGTCGAGGACACAAGCGCCGCCTGACGGTCAAAGGCCTCCAGCCAGATGTCACGGACATGCCGGTTCAGCGCGATGACCTCCTCGGGGTAGTCGTAGAGGTCATAGAGCAGATTCTCCGTGCCGCGCAGGGATGCCGAGATGTCCATGATGCCGCCGAGATCGGTGATGGACACGGAAAAACCGCCGTCGGGCAGACACCGCTTCTGAATGCGCTCAAGATGCTGCCACAGCGCGCTGTTTTCATCAAACCGGATCTGCGGCATATCGTCCCAATCGCGGATGATCGGGTTCTGGTCAAACCAGACGGTGTTCGGTGCCAGCTTATAGCTGCCGCCGATGCATGCGGCAAGCATGCCGGGGCCGAGATTGGCAAACAGATTCGGTACACCCTCGGCGACATACCGGGAATGCGCGGCAAGTCCGCGGGCATTTGCATAGATCAGCTCCTCATCCAGCCACTTCTGCTCCAGCGTCTGCGGTTCGCGCCGCCAGCTCCAATCGGAACAGCTGCTCAGATTGAGGATCGGACGTCCAATGGAGGTATGATTCCAGAAGGCTTCATAGGCATCCATCGCCGCGGCAAATTTAGTTTCAAACATCAAAGATCACATCCTGTCGTTTGTTTTTCTTCATTATATCACAGTTTCAATGCTTTGAAAAGGCTTTTTTGAAATTTTAATATGTTGAGACACAAATTTGTTGCGAAATTATTGTATTTTCTTTCGTTTTTTTCGTATATTTTCACAGAAGAATTGACAATATCCGTTTTTTATGATATAATTGGATACAAATTCCATGGAAAGGAAAAATTTATGACTATCCAATACTTAATTTCGATCGTCCTCTATATGTCGGCGGTCATCGCAATCGGCATCTGGTGCTCCAAGCGTGCAAACAAGAATGCCGAATCCTACTTCATCGGCGGCCGCACACTCGGCCCGTGGGTCTCCGCAATGAGTGCGGAAGCCTCTGACATGTCCGGCTGGCTCCTGATGGGTCTTCCGGGTCTGGCATACTGGAGCGGTCTTGCCGACGCAGGCTGGACTGCCATCGGTCTGGCACTCGGTACCTACCTCAACTGGCTCATCGTCAGTAAGCGTCTGCGCCGCTATTCCGAGCGCATCGGCGCGATCACCATTCCCGACTTCTTCTCCAAGCGCTTCCACGAGAAGAACAAGCTCCTTCTGATCATCGCCTCCCTGCTCATCATCGTGTTCTTCACCCCGTATGCCGGCTCCTGCCTCATGGCATGCGGCAAGCTGTTCTCGCAGCTGTTCGGCACCTCCTATGAGCTGATGGTCGTGATCGCGGCTGTCTTCGTTCTTGCGTACACGTTCCTCGGCGGCTTCCTCGGTGAATCCGCATCCGACTTCATGCAGGCCATCGTCATGGTCATCGCCCTCGTCTGCGTGCTGGCCATCGGTACCGTCAATGCAGGCGGTGTCGGCGCGATCCTTGAAAACTCCAAGGAGATCCCCGGTTTCCTCTCCCTGTTTGAAAAGGCAACGCAGACCGGCATCGATGAAGCGGGTCTTCCCATCTGGGGCGACGCCGCACCCATGGGCTTCATTCCGATCCTCTCGGGTCTCGTCTGGGGTCTCGGTTACTTCGGTATGCCGCAGGTTCTGCTCCGCTTCATGGCCATCCGTGACGAAAAGGAACTCACCCTCTCCCGCCGTGTTGCGACTGTCTGGGTCGTCATCTCCCTGACTGCGGCGATCCTCATCGGTATCATCGGCCGTAACCTGTATCCCGGTGCATATGCGGAATACGGCGCAGGTCATACGGAAAACATCTTCATCCTCATGACGACAAATATGCTGCCGGCAATCCTCGCAGGTCTCGTCTGTGCGGGCATTCTCGCAGCAGCCATCTCCTCCTCCGACTCCTACCTGCTGATCTCCGCATCCGCGATCGCAGAAAACGTCTACCACGGCGTCTTCAAGAAGAATGCGACCGACAAGCAGGTCATGACCTTCACCCGTATCATCCTCGTTGTCATCATGCTGTTTGCGATGCTCGTTGCAACGGGCGGCAACCAGGTCATCTTCTCCATCGTTGACTTCGCATGGGCAGGTCTCGGTGCGACCTTCGGTCCGCTGATGCTGTTCTCGCTGTTCTGGAAGCGTACCACGTATGCCGGTGCTGTTGCCGGCATGGTGACCGGCGGTGTTGTCGCTGTCGTCTGGAACTTCTTTGTCGCGCCCCTCGGCGGCTTCTTCGCCGTCTATGAGCTGGCACCGGCATTCCTGCTCTCCAGCATCGTCATCGTCATTGTTTCCCTGCTGACAAAGGCACCGTCCGATGAAATCAGCGAGGACTACGCATACGCATCCGCAAAGTAATTCATCACAACCATATGCAAAACGGTTTTCCGCAAATGCGGAGAGCCGTTTTTTGCACGCGAAAAGGAGAAACCGATCATGAAGCTCTCATTTAATGTCAAGGACAAAACACAGCCCGATCCGTTTATTTTTGAGGATGCCGGCACATTCTATCTCTATGTAACGGCAGGCGACGGCGTGGAGGTCTATACCTGCGATGCTCTGATGGGACAGTGGCAGTACCGCGGCATCGCGGCAGCCTTTGCCGATGCGCACAGCTATTGGGCACCGTCGGTCATCCGTCTCGGCGATACCTATTACATGTACGTCTCCTGCGAGCGCAACGGCAATTTTCAGTTTCTGCACGCGGCAAGAGCCGCCCATCCGCTCGGCCCGTTCACCGATGAGGTCTGCCTTTACGACCGCTTCTCCATCGATTCGCATATGGTGAAAACCGACGCGGGGCTGTTTCTGTTCTACGCCGAGGACAACACCGATTGTGCGCTGGTCGGCACGCGCGTTTTTGTCGACCGCTTCCTCGACCCGTATACCCCGGCGCATAACCCGCGTGAGCTGCTGACCCCGGAGTTTGATGAGGAAAAGTTCACGCCGAAATGTGTGAACGGTCATAACTGGTATACGCTCGAGGGACCGTTCTGGTTCAGCTGCGGCGGCTGGCAGTATCTGATGTACAGCGCAGGCTGCTTCCAGGACGAAACGTACCACATCGGCTATGCCGCCGCACATACAGACGAGCAGGATCTGACGAAGGTCGACTTTGTCAAGGTCAAAAACGGCGATGCCTTTTCCCCCGTGCTGATCGCAAACGAATTTGAGGAGGGCACGGGACATCACAGCGTCATTTGCACAGACGGAGCATATTACGCCATCTACCATGGCCGCGATTACCGAAATAAGACCTCCCGTGGCTACGATGAGCGCCGTACCGCACGTATCTGCCGCCTGCATGTCAATGACGGCCGCATCACGGCGGAACGGTATGAGGATCATCTGTAAGCAAAATAACAAAACACAGCAGAGCATTCTGCCGGTCATACGGTTTCAGACATCCAAATTCTTCCGTTCTCTTGCTTTTTCCGTGCATTTCTGCTATAATATAGATATGAAACTGATTCTGTCAGAAGAAAGGCGTTTCCACAGAAACGAGTGTGATATCCATGTCCAATCTGATACAAGCCTGTCGGATGCAGTATCCCGACACCATTCCGGTCGACATCAGCATTCTTCCTGCCGCATGGCTGAAATACGGAGAAGAGCTGCAGCGTCTGGTTGACGATTATCCGCAGTTTTTCGGCGGCATGAAAAAGGATCTGACAAAGATCATCGAGCAGCTGCCGCCCAGCTACCGTAAGGGTATTTTCATTGATGAGTGGAACTGCGTGTGGAGCAATGTCTGCGACGGCAACGAAGCCATCGTCACAGGACATCCGCTGAAGTGTGAGGAGGATGTCTATACGCTGAAGATTCCCGATAACCGCACCGGACGGCTTCCGCACGGCTTTATGTACCTGCGTCTGCTCGACCTCTGCGGCTTTGAGGATGCGATGATCTACTTTGCGGAGGAGGGCGAGACAATCCGTGTCCTCATTGACAAGGTACTCGAATACAATCTGTATCAGGTTGCCGCGATCCTTCCGCATATGGCGGATATCGTCTATTTCGGCGATGACCTCGGCATGCAGCAGGGACTTGCCATCGGTGCGGAAAAGTGGCGTAAGTATCTCGGCCCCTGCTACCGCAAGCTCTACGGTATGATCAAGGCCTATAAGCCCGATCAGATCATCTATATGCACACCGACGGCTGCATTCACGAGATCATGCCGGATCTGGTTGCCTGCGGTGTCGATATCATCAATCCGCAGTTCCGCGCAAACGGCCTTGACAACCTCGTCCGCGTCTGCCGCCGTGAGCAGACCATCACCATCAACCTCGATCTCGACCGTCAGATGTTCCCCCTTGCGACCCGCTCGCAGCTGTTTGACCATGTCGGCGAATGCGTCGAAGCGCTGTACCTGCCGGCAGGCGGTCTCGGTCTGAATGTCGAATTCAACTACGATATGCCGCTTGAAAACATGGCGGCGGTGCTCGATGCCGTTGAAAAATACCGCCATTACAAGGGTTGAGCAAACCCATGTCCCCCGCCTTACACAGAATGACAAAACAACCCTCAATTTCGTTAAATTTTTACCGAAATCAAAGGAATTTTGCCCAAACCCCTTGATTTTTCTGATGATATGTGGTAAAATATAGAGTGAAAAATATTTTCACTCGGGATGTATTGCGTAAGGAATCGCTGCATTCCCCGGCTTATTTTTACGATTGATTTTTCCGATGTTATCGGAACCGTCCGTTCTGTGCTCAGCCCGGCTTCCATACGGCCGGATGCGTGTTTTACCGTCCTGCAGCACAGAGCTATGAAGTATTATAAGAAAAAGAGGAAATTTACCATGGAAAAGTTCAGAAGAATCGGTGTACTGACCTCCGGCGGCGACGCGCCCGGTATGAATGCGGCTGTCCGCGCGGTTGTCCGTACCGCACTTGATAAAGGTGTTGAGGTTGTCGGTATCTACGGCGGCTATAAGGGTATGATCGACGACGACATGAAGGTGCTCGCACCCCGTCACGTTTCCAATATCATCGGCCGCGGCGGTACATTCCTGTACTCTGCACGCTGCGACGAATTCCGCTATGAAGAAGGTATGCAGAAGGCGATTGCCAACTGTAAGAACCGCGGCATCGACGGTGTCATCGCCATCGGCGGCGACGGTACCTTCCGCGGTGCAACCGACTTATCCAACCGCGGTCTGCCGACCATCGGCATTCCCGGCTCCATCGACAACGACGTCACCGCGACCGACTACTGCATCGGCTTCGATACCGCGATGAATACCGTTGTTGAAATGTGCGACCGTCTGCGTGACACCTGTGACTCTCACGACCGCTGCAGTGTTGTTGAGGTCATGGGCAGAAACGCCGGTCATATCGCACTGCGTACCGCAGTCGCCTGCGGCGCATCCGCTGTCTGCATCAATGAGCTTCCCTTCGATGAAGAGGCATGCTTTGCACGTCTGATCGAAGAAAAGAACTCCGGCAAGCACTGCTTCATCGTCATCGTTGCGGAAGGCAACGGCGACTATGCCGAGCAGCTGACCAAGCGCATCGAAGCCGCTACCGGCATCGAATCCCGCTTCACCCGTCTCGGTCACGTCCAGCGCGGCGGCAGACCGACCCTTGAGGACCGTCTTGCTGCGTCCAGAATGGGTCAGAAGGCTGTTGAATGTCTGCTTGAGGGTCAGAGCAACGTCGTTGTCTGCCAGCGCGGCTACGACATCGTTACCTACGACATCAACTACGCACAGAACATCGACCGCATGTACAAGAAGAAGCTGACCGACGAACAGATCGCGGCATTGGATCCCAAAGAACGCGAAGAGATGGAAGCATTCTGCAAGATGCGTGAGAGCCAGATCAAGGATCTGTACGATCTCGTTTACGAAATGGCAAGATAACAGAATAAAATTCAAGGGCTGCTGCACATCTTGTGCGGCGGCCCTTTTGTTATGCTCTGCTGCGGTATCGTGCCTGTCTTATACGCCCAGCAGCATCTGATCAAACTGAAACAGCGTTTCATTGATCTCAAAAATATCATAGTTTCCGTTTTTGATGAAATATTCGACGATCAGATCAAACTTGCTGCTGTGCGACAGAGACATGCCGACGGTGTTGAGCAGGTGATCGGTCTCAGCAGGGGTGAGGCGGAGAGCGATTGCAAACGAGAGAACGGTCTGCTTGCTCGGTCGGTAATTTTTTGCGCATTTGATCTTGGAAAAGGTCTTGCGGTCGATGTTTGCGCGCTTGTAGCACTCCACGTCGGTCATGCCTTTTGCGTCGATGTAATCAAACAGCGTCTCGGAGAACCCCT